>CAYRBR010000030.1:4847-17875 GCA_964422555.1 uncultured Caldisericota bacterium | reverse complement strand
CTGTTCTTTTCCACAAAAGCTTGTACGAGTGTATCTAGCCGTTTAAAGTCGGGTTCTTGGGGTATATTATTTTCTACTCAGGTAAATATTCCTCTATTGCTTCCGTTAAGTTGGTTTCAACTTGCTGGTGTATTGTGTAGCTAAGGATGAACAGAAGGGCATCGAATCCAGTCACAATCCACAGAGTAATTTGATTTGGAAGTAGTGTGTAGGCTTGGTTATCGGGGAAGATAAATAGGAAGAGTGCATTGCTTAACGCAATGATGAGTAGTACCGATTTCCAGTTAACAAATTCATTGGAAGAAGGAATAAACCAGGCGACAAGAAAGCCTGTGAACACCAGGAAATTACAGAGAAATATTCCATAGGTTTGTACCTGGTAAAAAGCAGGGAAGAATTGACTTTTACTTACTGTGCTGGAAATAGGACCTAACACGGAAAGGAAAGGAATATTCCAAACGAATCCAATGGTAGCAACGCTCTGTAACAATAGAAAAAGCAGAATTACCCAGGCAAAAATGTTAATTGAAACTGCTTTCGCATACTGTTCTTTCCAGAGAATACGAGTGGTTTCTTTATGAAAGGAATGGAGTTTTGGAATCACTTTTTGAGGGGGAGTTTGTTTCTGCTGCTCTCTTTCGAATGCTCCACGTATTTCTTTCTGTAGTTTTCTTTTTAAACCGAAATGGATACAAGGTTTTTTGTATGGTTCCAGTGCCTGGGTGAAAACCCTGTAGTAGTTTCCATTAATGGATCCTTTAGCATCTTTGTGTCGTTTTTCCTGCGTCATTTTGTTTAGCAGTAAACCAATTGCGACAAGAACACATATTGATCCCAGTCGATACAATGTAGTTAGTAGTGCATCCCAAACATTCATTTTGTTCTCCTTTTAGATTCGGCTTAGATAAGGGTTTGTTTTCCATTCTTTTTCCAGGGTGGTACTATAGTTCTCTGGGCTGGCAGCATGACCGGGTATAAGTTGAATGTGTTCCTGCAATCTACTTTGAAACAAATCTTTAAATGTGCGTAAGGATTGCTTCATGGTTTCGGAAGCGCCGTCTGCCAGATCGGTTATTCCGATGGTTCCTTCAAACAGGAAATCACCAGTGGCCAGGTATGTGTTTGTATTCGTTTCATTATTGGTTGCAGTGAACTCATATATACAACTACCCGAAGAATGACCCGGCATGTGATACACCAGGAAAGAAAAAGAGCCTGAAGGAGAAGGAATTTCGAGTTTTTGTTTGTTTTGTAAAGGCAATGTGTTTGCATTGGGGGGTAATTGGAAATCCATTCCCACAAATGTACTTAGATTTTTTTCAGCAGAGAACAAAGCATCTAGTTCGGCTGCATGAATATAAATGGGTAGTTTTGGATGAAGAGGCAGTAGAGCTTCAAGCCCTGCAATGTGATCAAAATGGGAGTGGGTTAGCAAAACAGCAACGGGGGTAAGATTGTTTTCTTCCAGGTAGGTTTTACAGGTTTCTGGATGAGCAGGATCGATAATTACACAATGAGTTTGATTGGTTAGGTATAGGGTTGTGTTTAGCATAGGTGGGTTTACTTGAATGGTAATGTTCATATTACTTCCTTGTATTAAAATAAATGGTAACGGGGCCATCTACTTGAGAGTGTACTTGCATATCAGCTCCAAATTCACCGGTTTGGACGCTTCGATGGTAGGTGTTTTGTAGAACATCGCATAGTTTGTCGAAAAGTGGTTTGGCTTTATCTGGTTTTTCAGCTTGTATAAAATCGGGACGAAATCCTTTTTTTAAGTTACCACACAATGTGAACTGTGAAATTAACAAAAATTCATCTTTTTCAGAAGCCGACAAACTCATTCTTTCCTGTGAATCTTCGAAAATTCGAATACCACTTAGTTTTTTGGCAGCCAATTGAATATCTTGTTCGGTGTCTTCTTTTTCGACTCCCACATAGGCTAGAATACCCGTGGAAATGGAAGCGATTACGGAAGCGTTTACTTCTACCGATGCTTTTTTCACTCGTTGTATAAGTAAAATCATAAACGTTTTACTCGTTTTACAATGGAAAGCTGATTCAGCAAATCGATCAGTCGGTTTAGTTCAATGTTGTCTTTTATTTCTAATCGAAGTGTAATTTTTTCCAAGTCTTTTCCAGAAATACTTGCTTTCATTTCCAATACTTTAAAATTTTCGTGGGTTAGAACTTCGGAAATTTTCGACAAGGTACCAGGGGTGTCACTTACATATAAAACAAGAGCTGTTTCAAAATAGGAAGCCTCTTCTCCTTCTCGATTCCATCTGGCAGGAATAATTCGTCCTTCCTCGGCCAGTAAGGTACGAAGGTTTGGACACGTTTTACGATGGATAACGATGCCTCTCCCTCTAGAAATGTAACCCACAATTTCGTCGTAGGGAACTGGGTTGCAACATCGAGGGAAGGTAACCAGTAAATCTTTTTTTCCATCCACAATAACGGGGTTCTTGTGTGTTTTTTTTGAGGGAGCTTTTATAAAGGAAGGGGTATCTTCTGTTTCTTCCTGGGTGTTTTCTTCTTCCAGTTCTTTTTCGACTTCTTTTTCGTCTTCCAATTGGTGTTTGCGAATCCAGGTTCGAATTTTAGATCGGGTACTGGGCGACCTGGCCATTTTCAACCAATCGTTTCCGGGACCTTTTACGGTTTTGGATGTAAGTATTTTTACAATGTCGCCTGTTTGCAAGCTGTAGGTTAGTGGTACAATTCGACCGTTCACTTTGGCTCCTATGCAAGAATTTCCTACGTCGGTGTGAACTCTGTAGGCAAAATCGATGGGGGTAGAACCAACTGGCAAGTCAATTACTCTTCCTTTGGGGGTAAAAGCAAACACTTCTTCTTTGAACAAATCAAATTTTACATTTTTAATAAACTCGTCTGCATTCTTTGCTTCCTGTTGCATATCTAAAAGTCGTTTTAGCCATTGTACTTTTTCATCGAAGTCGCGGGTTTTTTTTGTACCACCTTCTTTGTACGACCAGTGGTTGGCAATGCCTACTTCGTTTAAAGAATGCATTTGGAACGTTCGAATTTGGATTTCTAATAGTTGGTCGTTTGGTCCAAATACAGTAGTGTGAAGCGATTGGTACCCGTTTGCTTTGGGATTGGCAATGTAATCTTTAAACCGTCCGGGAACCGGTCGCCAGATGCTATGAATAACACCCAGTGCAGTGTAGCAATCTGATATAGTATAAACTAGTACACGGGTTGCGAATAAGTCGTACACTTGGGTAATGGGTTTTTGTTTGTCTTGCATTTTAACATAAGTGGAATACAGATTTTTGGGACGACCTTCCATTTTGTGGTCGACATTGTTTTTTGTTAGTTCGTTAGAAATAAACTGCATGGCATTGTCGATATATTCTTCTCGTTCGGTACGTTTTCGGGAAACCATACTTTTTAGTTTTCGGAATTCTTCGGGGTGAATATATTTGAATGACAAATCTTCCAGCTCCCATTTGAAAGCATACATTCCAAGGCGATGTACCAGGGGAACATAAATGTCCATGGTTTCTTTTGCGATGGCTTTTTGGCGATGGGGGGCTAGATGGTCTAGTGTGCGCATGTTGTGCAAGCGATCTGCAATTTTCACCATCACAACGCGTGTATCTTGTGCCATTGAAAGCAATAGTTTACGAAGGTTTTCAGATTGCCCTTCTTCTCTGGTTTTAAATTCAATATTCTGCAATTTGGTTAGTTGATCCACAAGTCCGGCTATGTCTTCCCCAAACAAATCTTGAATCGTTTCTTTTCGAGCTTCGGTATCTTCTATGCTATCATGAAGAAGTCCTGTAATAATCATACTAGCATCTACCTGATGTTCGGCAAGAATAAGGGCTACTTCCAGGGGGTGTACAATGTAGGGGTCACCCGACTTTCTTTTTTGTCCTTCATGAAACTGTCGGGCAAAATAGTAAGCCTCTTCAATTTTGGCTAAATCTTTCTGATTCATGTAGGAATCAACCAAAGGTTTTAGTTGGTTTTCATAAATAGTATTTGCTATATCTTTTTCCATATTTTTTCTTTCTGACGAATTTGCATATTTTAAGTATAATAATTTAGTACATGCATGAAACAAGTAATATGAACAAAACAAAACAATCTACGACTACGAAGAAGCGAAAAAGAAGAACTATAATTCTTTGGGCCTGTGCCGTGTGGCTTCCCCTTTTCTTCATTACCCTATGTGCTCTGCCGTTACGAACGGTTACCTCTCCCGAGAATCAATCGAGTGAAGGATATTCCATCGTGTTTTCCAAGCATCTTTTGGAGTGGACATCTCATGAGGTTACTTTGCGTTACTCTACCGCTCCTAACCAGTGGCGCTATGTTACTGTGGATATAGAAGATCCGTTCCAAATTGATTCGGTTTTATACGAAACCGATTTTCCTTCTTATATGGCTTGCGCTGTATCGGGTACGATTCGGCTGGTTGATCCAGCTCGAAACGAAATTACATGCCAGTTTTGGTGTCGGGTGCTTCAAAACACAGATGTTCTGGTTTTCTTAGATTTTGAGAATGCATTAAAACGGAATTTTCCTTTGCACTATTCTGTTCGATACCAAGACGAAAATATCCAGAATCGTTCAGGTGAAAGTACTATGGATACTAAAGTATTTCGATATTCTTCTACCGATTACTGGGAAGCTTCCACCAAATTAGAAACAGTAGCGGTGGATACTCCTGAATCATTTGGAGAGGCTATGATTGGACGACTTATCCAGGATCATACTCCTTCTTCTTCTGTGTACACAGGAGTTGTGTTCCCCTATAAAAAATCTGAGTTTGGTATTTACCAGCACTTACCCGAGGTAGAATCTATCACATACATGAAATGGACGGAGCAAGACGAATGGGAAATTTCTTCTCATTCTACTTTATTGGAAAACTCGCATGTTCGTGATTGGTTTGTTGTATCATCGAATCCAATGCTGAATATTGATTCGGCTCCTTTGGAGAAAGTAATGCTCATTACTGACCTGGCCTTGAAAAAGGGATACTTTCAAGATGGGTTTTATTATTCTACTTACTTGTCTGGATATGAGAACGAGTCCCCTACCAGTTTTTACTGGGATTATTCAATGTATGCTCCACGAAGTATTTTAGAATATTATTATGAAGAAGACCAGAGCTTTTTATACGACCTTTGTGTGAATTCCTTGTATGCCTTACTGGAAACAAGAAACAACGAAGGATATTGGACGAACGGGACGGTTTCAAAGTGGTTGCGTGATGAATATGGTATGCAGGATCGTTATTTCGATACTCGGTTTTGTACCGATGCAGCATTATTTATGATTCGCCTATACCAGAAACTTGGCATAGAAGAAGCAAGGGACGCTTCTTCAAAAATAGGAGATTTGCTTGTCGATGGAATTCGAAAAGGATTTTGTTATCAAACATCGAACTATGGTTTTATGCTACAAGATTACTTTATTTTTGAGCATCCTGAAATACGGGTAAATTCTTCACTGAACCACTTGTTAAATGAATCTTCCTTCTTGTTACTTCTGGGAGAAGTAACCGGAATCGAAACCTATACCAATGCCGCATGGCGAATTATAAACAGTGTAAATGCAACCACCAATTCATGGAAGAACACCGAGAATCATGATTTACACTATGCACGCCTTCCCAATGGAGAGTTTGGGCTGCAAGACTATTTAACTCTAACGTATTACGATTTACTTCGATTCCGAGAATTCATTGCTAATTATGGAGAAGAAGTCCCTCCGTTTGTACAGAACTTGGGAAAATGGAAAGAAGAATTTTTATTGAAGAAAAATGTAATCCATACTCCAAAATTTACCGGTCAATCTGAAGATCTTTCCCCTTTAGTGAAACGGGATGCTAAAAAATGAATCAGAAAAAAACAGATTCTGTAAAAGTAGAAGATACACTACTGCGACCTTCTTCACTGAAGGAGTATATTGGGCAAACCAGTATTAAAAAGAATTTGAAAGTTGCCATGAGTGCTTCGAAAGATCGAAACGAGTGTATGGAACATATTTTGCTAAATGGTCCTCCTGGTTTGGGGAAAACTTCTTTGGCAATTGTTCTTTCCAAAGAAATGGATAGAAGGTTGGTAAAAACAACTGCTACTTCTATTAAGCGAATTATCGATTTAATGTCTTTGGTAATGACCTTAAACCCGGGCGATATTTTATTCATTGATGAAATTCACCGGTTGGATAAGCGAATTGAAGAATCTTTTTATAGTGTTATGGAGGATTTTGAAATTCAAATTGTTAGAGGGGGAGGAAGGAATATCAAGGCAGCTTCTATTGCCTGCAATCCTTTTACCTTAATTGGAGCAACTACTCGAGCAGGTTTATTGTCAAAACCTCTGCGAGATCGATTTGGACTTACCTTTCATTTCCAGTTTTATACCCTTGATGAATTGGTACAGGTAATACAAAATGTTGCAAAACAACTTGAGATTCAAATACCTGAAGAAGAAGCCAGACAAATTGCTCGACGGTCCAGAGGAACTCCACGTATTGCAATTCATCTGGTGAAACGAGTGCGTGATGTGGCAACAGTGCAGTCGAAGGAGGTTGTCGAACCATCTGTTTTAGAAGAGACATTTTCTATGCTTCGACTAGATAACAACGGATTGTCAGATCAAGATCGAAAACTACTTTTGTTGTTGTACCAGAAACAAGGACGACCCATTGGGTTGAACACAATATGTGCTATTTTAAGTGAAGACCGAACTACGCTTGAAGAAATTACAGAACCCTATTTGCTGCTCATGAATTATATTGAAAAAACACCTCGAGGACGTATTCTCACAAAAGACGGTATCCGATACCTAGAGTCGAATGGATATATCTCTTCAACGGTTGAAACAGTGAATGGATTATTCTCTTGAAACCATCTCTGCTTCTTCACATTTGTTGTGCTCCCTGTTCTATTATTCCAATTGAAGATTTAAGTACAGAGTTTTCGATTACCGGATTCTTTTACAATCCGAATATTCATCCTTTTAAGGAGTACATTTTACGAAAGGAAGCAACCTATAACCTTATAACTGACTATTCTATTCCAATGTTGTATGGAGCGTATCCGTACCGGGATTTTCTACAGCGTACTCTTCCAGTTTCTACTTCTACAAAACGTTGTTCGTTTTGTTATGATATGCGAATGGAAGGGTTTGCTGAACGATTTCAGGTAGGGCAATTCGATTATTGTAGTTCTACTCTCTTTTTTAGTCCGTATCAAAACCACGATATTATTAGGGCAGCAGCGGATAAGTGGTTCTCAAAGGACGTTTTTCTGTATCGTAACTGGAGTTTGCGATATATAGAAGGAATGACGAAAGCTAGAGATAGGAAGTATTATTGTCAATCGTATTGTGGGTGCATATTTTCAAATGAAGATCGATATAGCAAAACAAAGAAACTCTCCTAACACTCCTTTAAAACATTGCAATGTAGAGGCAGTGTACAAGAAGTTACTACAACCATTGGACAATAAAAAGTATGCATTATTTGGACTCACTGATGCTACCATTATTCCTCCTCTTCATGAAAGACTAAAACGACTATCCTCAAAACTAATGATTTTCACGGTCTCGAAATCGCAGGAAAAACAATGGGAGGAGTATTTGCGTAGTTTTCACTTTTGGGGAGTAATCTATGCCAGGTACTTACCCTTTGAAAGATGGACTGAAATTCGATCTCATCAATTTTTTTCGTTTGACTGTCTGGCTGTAGAGCGTTTAATTCAAAATCCTATTGTTTCCTTGTCAGCTATATTTCGGATACTAGAAGAACCAGGGATATTTTGTTTGTATTATGAAGAATCGATTGCTTATACAAAGTTTATACATCGGTTGCTTCACAAAGCTGATATGGGAGAAGTTATTGGATTGCTTGAAAAGGTAGGGTTCCAACCCCCATTTTTAATTCAACGAGTGTCGATTCAACCTAAACAATTTGTTCGGATTCGCTCTCGAAAGAATAAAACTTCGGTTCGTTTTTGATACACTATTATTAATTTCTTTATGGAGGTACCACTATGGAAAAGACCATGAAAAACTTAAAAGATGCATTTGCAGGAGAATCACAGGCAAATCGCAAATACACTGCTTATGCAAAAAAAGCAGACCTTGAAGGACATATTTTAGCAGCCAAACTATTTCGAGCTGCTGCCGAAGCGGAAACCATTCATGCACTAAATCACTTCAAAAACATGGGTGCCATCAATAGCACAGAAGAGAATCTGAAGGATGCCATTGGTGGGGAAACGTATGAGTTTGAAACAATGTATCCTGCTATGATCAAAGAAGCAGAAGAAGAAAACGAGAATGCAGCAAAACGAGGCTTTGAGCTTGCAATGGAAGCAGAAAAAAGTCATGCAGAACGATATCAGGAAGCCTTGGATACGCTGCAGGATGGGAAAGATAGAAAAGTATTTCTATGCAAAGTTTGTGGCTACATTCATATGGATGAAAAACCAGAAGTTTGCCCCATTTGTGGAGCTAAAGCGATGGCTTTCCGAGAAGTAAACTAACTTTTCTTTTCCTCTTTTTTAATATTTGATTGAGGCGGTTTCTTAGGTTTTTGATTTTCAGAAGAAGTTGGGTTTGACGACTGATTCGGATTTTTATTTTTCCTTGGATACCGTCTTTTTCGCCAGGGTTTTTTAAATCCTGGTTTTTTTGTTGTTTCCGTGTCTTTTGAATCCGGCTTCTTCTTTTCGGTGTTCGGTCTGTTTTCGGTTGCAGGGATTGTTTTTTTATCTGTTTTTGGTGGAGATGGTTTTTTGTATTTCTTATCTTTATCTTGTGGCTCTGTTGTCTTTTGTACTAGTTTCTTTTTGGTTCCTGTTTTTTGTACTCTTGCACGTATAGTTCTTGGTTTTACAATGTGAACTCGCTTATCGATTGGCTGTTCTTCGGGTTCTTTAGTCTCTTTCCCTAGGTATTCATCCAACGTAATTTCTTGCATTGCTCCTTCAGGAAAGGACACTTTCATTTTTTTAGATAAAAAATTAATACTTCGAATGACTCCGGTTTTTTCTCCAACAGTGACTGAAGATCCAATTGCTGGAAATTCTTTTCTCATTTCTTTGTATTGGCAATGCTCGTAGGTTAAACAACACATTAGTTTTCCACAAATACCTGTAATTTTTATGGGGTTTATTTCTAAACTTTGTTCTTTCACGGTTTTAATGCTTACGGTGTCGGGGATTTGTCCGATACAGCGACAGCATACTTCTCGACCACAAACTCCTATACCACCAATTAATACGGCTTTTTCACGTGAACTTATCTGCCACAGTTCTACACGTGTTTTATGTTTGAGAAAAGTATTCAGATCTTTCACTAATTCTCGGAAGTCAACCCGTTTGTCTGCTGTGAAATAGATGATAATCTTGGAACCATCCAATGAATGTTCAACTTTGATAAGAGACATTTTTAAAGCTAATTCCTGGCATTTATTTTGGCAAAAAGACAAAACTTCCTTATCTTTTTCTTCCATTTCTCGCTTGTTTTCATCAGAAATGTTACTAGATGTGTCAATAATTTTTCCTTCTGTAGCTATGTCTTTATGAAATGGATATATAGTGATGACTTCACCGAAGTCGATTTCGTTGTTAATCTGTACTTTTACTTTATCACCGGTTTTTACTTTCATATCTTCATCGCATATGAAGCGGTGCATTTTTACTTTAATTCTTACTTTTACGATATGTTGCATTTACAACTCCTTACTAATCTTTAACAAGTATATATGTAGAATCAATTTCTACAAATAAACGTCACTTTCTTGTATTGAAACATCCTTGTGATTCGGTAAAATCATTGTCATGAAGTATTTTTGGAACGAACAACAAACAATCTTAAAAAATGCTGCTCGAAGATTCGCTGAAGAGAGGATTAAACCGTTACGCGAGGAATTGGATCAACAAAATAGAACATCGGTCCCTCTCATTAAAGAAATGGGAAAGCTCGATTTTTTCCGTATTTTCATTCCCGAAGAATATGATGGAATGGATATGGGAGTAACAGAGCTATGCCTGGTTCAGGAAGAGTTTTCACGAGTGTGTGGGGGTATTAGTTGTGCCTATTCTGTTAATGCTCTTGGTTCCTATCCGATAGTTAAGTGGGGAACCAAAGAACAAAAAGAAAAGTACTTACCTAAAATTGCCTCGGGAGAGTACCTTGCTGCTTTTGCTTTAACGGAAGCCGAAGCTGGTTCAGATGCATCTGCCATTAAAACATCCGCTATCCCTTACAAAGATGGGTATTTATTGAATGGTACCAAAATATTTATTACAAATGGATCTATTGCTGATGTATATGTCGTATTAGCTACTATTAATCCAAAAAAAGGAATTAGAGGTATTACTGCATTCATTGTTGAAAAAGGAATGGATGGATTCCGTTTTGGTGAAAAAGAAGACAAGATGGGAATAAGAGCAACGCATACCTGCGATCTTATTTTTGACGATGTGTACGTTCCTGCTGAAAATATGCTAGGAAAGCCTGGGCGAGGCTTTCTTATTGCCATGGATAATTTCGATCATTCCAGAACGGGTGTAGGTGCTCAGGCTTTGGGAATTGCCCAGGGTGCAATGGAAGAATCATTGCATTATGCAACAAAAAGAATACAATTTGGACAACCAATCATTGCACAGCAAGCTGTGAAATTTATGTTAGCTGATATGGCAACTCAAATTGAAGCTGCCAGAGGTTTAATTTATAATGCAGCTGCAACGGTTGACTCAGGTGAGAAGAAAATTAGCAAATGTTCTGCTATGGCGAAGTATTTTGCCTCCGATGTAGCAGTTAAAGTTGCATTGGATGCAATACAGGTTATGGGTGGGTATGGCTATATGAAAGATTACCCGGTAGAAAAAATGTTACGTGATGCAAAAATCACACAGATATATGAAGGCACAAATCAGATTCAAAGAATTGTAGTGGCTCAGGAATTAATCCGAGAGCTCTCAAAATAAGGAGGAATCATGGCCAAAGTAGTATTTAACGAAGAATTATGTAAAGGATGTTCTCTTTGCGTTGAAGTATGCCCAGTAAAAATTATTGTTTTAAAAGAAGACATTAATCAATCCGGATTTCATCCAGCTTCTATTGCTGAAGAAAACATGGAAAAGTGTACTGCTTGTACATCTTGTGCATTAATTTGTCCAGACACCTGTATTGAAATCTGGAAGTAATCGAGGTACTTTTTGAGCAATCATACTCGCATACTAATTGTTGACGACGAACCAGATATTCTTTCATTACTGGCATTGCATTTGCAGTTAAAGCAGTATGAAGTATTGAAAACCTCAAGTCCTTTAAAGGCAATTGAAATAGCACAACAGAAGAAGCCCGATTTAATTCTGCTTGATGTTATGATGCCTGAGATGGATGGTTTTGAGGTGGCTGCAAAATTGAAGGAATCAGTGGATACAAAGAGTATCCCTATTATCTTTTTAACAGCTCGAACCCAAACAGAAGACAAAATCCGAGGTTTTAAAGCTGGAGCGGATGATTATTTAGTGAAACCCTTCGATTTTGAAGAGTTAGAAATTCGCATTAATCGATTGATTCGAAGAAAAGAAGAAGATAATAACAATACGCTTATTCTTCGATATCCCCAAAAAGCAGCAACTCGAAAGCTTGCAGAATGGGTTTCGTCGGGTGTTGAATTCCACGCCCTGAGAGTAAATATTGTTAATGTTAACCCGATGGATATACGATCTGTAAAAGAAGATTTTTTATTAGCTGTCACACTTAGTATTCGAGAAAAAGATGCCAGTCAATTCATTTTTACATCTAAAGATGACGTTGACGATGCATTTGTTTTGTTCACCACCTACGATGATCTGGAGAAATACTGCAAGAACTTGATTCAGATATTTAAACAAAATAGTAGAGATAAAGCTGATTTAAAGATATTGGTGTATCCTAAACAGAATAAAAAAAATAAAACCGCTGAAGAGCTGATGCGTCGTTTTCTTTCATAGATTGACGTGAGCTACTATTCGTCATCCCTTTTTCAGTCACTGAATACTTATTTACCTTTAGTCCTTGGTTTGCTTCTTGCTGTTCTTGCATTTGTTTTGTCCCGCTATTGGAACAGAGAAGAGTCTAAGTATACAAGAGTAGAAAAAGTAATTAAAGATTATGTTTTTTTAGATAGGGCTTCGAAGGATTCGGTTGTAAAAGCAACACTATCTCTTCCTACCAAGAGTATTATCCACTTATTCCACTCCCTTTCTGTTTCAATTAAACCAGATTCTTCCACAAACCAGAAGCTTTGTTCAGTTGTTTTTCAAGAAGAAGTGTATTCTCGAGTTTACAACGATTATCCTACCCAAACTGAAGAATCAAAGAATCTTCTGCAGGAAACGTTCAAGCATCTTCAGAATGAACTTGCTTCTCCTTTTTTGCAATCCATTATTGACCGAAGTGATAGTTCCGACAACGATCGTTATCAAAGTTGTTTAACGCTTTTGGTAATCAATCCGGTTAAAAGTTGGGAGCGTATTCTAAACATACCGGTTGTTGTAAAAGATATCGATAGTATCCAGCAGGATTACCTTGCCTTTTGTAATGACGCTATACAGAATTATCCACCCACTCTGTCGAGTACGATTGTTATGTCTCATTGCAGCAAACAGTTTTTTCTTTCTTTGTTGCATCAATCAGATGAAAAAACCATTGAAATTGCCCTGTTGCTTATTTCCTGGTTTCCGTGGGAGGGAGTGGAAAAGAATGTTACAAATTGTTTTATTGAAAGCACAACTCCCTATCCGATACGACGACTGTGCGTAGAAGCCTTACAACGAATTAACTCTGAAGCGTCTGCAAAGAGTTTGTTTGAACTAATTCAAAATACATACGCATTATAAAATTATCCAAATAATCAGGTGAGCGACCGATATTCTCTTTTATCTTATCCTTTGGCAGGATCGTAAGTTTACCGTCTTTGTCAGCATCGTACGTTTTTAGCTGCCCAAGCTCTGCATTGATAAAATCCCTTACATCGCT
>CAYRBR010000030.1:0-4837 GCA_964422555.1 uncultured Caldisericota bacterium | reverse complement strand
AAATGAAAGATACTGGTCGCACTTACATTGTGTTAAGTTCTCGATCTGAGAATCCAATTATAAGAGTGTTGGCTGAGTCATTCTTACATTCCAACTAAACTTATGGATATAGTTCTTGCTTCAGGTTCGCCTCGAAGAAAACAAATCTTCCAACAACTCTTTCCTTCCTTCAAAATTTTTGTCCCTGTTTGTCAGGAATTACATTCAAATCATTATTTGCCAGAACAGGCAGAGTTCGTTTGTTCTTGCAATGCCAATAGAAAAGTTAATTGTGCTTATGCAACTCATTCTTTTCAGGACGCTCTTCTTATTGGATGTGATACAGTGGTTACCACACAGGAGAAAATTCTAGGGAAACCACAAAGCAGGAGTGAAGCGCTAGCTATGTTGTATGCACTTGCAGGACAAAGACACTGGGTAATATCCTCTGGAATTATTCTTCAGGTAAAGAGTGGGTATGTCAAAAACAGAACTCATTTCACCGATTCAACATGTTTGCAATTTTCAAATTTGACACAGCACCAGTGTTTAGAGTATATAGATACATTTCAACCTTATGACAAAGCTGGTTCATATGGTATTCAAGAACTTCCGGTTGGATTTTTACAATCAACAAATGGAAGTTTTTGGAACGTAGTTGGATTTCCCATTGAAGTTTTTTCTACTATAGTATTACGTAAGTGGGGGATATTTTGCAACGAGGTGGAATATGAAAACAGTATTACTTACGGAAGACAATGAAGACTTAGTTGAGTTAATTCAGTTTCATTTGGAAAAAGAAGGCTATAGAGTTTTGGTAGCCAAGAATGGGACAAAAGCCATTCGTTACCTGAAAGACACTCCTATTAACATTGTTATTCTCGATTTAATGATCCCTGAAATTAATGGGTTGGAAGTATTAACGTATATGAAGAAACAACCCAGATTAAAGGATATTCCTGTCATTATTGAATCGGCTAAAAGTGAAGATGTAGACGTCGTAAAGGGTTTGGAAATGGGGGCAGATGACTATGTAACAAAACCTTTCAGCCCAAAAGTTCTTATGGCACGAGTAAAAAAAGTGCTTTCCAGGCAAGAACGGAAAACGGAGTATTACTGGTCTGCCTACAACTTTTCTATTGACACGGAGAGTCGTGAAATAACGCTGGATAACAAACCGATTCAGGCAACCCAAATTGAATTTGATATATTGGTGTTTTTAGCCAGAAATGCTGGTAGAGTTTTATCTCGGGATCAAATATTGGAAGGGGTTTGGAAAAACGAAGTATACGTTGTGAATCGGGTAATTGATGTACATCTAACTTCTCTTCGGAAAAAACTACAATCTGCTTCCGGTTTAATCCAAACTGTCAGAGGTGTAGGATACAAGATGGAACCGCCTAAGAATGAAGCATAAGTTAATAATTTGTTCGTTCCTTAGTGCTTTTCTAACTTTACTTTTAGTCTGTTTTCTGATCCTTTTTTACCTTCCTTCTCATTCTTTACGTATTGTTTTGTTACAGTACTTTATCCCTGGACTATCACTTGCCGTTCTTGTTTCAATTGTCTTTTCCCTTCTATACTGGCAGAAAATTGAAAAATTCTTTCGAGACGAGTTTTCTGACATTATTACTCTAGAGCGTGTTGATATTCTCGATACATGGGAAAAAATAGTAAAGTACTATAAAGCAAAATTAAGTATTCTTGAAAGCACATCGCAATTTACCCTTTCATTAATGGATCAGTTAAATGAAGGAATTCTAATTTTCAATAACAAGAGAAGTGTTGTTTTTACTAATCGGTCGGTAGAGTCGATGTTGTCTCATTCTGTGCTAGTGAAAAAAAAACATACCTGGGAAGTATTTCAGAATTTCGAATTAAACAATCAAATTGATCAAGTGATTAAAACCAATAGTACAAGAAGTGGTGAGATATTTTTTTCCTTGCATGAGAACAAAACCTTCTTTTACAGAATTGTACCTTTAAAAACCTTTATTCTTTCTGAAGATGAGGCAGAATATTTATTAATTTTGCAGGATTTAACAAAATTACGTCGATTAGAAAAGGTTCGAACCGAGTTTGTGTCCAATGTGTCGCACGAATTAAAAAGTCCTTTAGCAGCGATTATAGGGTTTACAGAAACTGTTGCAACGGAGGAATTGCCACCAGAATTGCAACGAAAATACCTGGGGATTATTGACCGGAATGCACAAAAAATGTCCAATATTATCAACGACTTATTGGTTTTATCTCGAATAGAAAAATCAGATCAACTGGAAAAAGACTCGTTTTTCTTACTAGATTCTATACAGGACGCATTGGAAATGTGTAAAACAGAAGCAGAAAAGAAAAAGATATCTTTTACCATACAAAGTACTCCAGATAATCGAGTTATTACCGGAAACAAATCGCTTATTACACAAGTATTTCGGAATTTATTGGAAAATAGTATTCGCTATTCAGATGAGAACAAAAACGTGAATATTCGAGTATCTGTGAACAATGGGAAAACAAGTGTTAGCATACAAGACGAGGGATACGGAATTCCAAAACGCGACCAGGAAAGAATATTTGAACGATTTTATCAGGTGGATAAGTCAAGAACGGGACATTCATCTTCTGGTTCGGGACTAGGACTTGCCATTGTGAAGCATATTTTGCAGTTACATAACGGGACTATACGTTTGCAGAGTATGCCCGGGAAAGGTACAATTTTCTATATAGATTTACCCTAAAGCATATTAATTGTTGCTTAATTCAATCTTTATTATTTCTTAATAATTTTCAACTACACTGGTTTTAATTCAAAATTTGGAGAGTAGTGCTATGGAAACCGTAAATAAAGAAAAATATCTATTACAACTTAAAGAAGAAATCTCAAAAATGATCTATCTTGGAACTGAATTAATTGAAGATTCGGAATCGTATTTTCAGAAACAAGAACCCGATATGCTTGAAGAGATACTTAAAAAAGATGCAAAAATGAATACGTTTGAAATAGACATTGAGCGAAAAGGACTGGAAGTTTTAGCATTGTTTAGTCCTGAGGCAGATGAACTTCGATTTGTTATTGGAGTCTTACGGGCTGTGAATGATTTAGAAAGAATCGGTGATTTGTGCTGCAACATTGTGCGTGCTATTGGAAGAATTCAACCGAAATGCTGCGATTTATTTGGAATTGAAAATTTGTTTCAGCGTGTAAAGAAAATGTATGCAAATGCATCGGAAGCGTACTTAAATTCAAATTTAGAACTAGCCTACTATGTATTACGACAAGATCAGGTAGTGGATGATTTGAATGGTGAAATCTTCAAAAATTCGGTCGATCAAATGTCGAAAGACCCAGACAATGCTTCCATCTGTGTTCATTATTTGTTAATTAGTCGATATTTGGAACGTATTGGGGATCATGCAACCAATATTTCCGAATCTGCTATTTTTATTCAGCAAGGAGAAAACGTAAAGCATCGACAAATAGAAGAAGGCTAATCTTTCGTTGACAACCCAGGGCGTACTCTTACAATAAATACAAAAAAAGAGGTATTGCCTTGAAGTCAAAAAAATTTGTTTCGATAATTTCTTTTTTACTTGTTTTAGGATTACTGATAGGTTGTTCCCCAAAATATAATATGCAAGGTTACGTGTACGAATCGTACACTGGAGAACCTTTATCTGATATCACAGTTTCTATTGCTGACGGCAAGAGTTTCATTACAGATGAATCTGGTTATTACCAGTTTGAAGGTATTACCGATAATCCAGTTCATGTGACAATTGATGAAGAAATCAGATGGAGTACATTTGAAGATGATGTTCTTTTAGAAAAAGGGGATAATTTTCGAGATTTCTTCCTGGATTCGGTACATCCTTTGGGTATTGTAGAAACGGACATTGTAGAGCCATATTCGGTTTCGTACAAAATCCAGATTGGAAATTCCGAAGAAGATGTGCTGCAAACTGCTATGGTGGAAGCGATCCCTGTGGAGCAATCTTTGCATATTGTGGGTACCGAAATTGGTCTGGATGGAGAAGAAGTCGATTTAGAGATTATTCAAATTGGATTAATTGGCTGGTCTCTGGATGAGTATGGGAATTGGAATGAAACCATTGAACCCGGGTATTCTCTTGTTCGTTTTGACCAGATCTATCAAGATGAAATGCTAATTGCAGACGTGTTCTTCAAAGATATTACAATGACTTATGAAGATACAGAAGAGGAAGTAGTTATAGACAATACCCCAACTCGTGTTTATTCTGTCGATTATTTAGAAGAAGATTCAGGTTTCTCCCGTGAAATGAGATTGTATGTCATTTCGGAAGGGCCTTATACGGGTAATATCAAAAAAATCGAATCTTATCATCTACAGAAAAGTCAGTTTCCATACGTTTGTATAGAAGTTCTATCTTTTGACACTATAGAAGAAATACTTCCTCCTATTATTACTCAATAGTTATTCTCGAACGATTTTAATAGTTCGACTTTCTGCTATCCACTGGACAGAGGCTCCTAGCGCTTCTGAAATAAATCGTAATGGAACAAATGTTCGATTGTTAACAATCGTGGGTGGGGCATCAAGCATAAGCGTTTTACCGTTCACGGTTGCTTTTTTGTTCCCAATTTGCAATACAATTTTAGTGGAATCAAGTTGAATTGTAACTTGCTGCGTACTGTTATTCCATTGAACCTTCGCTCCAAATGATTCTGTAATAGCTCTTATGGGAACATACGTTCGGTTTGTGGAGCTGTCAATAAAAGGAGCAAAATCTAAAATAGCAGGGCCTTTGTTGTAATTGATCAGCAAGCGACTTCCTATCTTTAATTGAATAATCTCTTTTTTAGTAACAGAAAACGGATTGT
>CAYRBR010000029.1:0-18177 GCA_964422555.1 uncultured Caldisericota bacterium | reverse complement strand
ACCCCCGGCCACTTGCTTAGAAGGCAAATGCTCTTCCCCTGAGCTACAGGCGCATGTGCAATGTGTATTTATACTGAATTATTACAAATAATCAAATTTTTTTTCATACTTCTATGGTAGAATAACAAAAAGCCAAATAGGAGACTGCATGAAAAAAATAGAAGTTTCAAGGATTACTCAATCTGTAAAAGAAATGTGTATGAAAGCAAATATATCTTTAAGCAAAGATGTTTCCAGTTTATTATTTTCAGCATATGAATCAGAAACCTATCCAATTGCTAAAAAAGTATTACACCAGATTATCGAGAATATTGATTACTCGAAAGAAAGTTGCATTCCGTTGTGTCAGGATACAGGAGTGGCAGTATTCTTTGTTGAAATTGGGCACAATGTACAAATTGTAGGAGGCACAATTGAAGAAGCTATACAGGAAGGGGTAAAAAGAGGGTATAAAGAGGGGTATTTACGAAACTCAATGGTATTTGACCCGGTATTTGAGAGAAGTAATACTGGCAACAACACACCTGCATATATTTATTATTCATTTGTAGAAGGAGACAACATAGTCTTGCATTTTGCTCCTAAAGGAGGGGGTTCTGAAAATATGAGCTCCATCGCTATGTTGAAACCAGCCCAGGGGAAAAAGGGGATTAATAATTTCATTATCGATACTGTTAAGAAAGCGGGTGGAAACCCTTGTCCTCCAATTATTCTTGGAATTGGGATTGGAGGAACATTCGAGCAATGTGCATTGAGTGCAAAAAAATCACTTCTTCGGGATTTTTCTCAACCAAATCCAGATCCAAGATTGAATATGTGGGAAAAAGAAATCTGTCAAGAAGTAAACAAACTGGGGATTGGACCCATGGGTTTGGGAGGAAAAACTACGGTACTTGCAACAAGTATTCTGTGGAAACCCTGTCATATAGCATCTATGCCTGTTGCTATTAATATACAATGTCATTGTGCTCGTCATGCGCATGTTACTTTACAGGGAAAGTAGGACTTCATGAATACATGGAACATTATCACTCCTCTCAGTCAAGATGCTTCATTAGAGTATGTTAAAGTTGGAGATGTAGTAGAAATAACGGGAACAATTTATACAGCAAGAGATATGGCTCACAAAAGATTGGTACAAGCCAAACAAAGTAATCAGGAGTTACCTTTTGATCTAGCAGGCCAGGCAGTGTTTTTCGTTGGACCTACTCCACCCCCTCCAGGCTATCCTATTGGATCTGCTGGTCCAACTACTAGTGGAAGAATGGATATCTACTCTCCCATTCTTCTGGACCATGGATTAAAAATAATGATTGGGAAAGGACCAAGAAGTAAAGAAGTGGTAAAGTCTATCATTAAGAATAGAGCCTTGTATTTAATTGCTGTGGGCGGAGTTGGAGCTCTTCTTTCAAAACACATTCAGGAAGCTTCTGTTGTTGCTTATTCTGAATTAGGGCCTGAAGCAGTTCGAAAGCTTCGTGTAGAGAAATTTCCTACAATTGTGGGGATTGATACCCAGGGAAATGATATATATGAAAAGGGACCAAAAAGGTATTTGGATGAATTAAAGTAGAATGGTCGGAGAGAAAGGATTCGAACCTTCGACCTCGTGGTCCCAAACCACGCGCGCTACCAAACTGCGCCACTCTCCGAATACCGACTACCTATTCTATTGAATTTTTTAAAAAAAACAACAAAAAACCTGCAAAAAAATTTCCTTTCTTCGATTTATATAGTGGAACGTTTCATATTTACAATTTTTTGTTTTTGAAAGGAGATTTTATGACAACTGTTAGTTTACCTGGCTATGTATCTGTTTATTTAACTTCCGGAGGGGATGAAACTGTCCGGTTTACCTTGAGCAATGTAAAAGCTACTGCTCTTGAACAGGATATTTATGACGTAGTATCCGCAATTGCAGGATTATTGTTGTACCCAGTAGAAGAAATTCTGTATCACCAAAAAAGTAATTTAAACGCCTAAATTATTTCTTAAGGAGGAAATATGTCAGATTACACTAAAAAAACCTTACAAATGCAATTTACAAATTCGATTGGAAAAACAAGTACACTTACTTTTCCGTATCCAAAAGAGGATCTTACTGAAGGGCAGATCCAGACAGTGATGAACACACTCATTGCTAAGAATATCCTACAGTCTAATGGTGGGGACCTTTCTAGTATTAAGGATGGAGGAGTGATTCAGAAAACCTTCACAGATTTGATTCCTTAAAAGCAAAGAGTGCACTTTAAACTTTACACAAAGTAGTGTATTTTCGTTCTCTTTATTGAGTTTTTGAAAAGTGGGCAAAAATTTTCTCAAATGGGTAAATTTTTGCCCACTTTTTTTGTTTTCTTCCATGATTTTTCCTATTGTTGCCTTCCCTGGATATCTTATACTTAGTTTGGATGTTTTAACTATACCGTTTTTGATGTTGAAACTTTCGCAGAAAAAATATGATGGACAAGCATGTAACGTTCTGTTGCTGTGGACCACTTATTCTTCTGAGTAGTCACTGATAGAATTGTATTTTTAAGCATCAAGTCCGAAAAGGACGAAGACTATGTGTGAATCTTCAAGAAAGGAGAACTCTATGAAAAAAACACTTAGTTTATTAGTTACCATCATGATGGTGGCTGGAATTTTCCAATTTGGTTTCATGGCTGCTCCAAAAACAGTCGAAGCCGCTGAGAATGTAAACGGTACATTTATTGCCGTACGCATGGTTCCAGTAGGTTACGACCGCGACGGAGAAGAATTAACCAACAAGGATTTTCCTTGGCAAAAAGCAGGTGAAGATGTCTGGGGACGCGATGGCTATGGTATGCCAGATGCAGAACTAGCTTTCGAAAATGGAATCAACGTCGCTGCTGACACAGTACAGCTCGAAGTTGAACCAGTTTACTGGACAGACTTTTACCTTGATGTCACACCTGCAGGTGGACGTTCTACTGTATCCGAACATTGGTATGCAGTGTTTGATGAAGTAGGACAACTTTGGTTAGATCCCGATGGACGTTTTAACGATTGTCGTTATTACGAACCAGCAGATCCTGCAAATTTAAATGGAAGATACATTTCAGAAGAATGTAAATCCAATCCTTTTGCAACTGTTGACCCATCCACCGGAAACAACACACAGGGACCCTATGTGTTAGATCCACAAAATCCTCGTTTCAATGCAACCATTGATGACGACGGAAACACATCCATCTATTTCTGGGATAAAAACCGTACCGGTCGTTTATTCCGTATGGGTTGGATTGACATGGATGATTTCACTCTAATCAACACCTCCGAAGGACTCTATCCTTCAGTTGTTCAGGGCAATGGCGAAGAATTCGAAGGCAACGATTATGTTGTCACTCCCGACTGGGATGCTGGTCCATTTGGTTCTGACACAGGTTATGACTTAGTAGATTTTGTCTATTGGGGAAATTACGATTGGAAATGGATCAATGAATTTAGTGGATTAGA
Source organism: uncultured Caldisericota bacterium (assembly GCA_964422555.1). GTDB lineage: Bacteria > Caldisericota > Caldisericia > UBA6126 > UBA6126 > JAGLCW01. The sequence continues at coordinate 14,700 of CAYRBR010000029.1, read as the reverse complement.
TCCAATTCTTAACATGTGGGGCGACAACCCAGTACAGATTCTTCCAGAAGACGATGGATCTGGAAATTATCGTGTTAACACTAATCCTTACATCGACTGTTCCTGGTATTTCAACAGTCAGATGGCCGATCCAATTACGCGAGAAGAAATTTATTTCCATTATGGCGACGAAGTTCATGCTGCTAACATTATGGATGAAAGCGTCTTTATGGAAGACCCCATTGAAGATGGTGAAACGTATTGGACAGTAGTAGATCAGTTCAATCCTGGCGAATTTATGTATCGTAAAGGATTGAATGCCTATTATTACCAAGGGTATTCCACTTATGTTCAAGAAGGAGACGTTCGATTAACTTCTGTTTCCATTTATAAAAATGGTGAAACAAAGAACTATCCTCCAAACTCAATCGTAAAAGCTACCGATTGGGATTGTTATTATGATGCTGATGGAAATATGGTTAATCCTGAAACTCATTTAGAATTATTCCGTTTCCCTATTCATTTTAACAAAGACGGAGTCCGTGAACCTTATTCTAACGATCAGGTTCATGCTGAGAACAAAAAAACTCCAGCTGATTTCAATTGGTTCGAAAAATGGTTTACCTTTGAACCAGGCGAATGGATGTATGAAGAAATGGGTAACATTCTTTCTGATCATGGTATGGTCACCGTTGGTGATTATCGTTTAACCAATGTAAACGATCCTGTTGATCCAGGAACCATGAAGAAAGATAAAGACCGTGGATATCTCTCCGGAGATGTATCTTTAGTATCCAGTCCTGAAATGAATGGTAAATTAGTACCACGCGTACATGGTGATCTTCTTGTCTTAGCAGAAGTATTATTCGGTGGCTGCAACCAGCCAGCTTACAATCTTTCTGTTGAAACAGATGTTTGGGAAGGAATGATTCCTTCTACAACAGCTGCAAGACTTCGATCTCCAAACAACGACGTGAAAGTTTCTGCTCAGAGTGTTCAGAAAAACACCGTATTGGGCAAAAAAGGTTCCGATTTTAATATTCCTGCAACCACTTTCCAGAATGTAAACTTAAAATACCGTGAATACATCGGTGTTGAAATTTGGAAAGACGACGGAATTGACAACAATTGGGGCATCAATTTCACAGGTACACCTCCTCCACCAACTGATACACTTTATCCTTACAACCTGTCCGATGATTATCGTGCTGGTCGTACCGGTGAAGAATATCTCGGTGCTGCTGACGGTATGTATGCTGCTAAAGATTTCGGCGAAGACTTACTCCCATTCCCAGCTGATATCATGTTCTATGATACCGAAGGAAATGATCAGTATGGTTGCGGCGAAACCATTTACAAAAACAATGATGACGACCACGATCCTTTCACCCCAGAATTAGTATCTGAAGGCGACAAGAGATTATCTCCTGTTACCGTTAATGTTGGCAACAATGTCATTCGATATAAAGCCGACACAACAGTTGCTGCTGGTGATGCTGATGTAGGATTTGAATTAAAATCCTTCCATGCATGGGATTTATTCCGTGATGCAAATTGGCCGAATGAAGACATTCCTTACAACTGGACTTATGATGTTGACGAAGACGTCTACAAAGTAGGAAACAATGTACGTAACGGATTTGTTGGCGACGGTTACAAATACTTCATGGGTGTTCGTGATCCTGCTACAACAGACCCTGCTCCAGATATGTTTACCAATATCTTATATGCTGATATTGACGGTAGTGGAACTGCTTCCCCTGGCGACATCCGTGTATTTGACCTTTCTGGTAGATATGGTAATGGTTCTGTAATGAACTGGAAAGACTTAGATTGTTTAGGCGGATGGTATTATATCGACGCTTTCGATCAAAGTTTAAAAGATGTAACTTATCCTGGTTTAGTCTCCTATGATATTATCTATAGAGACTTAAATGCTTCCAGTTCCCTTACTGGTGCCAATTGGGCTTATAGTCCGATGGCCTATCTTGATATGGACGGCGATGGTGTAATGAGTGTTGGTGACGTACGTTTAACTCGTATTCTTACCTACAAACCTTTCACCGTTATTGCTGCTGGCGACACAGATTTAGCTGCTGATATTGACACCGATGAATTGTTCTACAACGCATTGGATTTCAATATTGCTTTATTTGATGCTGTTTATCGCAATCTCTTAGTATTACAAGGTATTGCCGGCGATCCAAACATGATCGACGATGGCGATCTTTGGCTAACAGCTTATTCTGTAAGAACTGGCGACATTCGTTTAACCGAAGTTACCATTTCTGATGTAACTTATAACTGCGGTTCAGAAATTGGCGAAAACCAAGATTTCTGGATTAACCAAAGCACAGTTCATGGTTTATCCATGGGCAAAAACTGTGACTTCCGTTACATCGACTGGGAAGTATATCCTTCTGACAAAATTGGTATGAGCGTCAAAATTGACAAACCATTCCAGGTAGAACAAACTTCTCAAATTGATGTTACAGTAGATCCTGCTCCAAGAGCAGCCTATTGGGAAGATGGCGTATACCACGAAGCAGAAAAAGTATACATCTTAATCCGTAACACTGAAGGTCCTACTTCCAGCAAGATTTACGAAGATTACAAAGTAATCACTGCTGACAATCCAGTAGCTACCTTCCAGTTCACACCTTATCGTGGAACCTGTCCTCCAAACGGACAATATGCTGGCTTCAAGAAAAATTATGTAGACGGCAAATGGGTTCTTGAAGATTACGATTTACGTGTACGTATCGTAGCTGTAAAAGACGATGGTGGTGTAGAACCTGCACCAAAGACTCATTACATTAATGAATCTGGTAGCACAAAAGATTACAAGCTTTGCGATCCGTTCTGGAAACTCCATGACAACACCGGCGACCTTCGCTGGGGTCACATGGAAGGTAGTAAGGCATGGGGTCCTCCAGCCTATCAAGTACCTCCATTCCCAGAAGACTTAATGAACAAATACGACTGCTATGCTCAGAAGAAGTACAACGTAGCTCCAGAAGCTATTAAGTTCCAGGCTTCTAAAAAGTGTGTAGGCGTATTAGATCAAAGATTCCCGAACTTAACCATGAAATTGGAAGACGCTGACAATCCTAACGATGTCAACGATCCAAATGGTATTCGCATGTCTGTACCAGACGGCGAAGAAGTTGCTGTATTCTACAATGCCCACAATGCTGGTATTGATTATCTCTTCACCGGTTTTGCCATGTCTAATGGTGTTGTTACTTCTCAAAAAGTAATCGTTCAGGTGAACTTAGATGGTACATACCTCTATTGGAATTGGGACGATGTTGGACCTCACCCAGGTATGTTGGATGCCGGAGACGAATTATGGAATCCTAATCCAAAATATCCTAACGAAGGACCAGAACGTATTCCTAATTGCGTAAAAGTAGAAGAAAGACCAAACTTTATCGACGCTGATTGTTCACAAGACAAAGGTCAGTGCAAAGTTTGTGGCGACGGATTTGAAAAATTAGGTTATGTTTCTTATGGAGACATCTTTGGTGATTTCTTTGTCAGTACATTTGGTGTACCTTCATATCTCATGAACTATGGAGAAAGAACCAGTACTGATGAAGGTGGAGAAATTCAAGTTGCCGTATTAGCACGTGATGCTGCTACTAAACTTGAAGTACGTGTATGGACTGAAAACGTAATCTTTGATTACAACTCAACCATTACACATCCTCCTTATTTCGTAGTTGACAAACCAGTCGCTCCCGTAGGCGAATTTGACTGGGATGTTAATTCTTATCCTAACGTACCTTACAGTGGAGCCCGTCATTGGGAATCCATGGGTATTGATTACTGTGGTGTAAAATCCTTCAAGGTTTTAGCTCCTGATCCATACGTGAACTTTGTAGAAATGTCTACTGTAGACCACGCTTTACAAAATTCACAAGTAAATTATACTGCTGGACCAAGTGCTTTATCTCCTATGAATGTTCCAACTCCACAAATTCAGCATCCATATAATCCTTTAATTCTTGATGTTGGAAAAGACTGCCGCGGATATCCCGGTGGACAAACCCACACTGGTAGAGTTCAGGGTGTCGTTACCGCTGGTGGCGTTACCAGAACCGATCAGGATCATTGCGGTTGGAATGCCTACCCTGCCATTTGGTGGTGGTATTGGTATGATGATGTGGATTACAACAATTTCACAGACTTCAACCGTTTAGGTACAGAATTCTTCCCATTAACTGATTATGGACTATACTTCATCTTGAAAGATATTGATGGAAATCACTTAAGCTTTGCAGAAGATACACCAATCGACTACAAGCTTAGAAGAGTGGTCATCTCTGGTCCATTTGCTCAGCCAAAAGTATTTGATGAGCAGAAAAATACTGTCACCTCTGATTATGAATACAATGGTTTACGTCATGTACCTATTGCTTATGATTGGACTGGCGAAGTAGTAATTGATTCTTCCAACATGGAAGAATTTGAACATGCTTGGGGTCAAGATTGGACCAACGTAGACCGCGATGGCGGAACCTATCGTTACACCAATCCTTTATTAGTCGACAATAAGCAGTTGAATTACACCGGACTTGAAAACATCTTCCGTTTTGAAGAATGGATTCCAATTTCTTATGGTAAAGTGAACGTAACAGTTACACTTTGGGACGGCACAATCAAGATTTATCAAGATTGTTGCGCAGAACCTCCAACCGATGGTATTGATGTCCACGCATTAGAACTTACTCCAGACAAGGAAAAAGTAACTGCTGATGTGGATAACAAACTTGAAGTTACCATTAACGAACACGAAGTCATGCAATCCGTACAACCAACCAACGATGCGTTTGTATATGCATGGCAAGACCGTGGTATCTTAAACCCACGTACCAATCTTTATGATGGTGCTGGTGATGGTTGGGTAACCAATCCTCCTCATTCCTCTGACTTCACAGATCGCGCTCCACAGTACTTCAGTGAAGACGACTTGAACGAAGACGGAAAAGTATCCTTTGGCGACAGAGAAACCGAAATTATCGGTGCTTATGACTTAGCAACCAACACTTGGACCGGTGGTGTCATTGATGCCAGAACCTTCCAACGTAACAATGGTGTCTATGTATTTGAGTTATCTGAAGCTAATGGTTCCAGAATTGATACTGTTGGTGTAGACTTTGGTGGAGATAAGGGTGATCCTGATCACGTAATCTCTGAATACGAAATGCTACCTGTTATGATCACCGCTTACAAATATGGCGATGACAATAACGATCGTAGTTTCAGACCTCTCTACTCCTTCCCAGGAACTACTCCTCAGTATTCCCACGAAGTATATCTCTCTGGACAATCCTTTATCGAAGTTGCTCCAATTATGGATTTATCTGTATCCGTACAGCCAAACCCATTAACTGCCGGTGTCACTCCTGAATTAGTTGACCCAGTATCTCCTTTATCCTTCGCTATTACTAACGAAGAAGGAGAACCAGTTGACTTAACTCGCGGTGTACCAGACAGTGACGGAAAAACTTATGTCGAAGATGATGACATTTGGAACCATCTCTTCAAAGACATCCATCCTGATCCATTACCAGAGTATTATTGGGTACGAACTGATTTACATAACGATGACAATACTAAAGTTTCCAACCGTGAACTTTACAGTACTCCTGCAAATCCGTTCCAGCCAATTAAGATCGACTTCAGTTTAGCCAAAGACGGAAAATATGCTTTCCGTGGTTTCTGTGCTAACGACGAAGGTGAATTTGATGTTTACATCTACACCCCAGATCGTAAGCATGCTGCAAAAGCTAAAGTAAACGTAGTATTACCAACTGCTGAGTATGCTATTGTTAATACCGAAGATCCATCCGGAACCGAATATCAGGTACCTGGTGAACCAGATTTCGTATTAACAGCTGCCGATAACAGAATCTATCGTATTACTGTTACAGCCAAGAATGCTCAGGGACTCCTCTTGAAGGGTGTCAGCAAGGGTGTAAGTACTTGTGGTGGCGGAATCAAGAATACTGCTCGATTCACTCCTTATTCTACAAGACCTGCTTCCTTCGATTTCACCGAAAAAGATCGTTATCTATTTGCAGAACATTTCTTACAGGATCTGTATCCGTATACATTGAACGTAGGATTCGACTTCAACGATAACGGTAAAGTCGATTGGCGTAATGCTGAACTCTTCAGCTTAGGCGCATTCAACCATTCACAAAATGGTTCTTTACAGATTACTTTAGGTAAAGTTTATTACAATACCTGCTTAGTAATGTATGATGAAGAATCCATTAAGGGTGGCTGGGATGTCAATCCTAATCCAAACTTAACTCCTCCATTAACCGGATGGGGTCTTGGTGCTATTTATAATAGTGCTCACAAGGGCGGATATTTATTTGCTGACATTGACGACAATGCCCGATTAGATTATCATGATTCTCTCGGACTTGACGTAAATGCACAAACTACCTTCTATGTATTTGCTGAAGATCTTTGCTGGATCGGTGGTTTGATTGGTGATAACGTATACTGTAACAATCCTGACGAAGCTGATGTTGCTGGATACCCACCTCCAAACAAACAGGATCCTGCCACTGTAGAAAAACGTTTCCACAGAGCACAAGATTCAAGCGACTACAATACCAATGACGGTTCCTTCTTACTCGATTGGGAAGCACTTCCTAACAAAGAAGTCCAAATTGGCGCACCTACCTTACGTGTACTCAAAGCTGAAACTGGCGAAGAATTAGGCAAAGATCTCGTAAATCCTGCCAACTACGACCTAGTTTACGCAATTGAAAATCACTTAACCGTAGAAGTACGTCCTGCAGACCCACGTGATCGTGAAATGCATGAAGATGGCCGTGTCTATATGATCGGTAACCAACATCAAACTGCTATTTATGGTCATACCAAAAAATCAGCAACCGATCCAAAAGTTATGGTAACTACTCTTCACTTCACTCCTACCGGACTTGGTGAAGATATTGCTGGTATGGGTTATTTCAACAAGAATAAGTATTACTTAACAGCTCCTTATGATCTGAAGAATACTTCTACCTATACTGTCCGCAACATCATCGACTTCGACTCTGTTGTGGGATTACAAGTACAAGTCATTCCTGAAGGCGAATTACATCCTGACAAAACCACAGGTGTAAACGTAAAAGTAACTGAAATTGGAACACAAGCTCCAGTTGAAGGTGCTAACGTAACAGCTAAAGGCCCTGGCGTAAATGCTTCTAAGAAAACTGACAAAGATGGTATGGCCGTATTTGACATTACACCAAATGACAAAGGTCTTGTTGTCTTTACAGCTACTAAAGAAGGTCGTATTATTGGAACAGCTGAACTTCCAGTTATTCCTGATACCTCTGCTCCATGGTTAGAGCTTGATCCAGTAGCCCCATTAACGAACAAACCCAACCAACAAGTAACTGGTAGCACAAACCCAGGCAACAAAGTAACCTTAAACGGTACTCCTGCCAAAGTTAACCAAGATGGTACCTTCACCGGTTCTGTAACCCTTAAAGAAGGACTCAACACCATCGTTGGTGAAGCCACCAATGCTGCTGGTTTGAAAGTTCGTAAACTCTTAACCGTTACTTTGGATACAACTCCTCCACAAATCTTCTTTGATGATCCTGGTAAGATTATCTACAGCGAAGATATCGACCCCTATTGTTTCAGCGGTCGTGTGGATCCTCATTCACAAGTAACTGTAAACGGTCAAAAAGCCGAAGTTGTACATGATATTTGGAAAGTTCGTATTGCTATCAAACCTGGCAAAAACACTCTTACAATTGTAGCAGTGGATGAAGCTGGCAATAGCAACACCGTAACTGAACAAGTAAGTGTATGGGAACGAACCACCATCATGATTACTGTTGACAGCAAAGAATGGACCAAAAATGCTGAAGCACAGGAAGATTTAGAAGTACCTGCTATGATTTTAGCTGGTAGAACTATGGTTCCTATTCGTGCCATTGCTGAAGGTTTAGGCGCAGTAGTTGATTACGATCCAGTAACCAAAGGTATTACTATTACTTTAGGTGAAACTACTATCAATATGACAGTAAATGATCCTAATGCCATGGTAAATGGCGTAGAAGTTGTACTCGATGCTCCTCCAACAGTAATTGAAGGAAGAACATTAGTACCCGTTCGATTCATTTCCGAAGCTTTCGATTGTGAAGTCCTTTGGGATGCAGCAACTCGAACCGTTACTATCATTAAAGATTACCTACCATAGAAGTAGCAATACTTCTATTCGAAGATACTCTTTGAATGAAAAAAGCCCCGGAGCAATCCGGGGCTTTTTTTTATGAAGGAAAAAGAAAAAACTATTTTGAACCGGGGTATCGAATGGTAACCGATTGTGTTTCACCATCCCAACCTACCGATGCTCCTAAATTCTCGCTTACAAAACGAAGCGGAACCAATGTACGACCTTCCACAATAATGGGAGGGGCATCCAATGTTACTTCTTTTCCATTTACAAGTGCCTCATTCTTCCCAATAAAAACTTTTACTGTAGCATTGTTGGTGGTGAAGGTAACGGAACGTTCTTCCCCGTTCCATTCTACTTGTGCCTGAAAAACCTGTTCACTTAAAAAACGAATTGCAACGTACGTTCTTCCACTGGAAATAATAGGAATACTACCAGCATCCAAAGATACTTCTTTGTTGTTAATAGTGGCGATGTTGGAACCAATTTGCAAAACAACAGTGTTTCCAATGGCCTGTACTTCAATGTGAAACTGTTGATTATTGGAAGGATAATCTGGATATTCTATAAGGATATCTCCTACATTGTTTTCCCAGCATTCGAGTTTTGATCCATTTATAGCAAATGATAAAGCATCTGTAGGAAGTACTCCTTCAGGGGCTGGAAATTCAATCCAGGGAACATTTGACTTCATAACAAAGGAGCATGTTGTATTTTCTGGTGTGATAGAGTATTCAATTTCATGGGTTTCGTTTGAGAAAACCGAAAAATCAGAGTATGTGTATGCTTGCTTTGGATATTCAATTGTAGGGGGAGTAAATTGAAATACTTTATGGTAACGGCAGTTTCCAAAATCACTTATATAAATGGGGTCTGTCTTCATGGTATGCTCTTTGGCCATGCGTACTTTCCAGAGACCATTAAAAGAATCGGGATTTTTCTGGTAGTCTTCTTGCGTTTTTACCATAGGAGGGCTTCCCATTTTACCATAACTGGAAATATACGATCCATCCAATGAAAATGTATACAGTTTATTGGCGATTACATCGGTAACAATGATTGTATCTTCACAAAGCTCAAAGGAAGAGAACAACGAAACTGGTTCTAAGTCTTCGCTGGATTCTTCTGATGGTGATTCTGCAGGGGGGATACGAAGCGGAACTACATACTGTAAGTCTTCATCAGAATCAAACACAAGCATGGTGTTATTCAGCCCATCAAGTATATAGAATAATTCTTCCTCGGTATCGTATTGAAAATCAATCCAGAGAGGAGTTAAAGAGGGGTCGTAATCACTGCTTTCAAAGGTAAAGTTAAGTTGTTCTAATTCTCCAAATAAATCGATATGATTTATAATGCAGCTTTTATCTTTTTGAGTACCAAGATGAAGGGAATACACTTCTTCATCATAAATTTCCAAACTTATAATGGGGGTTAGTCCATCTTCGAGCATATCTCCCTCAAAAACTTTTTCCCATTCTTCCGTTTCTAATGAGTATCGAGAAACAGAGGGAAGTATCATTAGTAGAGAATTTGAAATGTACAAGTATTCACCTTCTATTTCCATATCGGTGATAAAAGGGAATAAATCAATCATCCCCATTAAACTACTCACTTCTGAGAAGTTGAACGGAATTTGCTTTTTGTACTCCCCTGTGTTGTCAAAGACATTGATATATCCATTACCTAAGCCGGTTTCATATAGATTTTGATTGGAATCAACTGCAAACGCAGCTGACCCACGAATCTGTCCTTTTCCATTTGGAGTACTTAAAAACTCTGCTCCTTTATCATTTTCAACGATAAACGTTTTGTAGTTAAACAAATCTTTGAATTCACCCGAACAGACAAAACAGCTAACAGCATCGTTGCAAAGAATGCGATTCATCGATAAACCAGTATCGTCGAATTTGATTTCTTTTTCTTTCATTAAAGAATAGGAATCGTTTTCGTTTTTGATTTTCATACAGTTGATCTGACAAGGTTCAAAATCTAAAAATCCCTGCACAGTTACCCCCAGGTACAACATTTCGTTGGAATAAAAATCAACCGTGGAAACCATGATGCCTTCAGGGATAGATTCTTTTATTAAAATGGACTCTTGGTTAAAAACAATGATAAATTGTCCATCCATTGTTTGATGAATAGCACTGAACAGTGTACCATCAGGACTAATGCTGAAACCACTAATAGTACTCCTTGGATTTAAATAGGTAAGGTCGGAAAGAAAACCAAACAAAGGAGTAACATCTGTTTCTTCTATCACTTCACCGGTTGTTTTCATAGTTGTTAACAGAACTCTAAAAATCGGAGCTTCTTCTGGCTCGAATTCTTCTTCATCGCTTTCTTCTAGTTCTTCTTCTACTACACTAAAGGTATAGATAATATCATTTTTTACAGCAAACTGAGATATACTACAGGTGTTTTCAACTTCTGGTATAACTGGGTCAATTTTAATAGTAGTAAGTAAAGATCCTGTTTTAGTATCGTATACACCCAACTCGGAATTCTGCTGCGCAATAACACATTCTTCTTTGGAGGTAATTCCAATAGAGGGCACAATTCCGTCTAGCATAGTTCCAGATAAAGCTAACAAAGGGGCAAGAATACCCTCTAAAGATCCTTCTTCGTTGAATGAAGTAAGATACTCTAAGAAATCAATTTCTCCCAGCATGTTTACAGGGTTCTGAACGGGAAATCGTTTGACAATGGACCGATCATCTTTTTGTGCGATACAGATACCATAAGTGTCCAAAGTATACACAAGACCATTTTGATAACAGCTTGCAGAGGGGAATAGAACATTGCTTTCTATGGGTCCATACCCAATAATAGACGACTTCAAGGTTGCATTGGAACTAGTAGGAATGATGACTAGTGCGGCAATGAGAACAAATGCCACAACGTAGGTGATGAGTTTTTTAAAAACTGACATTTTTACCTCCTAAAATAATTTGAAACAGTGATTAAATTATAACAAAGCTTTACCAACTACAAATTCTTTTCAGTAATTCTTTTCTGTGAATCCAATCCGGGCAACAGTCAGTAAGGAGTTCTTTAAACTCTACTCCATGATGTAAGTACACTAAGTGGCAGAGCTCATGAATGATAACATATTCTATTGCCGGGACAGGTGCTTTGAACAAATCTGTATTTAGTGTAATTACTTGCTGGTTGTTGCAACTTCCCCACCTTCTTTTCATGAGACGGAAACGATATTCCTTTGGGAACCGTTTTGTAATAGAAGTGATTTGCGGTTCAACTGTTTGGATACTCTGAGTAAGGTGCATAATACTCTGTTTACGATACCAGCGTTGTAGCTGTTTTTTTATCTGTTCTTTTGTGGGCACGGGAGTACACACAACTAGATTGTTGTTTTGTATGTGTACACTGCTGGAAGAACTGGTGATTATTCGTAAAGAATAATCTTCTCCAAGAATCTGGAAAATTTCCCCCTCTTTATATTGGTATGGAGAAAGGAATGGGGATTCGCACATAATATGTTTTTGTATCCAGGATTCGTGGGAATGTAAAAAATGAAGAGCTTTTCTTTTGGAGTACCGGTGTGGAACTCGAACATGGATCTGACCATATTCATTTAACTGTATTGTGCAGGTTTTTCTTCTGCAAAATACGATTGTTACTGGAAAAGTAGAATTATTAAAAGAGTAGCTGGAAGAAAAATCCTTCTGAGAGTTCTTTTTAATCATTCATAGCTAATGTGAAATATTACTCAAATGGAACAAAACGAACCAAAATAGTATACAATGCCTCAATTGAAACTGGTTTCAGAAGGATACCATTGAAGAGAGAAATATTTAATGCATCCTCTGCTTCGTGTATGTCGGTAACGGCAATAATGGGTGCGGTCTCGAAGTTCTTCAGTTTCCGAATTGACTTTGCCAGGGCAACACCCGCTTCCAGGTCAAAACGTAAGTCGATAAAAATGATGTTATATACCTGTTCGCGACACGCTTCTAGGGCTAAGGTGTCATGATGAACACTGTGTACCTTAATATTGGATATGGAGTGCAGCATTGCTTGTAAAACATCAAGGTTATTCTGGTTTTCATCCACCGAAAGTATGTGAAGTGTTTTCTTAGGGGATTTTAAGTGATCACTGGAAGAATTCTTAGTTGTGGAAGGAGGAGATGATTTCAAAGTACTGGATGGAGGGTTCTGATACAACAAGATGGGAGTATCGGGAATAGTAACAGTAATCTTGTTTCCTGCATCTGGATTAGTTGTGATCTCTAGAGAGCCGTTCAGGGCTAAAGTGAGTTGTTTTGCTAGTAACAGCAATAAATCAGTTGTCTTAAGTGTGGTGTCAGTAGGAATTTTAAAAGATTCATTGTTGTCGTGAAGAATAAGATCTTTGTATTCCTTTTTAATCTCGCTACCGTTATCTTGTACAACAATTTTTAAATGACCCGTGCATTCTTCGGCAATAGAGGTTGGTTCAGACGAAGGAACGTTAATATCGGCAATTGTGATAGAAACCTGAATTGTGTCTCCAGACTTCGTATATTTTCTAGTGTTATTAAGTAAACTATAGATAATTCGTTCTACTTTCTCGACATCCACAACCAGGCAATAGTCTGTTTCGGGAGTAACAAGTTTCAAAGTAATTCCATCATTCTTAAGCTTCGAGTAAAAAGTGTTGTACAGGGAATCTTTTAACCTAAAAAGCTGACAGGGTTCTTTACGGAATTCCAGTTTTTTTGACTCCATTTTTGATAGATCTAGGATATCTCTTGAAAGAGAGTTTATTTTCTTGCTGGCACGAAGAACAGACTGGTTATACAGTTTGATTGCTTTCGGATCGGTTTCTTTTTGAAGCAATGAACTGTACCCAATAATAGAATTGAGTGGGTTAACCAATTCATGTGTTAAGGTAGATATAAAGACGCTTTTTGTATGGTTTGCATAGTTTGCCTTATCTCGGGCATTAATGAGTTCCCGTTCGTATAGTTTTTGTAAAGAGGTGTCTCGAATGAGTACCTGACAATATGTTTCTTCATTAATAAGAAGGGGGCTAATTGTAATGGCACAGGGAATATGCATCCCTTTACTTGTTTTAACAAGGAACGAAAAAGGCCTGATATCAAAATCCTGATCGTGAATCTTTCTTTGAATTTCCTGGATGGCAATTCTGGTTGATTGGTTGTTTTCTTGAGTAGCTGGGAACAAATCAAGGAAGGGAAGAGAGATTAAATCTTGTTTCAGTCGAAAATCAAATAGCGAAAGTGCTTTCCGGTTGCAATCTGTAATATTCCAGTCTTTCAACATGATAATGGGGTCATTATTGGTATTGAATAGCATTTTATAGCGACTTTCGCTTTGTTGAATTTTTTTGTTACTTTCTTCTAATTCCTGATTCTTGTCCTGTAATCTATTAAAGGCGTTACGTATTAGAAATGCGGATGTGACACATATGCCAATAACGAGAATTCGAGTTACCAAAGAAAAACTGGAAATGTGGGTAATGAGAGAGTCTGTGAAGTGAAGAGGTTCCCGGAAAAATAGAAAACGTAGTTGCTCGTGAAGCGTTAAGTAGTCATATATGGCATAGAGAAACCAGAAACCAATTATGATGCTAATAACAATTACGATAAAAAGAATCTGGTTTTTATTCCTCTTTGCTTGATCCATTAATAATACTCTTCTCCATTTCTCCTGGATAATTTTATTCTAGTATACAATTTATAAATGCATAGTGGAAGAACAGGACATTTTATTTTTTACGTTTTTGAATTGTAGAAGGTAGAAAGATTTAGTAACGTGGGCGTGCTTCGTTTACCTTCAGAGTGCGTCCCGAAAATTCCATTCCATCAATCGCTTCAATAGCCTTTTTTGCACCTTCCTGATCAGGCATTTCAACAAAACCAAAACCCTTTGAGCGACCTGTATTACGATCTTGAATAATTCGGACAGATGCTACTTCCCCATAATTCTCAAATGTCGATCGAAGTTCATCTTCGGTAGTCTGATAAGGTAAATTACCAACATAAATATTCATATAGTCTCCTCTTATGTTATACACCCAGTTAAATTGACCAAATACAACAATTTGGATCGAGTTGTATAACTTGTGCCTTAATTGCACATTACATAATCACACTTGCTTTATATCCATTTTTTTTGTAAATACAAGAAAAATGCTGAAAAAGAAAACCACTTTTCTTTTATATCTAACTAGAGTACACTACTACATAGAGTTTTACAGGAGGCAATATGAATCGAGAACAAGCATTACAACTTTGGAAAGAATTTAACACGGAAGAACATTTGTTTCGGCATGCGTTAGCAGTTGAGGCAGCAATGAGAGAATATGCCAGATATTTTTCGGAAGATGAAGAATTATGGGGGATTTGTGGATTACTCCATGACATTGATTTTGAGAATTATCCCGAGACTCATCCAGACAAAGGTGTTGAGATTCTTACAGAAAAGAATTATCCCCACGATTTAGTGCAAGCTGTGAAGGAGCATGCAGAAGA
>CAYRBR010000028.1:11540-18351 GCA_964422555.1 uncultured Caldisericota bacterium | reverse complement strand
TTGTCATTCAGGATCATCTCCCTCTAGTTCTTCAAGAGCTGTATCCAAAAATACCAGGTTACCATCTGGATCACGCAAAAATGCACTTCCTGAACCATCTTCATTTTGAACTGGGACACTTTCAAATGGAATGCCTTTTCGTTCAAATTCTTCTACCAGTTTCTTTATGTTTCCACCCCGAAAGTTTAAACAATTCTCTTGGATATGACCTTCATATAACCCAAGGATATTGTTTCTGTATTGTAATATGGCCCACTTTTCTTTTTCGTACACACCCACATCTTCATATCCGAGTTTGTGGTAAAACTCCAGCGATGCTTGTAAATCTTTCACATTTAGGCAAAGTTCTAGGTGTCCAATATTCATTGTATGCTCCTTAGTGTAATGAATTTAGTGTACTTCATTGTAGTCAAAAAGGTTGTTTCAAGAAGAAAAAAAAATTAAAGTTTTCTTTTCATGGAAAATATTTTCTAATTCTTAACACAATATTTCCACGAAAAACTATACTATGCTACAGCTTTCGAACAAGTACGGAGGACGAATGAAACCAAGTCGTGATTCTTATAGCATGATTTTGTACGGTGACTCTATTTCCCGAGGAGTGGTGTATGATGAAGATAAAAAGAAATATGGTATTACAAAAAAGAGCTTTGCATCCACGCTGTCAAAACTCTTAAGTTGCACTTTTTACAATGCATCTTCTTTTGGCAATACACTTTGTCGGGGGATACGGAATCTGCAAAAAGACATCGAAAAAAGGAATCCAAACATTGTGGTTATGGAATTTGGTGGTAATGACTGTGACTTTTGCTGGGATGAAGTAGCTATGAATCCTTCTGGCGATCATGAACCGAATACCAGTGTAAGTACCTTTCAAAGTAAGCTATTGGATACTGTTCAATATTTGAAAGAAATCGATATATTTCCAGTTTTGTTAACTCTTCCACCTTTGGTGTCGGATCGATATTGGAAATGGGTTAGCGATAACGATTGTGGGAAAATGAAAAATATCTTGCAGTGGTTGGGGGATGTTGAGCAGATATCTCGTTGGCAATCTATGTACAACGATGCAATTGTAGCCATTGCTGAAAAAACGAAGAGTAGGTGGATTGATATTCGAAATGCTTTTCTGTCTACCAATCGTTTTGAAAATTACATGTGTGTGGACGGAATACATCCAAATACAGAAGGGCAACAGTTGATTACCAGATGTATATTAAGGTATCTTCAGAAAGAATATTCCTTTTTGCTATTACCCTTCCGATGAGTAGAAATTTTTTGTACGAAGATATGTTTTGACTATAGAATTGTTATTTCCTAAGAACAGCAATAATTCGTGGAGAGAGTTTTTTGCATAGGGTTCCGTCGTAATCACCGTATATTTGCACTGGTTTTAAGTTTGCTTTTCTACTCATTTGTAGTATTTCATGTTGTGAATAGAGCCTGATTAATCGTTCCGATTCGGTTGCATTTCCCTGTTTGTCTATAACTACGCGCAAAGTTCGATGTTGCGATGTTTTAGGATGGTACTTCATTCGTTCTAAGAGCCATCCATACGATTTTTTTCTCCATTTTTCTTTAATAAAAAACTTGAGAAGATAATCTCGGTTTTCAACATCAATAATGCAGGTTCCCTCGGGTTTTAAAGCACGACGTATTTTGGATAGAAGCTCTTGATTTTCATCGTCTGTAAAATATCCAAACGAAGTAAACATAACAATAATGTGATCGAACTGATTGCGATATTCGATAGAACGAGCATCCTGACAGATACACTGAATGGGAAGATTAGCTTCTGTGGCATTACTAGATAAAGTCTCGATGTATTCGGGGATTAAGTCTATAGAAGTAACTTGATAGTTGTGTTTTGCTAAAACAAGAGAATGACGACCTTTTCCACAAAACAGATCTAAAAAAGAACTACCAGGTTCTGGTTCTAGGGCCTGCAAAATAAAATCTACCTGTTGTTTTGTGTATGATTCTTTGATAGGGTCTAGAATGATTTTTCCATACGAGGAATCGAAGTATTCCTTAAACCACTCTTGTTTCATGGTTCTGGACAGCAATTACTATAAGATACATTTAAAACGATATCAGGATTTCTTTTTTCAGCATAGAAATAAAATTGCCTGATGATACTAAAAATGGCGTCTTTGTTTCCATATAACGAAGTGTTCATTGTGTGATAAAAGATTTGCACATTGTTTTCTTCTGCAAGGACAGCAAGGTGTTGTATACAGTCTTTTACTACAGCAGTATAGGTAGTAGAACCCATGGGGTACAACGAAATACTACATTGAATGGAGGTAGGTTTTGAGCAAATCTCAGGACTCATTATCCAATTCCTTGCTCTGATTGAAATGAAGAGGCATGATGTTTTTTGAAGTCGTTCACAACTCTTTGTACATTTTGTATTGGGAGAATAATGCCACGGCTTTCTAGTGAATAGGAGGGATTCGATAAAAATTCATCTTTGAATTTAGGATCAAGCAATAGGTATTCGGTTAGTTTCTGCCAGTTCACAATTTCAATATCTCGAAGCATTAAAATGGCATCTTGTCTTAGATTTCCCTTTAATGTAGATTGTGAAATGGCTTGACTTAAAACTGAAGCAGCTTCTTTATAGTTGCCTTGCACCATTAAAATATTTGCTTTCTTAAGGATGTAGACAGGATTCGCTTTTGGATTGGATAAAATATGGTTGATAACAGCAACAGACTGATCGAATCGACTTAGTTTTGTTAATGCTTCCGCTTTTAAATCTAACAAAGTTGTTTCCATATTTTGGGATAATGCTTTTCTCATGGAAATATCTTTGATCCAAAGAAGGGCGTTCTCGGTTTCATTTTTTTGAAGTAAAAGTCTTGTTTTCGCAATTAGGAATATTTCTGCTTCGGGATACTTGGAGAGAGATTCTTCGATTAGTTCTTCTGCCTCTTTAATTTTTTGAAGACGGAAGAAAATACGAACAAGCCGATCGTTTATTTCTTTTGTTTCACATTTTGTTCGAGCCTTGGATAATACTTGTTCCGCTTTTGCGAAATCTCGTTTCGATTCAAACCACGTAGCTAGGTTAAAGTAGGTGTTTGGATTGGTATCGTTTAACTCCAGTGATTTGTATAAATATTGAACTGCTTCATCGCCTTTGTTTAAACGCATCATTACTACTGCTAAATTATTGTACAGCGGAGCAGTTTGGTGGATATCAAGGGCTTGATACAAAACATCTTGTGCTTCCTGAAATCGCTGGAGGGACAAGTATATATTCGATAGCTGAAGAAGGTAGTCGGGATCTTTATCATAAGCAGGCTGATTTAAAATTACTCGTAAACCACGGAGTGGATTACCAGAAACCATGTAAAGACGAGATAAACCCGAAACAACATTCTTATTATTCGGCTCTATTACGCTTGCTTTTTCTAGCTCAATAATAGCTTGTGCCAAATTGCGATGTTTTTCTTCATTTTTTGCTTTTTCTAGTAAGTTCTGAACTGACTCTTCCATGAATCAACCTTTCTATTTGCCGATACAAAACCGCGAAAAAATATCATCAAACAATTGATTAGAGTGCGACATATTTAGTTCTTCTTTAAGTATATATATACACTCTTGAATATCTACCATTGCCATATCCAGATAGGGAATCTCCTGTGATACTATTTTTTGAAGAATTTGTTCCATTCGAATGACAAGTGCATTTTGTCGTTCATTAATGTAATGATCTGGTTTTGGTCCTGTACATTTTTGGATTTGACTGACAATAGCTTGTACCAGGTTTTGGATTCCTGTTTTCTGTTTCGCTGATACCTGAATGATTTGAATGTCTTCTGGAAGTTGGTTTAACCAATCGATTTTTTCTTGTAAGTCGGTTTTGTTGATGACAACAATCATGTTGTCTGTTTTGTATTGTTGAATAAGATTGATATCTTCTGTGCTGAATTCTATGGCATCAATAACATAGATCAACTGAAATGCTTTTTTGAATAAATCTTCCATTCTGTCATTGAATAGACGATCAAGAGGGTTAGATGTTTGTGAAATATAACCAGCAGTATCGTACAATGTACAATTAAAACCTTCCCAGAAAACATCTTCCGATACGAAATCGTGAGTGGTAGAGGGGTAGGGTGAAACCAATGTTCGATCAAATCCCAAAAGAGTGTTAAACAAAGTAGATTTTCCTACATTTGTTTTTCCCATAAGTACTATAGAGAATCCTTTATTAAGTTGTCGAATGTAGTTGGCAGATTGGTGAAGCTCCTGTAGACTCATAAGTACTTCAGCAATCGATTGGTTAATGGCATGGTCTTCTTCAACATCGTCAGGGAAACTAATTTGTGCTTCCATCGAGGTATGTATTTTGGTGAGTTGCTGTAACAAGTTTTGAAACGTAACAGAAAGATTTCCCTGCAGTGATTGCAAG
This sequence comes from uncultured Caldisericota bacterium, assembly GCA_964422555.1. Classification (GTDB taxonomy): domain Bacteria; phylum Caldisericota; class Caldisericia; order UBA6126; family UBA6126; genus JAGLCW01. The sequence continues at coordinate 13,928 of CAYRBR010000028.1, read as the reverse complement.
GATAGGGATACTTCCTGTTTAGAGCGTGCTTTCACAATTTGCTCCACAGCTTCTGCCTGCACCATATCCATTTTTCCATTTAGAACTGCTCTTTTTGTAAATTCTCCTGGAGGAGCAGGTTTACATCCTAAACGTACTAACTCTTGGAAAATACTTTGTGTAGGAATCGATCCACCATGACAGAATATTTCTACCATGTCTTCTCCTGTGTAGCTAGCTGGAGCTTTGTAAGGAACTACAATTGTATCATCGAGGAGTGTTTGTGTTTCAGGATTTCTGAGATAAACCCTGGAAGCTACTCTGGGGGGAAGTATTTTTCCGTTTGCTAAAGTTGATATTAATTGCAAACACCCCTCCCCGGTTATTCGAATAACAGCAATTGCTGATTCACCGGGTGGGGTGGCAACAGCGACCACGAGGTCGTGCATAGTTTATCCTTTCAGATCAATGACAACTCTTCTTTGTTCTCCTTCGCCAATAGAGTAGGTTTTACAGTGGGGGTGGTCTTTCAGTGTTAAATGAATAATACGTCGTGCAAAAGGAGACATAGGAGATAAATCAATGGTTCTACCTGTTTTTCTAACCTTTATTGCATTACTGATAGCAATGTTTTTCAGAATAGAAATTTGTTTCTTTTTGTATTCCCCAATGTCAATCATAAATTGTGGAAGCGGACTATATTTTTTTCCAAAGCAAGCCTTAATAAGGTGTTGAATAGCATTTAATCCTTCACCCTGTTTTCCGATGTATCTTGCAGGATCGTTAATGTCTACTTCACAAAGAAGTCCAAAGGGTTCACTATATACTTGAACATTAGGGCGTTCACCCAGAAGGGTGAAAATTCTCGTTACAAATTGTTTCAATTCATATCGAAACTGATGGTTTGATATTCTTTGCATATGTTCCTTCTTTATTTTAGTTCAATTGGGTCTTTCGGAGTTTCATTCTTTTTTTTCTGTGCAGTCATGAAGGCCTGTTGTCCCCAAGAGAGTAAACCGTAGACGGTCCAGAACATGGAAAGAGCAGCGGGGAAACGCATCATGATGATGAAGAAGAAGATAGGCATCATGTACATCATGGATTTTGTTTGAGGATCTTTTCCCTGCGGTCCCGTATAGCTTTGCAGGAAAGTACTTGCACCAGCAAGGATGGGGAAGATATAGAAAGGATCTGGCATTCCTAAGCTTGGACACCATAAAAAGCCAGCTCTGTATAATGGGATATAGCCTTGAAGGGCAGAATAGAGAACCCATAAAACAAGAAGTTGAGGTAGCATGGGTAAGCACCCCGACATAGGATTAATGTTCTCCTTCTTGTACAAGTCCATGATTAATTCATTCTTTCGCTCTGGATTATCTTTGTATTTTTCATTAATTTCATTTACTTTTGGTTGGATGCGAGACATTTGTTCCTGGCTTTTCATAGTTGTTTTGCTAACAGGCCAGAGAAGAAGTTTAATAATTAAAGTAAACAAAATGATACCTAAACCGTAGAGGGATGTTTGTCCAAACGATAAAACATCAAGTACTCTACGCATGGCAATCGTAACAAAATAATACCAGGGTCGGTTAATTTCTACATAGAAAACATCTGTTACTTCATGTTCAGTTCCATTTACATCTGTATAGGTAACAGTCATTTCAAGATTGTATCTTCCATCTTCGGTACCTTCGGGGCACTCAAATAAATAAGTTCCTTGAGCAGATTCACCTGCAGAAAGGTTTTCTGCAATCTGGAGAGAGGTAACTGATAAATCGGGCATATCTTCCATTACTACAAATGGTGTGATTTCTTCTACTCCGTCCACTCCACCAATGGATACGTTTACATCGTTGATAAGAGAACCAAGGTTTTCAACTTTAATTGTAATAGAAGCTACTTCTCCTTCTTTCCCGGCAGCATTGACTGACATTGCTATTGGATGATCAGGATCCATACCTTGGGCGGTTGGATTTGGCTGAGAAGGTTCTTTGTCTCCGGACATACCGGGAATACAACCGGTAAGGCTTAAAAGCGAAGCGGCTGTAATAAAAATTAGTAACCAGAGAAGCCATTTTGTTTTTATATTTTTCATGTGAATACCTTTCTATGGAACTGGATCATATCCACCAGGATGAAAGGGATGACAGCGTGAAACACGTTTCATTGCCATCCAACTACCTTTGGCTGGTCCATACTTTGTGATAGCTTGAATTGCATATTCCGAACACGTGGGAATATATCGACAGGATGAATAGGGTTTTAATGGCGATAGTGCAACCTGATAAAAACGCACTAGAAATATAAGTACACGCTTCATTAAAACCCCTTTTTGAAAGCCTTATTAACAAGAAATAAAATTTCTTTTGCCAAGTCATCAATTGAACAATACCGCGAAGCATCATTAGC
>CAYRBR010000028.1:0-11530 GCA_964422555.1 uncultured Caldisericota bacterium | reverse complement strand
TGTTTTGTACTCGAAAGAAAGCTTCGCGTAGTCGACGCTTCATATAATTTCGAGTAACAGCATCTCTTTTTTTCTTTTTTAAAGTGACGCCAAAACCACCATCAAATGAGCAGTTTGGCTTTACTAAAATAGACAAACGTCTACCGCGTATAAATCTCCCTTTCGCAAAAAGATCTTGAAAAGATTTCGTTTTTAATCTTCTGCGAAGAACGGCCATTATACACTAAGGCGTTTGCGACCTTTGGCTCTTCTTCTTTTAATAACATTGTTACCACCATGGGTTCTCATTCTGTGTAAAAACCCATGGACACGAAAACGGGTTCTTCTATGTCCTCTATATGTCGTTTGCATACGATCCTCCTGTATATAGTAAACAAATAAATGTTTATGTTCATTCAGTAAAATGCATCATCAAAAGTAAATTTTAACATGAAAGTACAAGGTTGCAAGTACAAACAAGTTATTTCATTTTCACATTTTTTCTTTTCTTATATACTTGTTGGGTATGAACCAAAAACAATTGAAAAAAAACGGTAGTGCTGTTATTGACAAGCTTCGTGAGTTGTATTCAGTGAAATCTTTTCTTCATTTTAAAACCCCCTGGGAATTATTAGTGGCAACACTTTTATCTGCACAATGTACTGATATACGAGTAAATAAAGTAACTCCAGCATTGTTTTCTTTGATTCCAACACCAAAAGAGGCTGCATTGATTTCCCCTTTGGAAATTGAGAAGTGTATTCAATCTGTAAATTATTTTCATACAAAGGCAGAACGTATTCATCAGAACGGGAAAATAATTGTGGAAGAAATGGGCAATAAGGTTCCTGCTACAATGGAAAAACTTCTTTTACTAAAAGGAGTTGGTCGGAAAACCGCCAATGTAGTATTAGCACAAGCTTTTGGAGTTGCAGAAGGAATTGCTGTAGATACTCACGTTTTAAGGGTTACAAATCGACTCGGATGGACAAAGTCAAAAAACAATGCTTTTGAAACAGAACAAGTATTAATGAAGATGTTCCCATCGTCTATATGGGAAGACTGTTCCATTTTGCTAATTCATCATGGTAGAGCAACTTGTAAAGCTCGAAAACCCTTGTGCGATGTATGTACAATTCGACAATATTGTTGGTATTTCACTACTATATAAATAATAAGAAAAAATAAGTAGTACTTGCTAGATGGTTATTTTCTAATAAAATAGTAAGTTGCCCTGTTTCAATTCGCGCTTTGGGTTGAAACCAAATTGTCCATAGGGAGGCTATAATGAGAAAATACGAAGCGATTGTAATATTTGGACCGAACACCACGAAAGAAGAAATGGAAGCTGCATTAGAAAAAATGAAAGCTGCTGTTTCGGCTACTGGTGAATTGGTTGACGTTATTGAATGGGGAAAGAAACGCTTTGCCTATCCAATTCAAAAAAGGACTGAGGGTACTTATTACTTAGTCTTGTTTAATTCTGGTGCTGATGTTCCAACCGAATTGAAGCGTATTGCCAGAATTACTGATTGTGTATTCAGACTACGTGTGTTTTTACGAGATGATACTATTCCACCAATTCCTCCAAAGAGAGAACCTAGAAAAAGATGGAATAAAGAGCGACGACCTGAAACTTCTACTGAAGAGCGAAAAGAAGAAGAAAAACCAGAATCTCCTTCTGATAAACCTGCTACTGCTGAAAAACCTGCAGAAGAAACTCCCAAAGCTGAACCAGTTGTAGAAACTGCTCCAAAAGAAGAAGAAGTTTCACAAGAAGAACCAAAAAAAGAGGAAGAAAATGCTGAATAAAACTATGCTTATTGGGCGTCTAGCGACAGATCCTGAAACTAGATACACTCCAAATGGTGCCCAAGTAACTGATTTTCGTCTTGCTGTAAGTCAAAACAGAAAGCAAGGGGAAGAATGGGTTGAAGATACTTTATTCGTAAAAATTACCTGTTGGGGTTACAATGCTAAAAAGGTTAGCGAAAGTTACCATAAAGGTGATTTGATTTATGTTGAGGGAAAGCTTCAAATTAAGCGATACGAAAAAAACGAGAGTGTTCAGTGGTTCACTGACATTGTTGCTCAGAGTTTACAAATGCTTTCTAGAAAACAAACACGACATGATTCTGAAATGACATCCGATTCCAGTGATACTTCCTACGAGTTAAACGGGGGAGAAAATCAAGAAGAAATGGAAGCCTACGATTTTGTTTCAGAAGAACTTGATAACGTGATATAAGGAGAATTGAATGGAACGACGACCAAGAAGAAAACGTAGATTTATAAGACCTCGAAAAAAAGTAAGCTATTTTTTTGTAAATAAACAGGCAAAAATTGACTATAAGAATGCAGATGTTTTATCCCGATTTATCAATGAAAAAGGTCGTATCTTAAGTCGAAGAACGACAGGTACCTGTGCCAAACACCAACGAAAAGTAGCATTAGCCATCAAACGCTGCAGAGAAATAGCTTTACTTCCATACGTAAGAAAATGAAGACAATTTCAGTTCTCTTAGTTGAAGATGTGAAAGATGTTGGTAAAAAGGGTGATGTTGTCGAAGTCAATGATGGATATGCCAGAAATTTTCTATTTCGGAAAAATTTTGCTACCTCCCTTACAAAGGGAGCTTTAAAAGACTGGAAAGATAAACAGGCCCGAATTGCCAAGAAAAAGGCTAATGCCAAACAAGATGCTATTGAACTTAAGAAAACACTCGAAAAAGAGTACAAAATGATTCTCAAGGAAAAAGCCGGTAAAGAAGGGAAACTATTTGGCTCTGTAACGAGTGAGGTGATAGCCCATCAGCTAAAAAAAGACCGAAAACTGACAATTGATAAGAAGAAAATTGTTATGGATGGTCATATCAAGAATCTTGGAAAACATCATGTTTCAATTAAGCTATACCCTGAAGTTGTGGCTAAAGTCACAATTATTGTAGAATCCACTGAGGAGGAGTAATGCCTGTTGGCACTCCTCCTCATTCTTCTGACGCTGAACAAGCAGTTCTAGGATCGATCTTAAAAGACCGAGAAGCTTTTTTAAAAATCCAAGGAATGATACAACCTGAGGATTTCTACGATCCTGCTCATAGTCTTATTTTTAAGAGTATTATTAGCTTGTTTTCGAAAAATTCACCCATTGATATTGTTACAGTTCCTGAGGAATTACGAACAATGGATTTACTGGATAAAGTAGGTGGTACCGAATACATTATGTATCTAAGTGAAACCACTACCGCTACCGTAAATATTATATATTATGCAGATATCATTATTGATCGATCTCTTCAGCGGAAAATAATTAAGGTAGGGAATAATATTCTTGGTTTAGACTACAATTCACAGATACCAGCTGAAGAATTGTTAGATCAGGCTGAAACTCTGGTGATGGATATTTCCGAAGGTATAAAACCAATGAACTTTATTCCCATTCGGGATGTTGTATCCGAGGTTTTTACTAAAATTGAACAATGCCAGAGTGCTGAAACGATTGAAACAGGAGTTATGACGGGGTATCGAGATTTAGATGAGATTACAAATGGATTTCAGAAATCTGACTTAATTATTCTAGCCGCTCGACCTTCTGTTGGTAAAACATCTTTGGCAATGAATTTTGCGGTAAATATAGCGTTAAAAAGTGCACCAGTGGCACTGTTTTCATTGGAAATGTCGAAAGTACAGATTGTCGAGAGAGTTCTTGCATCTCATACAGAAATAAATTTACAGAAATTCAGGAATCCGAAACTGCTAAATGACAAAGATCAAGAGAGAATTGTTAGTTCAGTAAATGTGTTATATGAAACCCCTATTTTTATAGATGATTCCCCTGATGTTTCAGTATTGGATGTACGATCCAAGGCTAGAAGATTACAAGCAGAACACAAAGACTTTATTATTTTAATTGATTACTTGCAGCTAATGCATAGCCAAGAGCGTGTGGAAAACCGTGTGCAGGAGATTTCAAAGATTACCAGGCAAATGAAGAATCTTGCCAGGGAATTACGAATACCAATCATTTTACTTTCGCAGTTAAGTAGAGACATTGAAAGACGACAAGATAAAAAGCCAATGCTCTCTGACTTACGTGAATCAGGTTCGATTGAGCAAGATGCCGATTTAGTTATGTTTTTACATCGGAATACTTCCCCTAATGAGGAAGATGAAAACAACGAAATGCCAGAAGTGAAACTAATTATTGCAAAGCACAGAAACGGTCCAACAGGCATTGTAAACCTTCTATTTGACAAGCGTTTCACTAAATTTCGAAGTTTTGCTAGAAATTACTAGTTGACTTTTTCAAGTAACATGATAAACTTTAATCCCGGTTTGGGGCATTAGCTCAGTCGGTAGAGCATCTGCCTTTTAAGCAGAGGGTCGAAGGTTCGAGTCCTTCATGCCTCAGAATACACGGTCCCGTCGTATAACGGTTAGTACACCGCCCTTTCACGGCGGCAATAGGAGTTCGATTCTCCTCGGGACTGCTTTTTTCTTTTCATCAAATAACCCCAAAATTTGTAGGTTTTTTTTATCTTCCACTTATACTATTAACATGAATAGTACATTTCTCTTTCATTTATCATGGAAAACTCTTTGGAGAAAAAAGGCTCGAACTTTTTTAACTATATTTACTATTGGTATATCTGTTCTTACTTTTTTATTCTTTTTGGGTCTACAACGTGGATATTCAAAAGCTATTGTTCGAGATATTGACACGTTTGGAGCTCATTTGCTTGCATTACCGAAGGGTTGTCCATACGAAGCAACAGCCGTTATTCTTCAGGGAGGTATCTTACCTAAACAATTATCTGATGATGTATTTCTTACAATTCAAAAAAATCCTTATGTTAAATATTCCTATGCTATGCTCATTGGAGTACTTCCTTCTCAGTATGATACAGGACGTCTGGACAGATTAGTCGGAGTTACACAGGATGCTAGGGAAGTAAAGAATGGATGGCAGGATATATCGGAATCTGATTTTAATCGGTTTCTTTCTGGTGAAGCAGTAATCATCGGGCACAATATTGCAAAAGAGTATTCCGTTGAAGCTGGCGAAACATTTACTATTGGATCTAATAGCGAAGAGTTTTTTATAGCTTCTGTCTTAAGCGAAACAAATACAGAGGATGACATTTCCATTTTTGTTCAGTTGCACAAAGCACAGGAATGGTTTAAACAAGAAGGAAACATATCTGGAGTGGCTGTAACTGTTGCTAATATTGAAAGTATAAATGAGGCTGTACAATCCATTGAAGATATACAGGATGTACAGGTTATTACAATGACTGATATAGTTTTCATGATTTTAGAATATTTAGATATCCTTCAATGGTTGATTATTGGAATTCTATGCATTGCTCTTTTTGCGAGTGGAATCCAGATTTTCAATACTATTACCATTAATGTCTGGGAGCAAACCAAACAAATAGCAGTTCTAAAAGCGTTTGGTGCTTCAAAAGGACAAATAGCAACATGGATTTTTATTCAGGCATTTTATATTTCTGTAGTAGGTTATACTGTTGGTTTTGTCCTTATCCTTTTTCTAATGCCATTGCTCGAGGTTGTTGTAAAAAGTGTTATTGTGTCAGCCCCATCGGGGAATATTGTTTCGTTAATCCCCTTCCATTTCTTTCTTGTTTTAAGTGTAATCGTGATACTAGCATTTTTTGCTTGTATATATCCTATTGTATATGTAGGAAAGGAAAAACCAGCTATTGTATTAGCGAGTAAGAATCTATGAATAGTTTTATTTTTGGATACCGGAATCTGCTTCGAAGGAAACTGAGAAATGTTCTGACTATTTGCGGTGTTGCCGTAATTGTTATGAGTTTTTTTAGTTTATTTACTTTTTCTGAAGGGTATCAAACTGCTCTGGAAAACGAGTTCAAATCTTTAGGAATACAGTTATTGGCGGTCCCTAAAGGGTGTCCATATGAAATGACAATTCTAATTCTACATGGTGGAGAAATAGAAAAAAACTTGAATGCATTACAGCTGGATCAGATAAAACAACATCCAGATGTGAAAGTTGCAACTCCGTTGTTACTCCAGAAAATTAGTTCAGAAGATCTTTCTGTAAATACTGTTTTATACGGAGTTCAACCAGATTTTGCACAGGTAAAACCTTTGTGGAGAATGCAAGAAATTGCTTTTTCTACCAATTCAGCATTGGAGTGTTGGGTGGGATTTCGATTAGCCAATACACTATCGGTTCAAGTGGGAGATATGCTTCCTATCACGTTCGGTGATACTACGTTACAAGTTGTTGGAATACTTCCACAAACGAGAACAGCAGATGATCAATTTGTGTTTGCCCCTCTTGGTACAGTGCAGTCAATTTTATCTTCTCCTGCTACATTTAAAGCGATTGCAATTCAGCTAAAACCCGAAGCCAGAGTGGGTGTTGTAAAAGAAGAGCTAAGCCAAATACCCGATGTTCAAGTTGTTTCTTATAGACAAGCCGAGTATACGCTGAACGATTTAATTGATACAACGCGAGATTTGCTTCAGATTGCAATTTGGCTCATTGCACTTATTGGAATGATGGGTGTAGTAAGTACCGTTCTTATGTCGCTTGAAGAACGTAGAAAAGAGATTGGAATGATGAAAGCGCTTGGAGCAACAACGATGCAGATTACGGTTCAGTTGAGTATTGAAACACTTGTCACTGTTTTTGTTGGATCTGTACTGGGAATTTTGTTTGCGATTATAATGAACCAGTCTATCGAACTCCTTTTGAAGAATTTAATCCAAAATACTCCATCCGGATCTTTGTCTATATTTTCTTTTAGCTCAATTGGTGTAACACTAGCTGTTTCCCTCGCATTAGGATTACTAGCAAGCGTTATTCCGCTGCTTATGATTCGAAATATATCCCCATTGGAGGCGATCCGAAATGAAGAATGATTCAATTATTCATCTACATGATATTGAAAAACTGTATCATCGAGGAACTGAAACCATCCATGCTCTGCATAACTGTAGTCTTCAGATTGCACAGGGAGAATTCATTCTTTTTATGGGCGCATCGGGCTCTGGTAAATCTACACTGCTGAATATTATTGGTGGACTGGATGTATTTGATAAGGGCACTTACATTCTGAATGGATCGGATGTTTCTTCTATTTCCGAGAAGGAATGGATTCATGTCAGAAGAAGGTGGTTTGGATATATTTTCCAATCCTTCCACTTAATTCCTACCTTAACAGTAAAGGAAAATGTAGAATTACCTGCAATGTTTGCACATCGAAAAACAACAATGGAACGATTAGATTCTATACTAGCAGATGTAGGTTTGTTACATAGAAAAAATCATTTGCCATCACAACTATCTGGTGGTGAGATGCAACGAACAGCTGTAGCAAGAGCTTTGTACCATAAACCCTCTATACTTATTGCTGATGAACCTACGGGGAATTTGGATTCACATAACGCACAGGCAATATTTTCACTCTTCACACAACTAAATAAGAAGTACCAAGTAACAATTCTATGTGCAACCCACGATCAGGATCTAGAAAAGTATTCTTCTCGAATTGTTACTATGCACGATGGGTCGTTTGTTTAAATTATCGATCGAATGTTGTATTTTCGTCAATAATGCTTTTTTCTGGAATCCGATCCAACGATTGTGTATCAATGTTTTGTTGATCGATGTTTGGAAAGATTACTTTGTAGGCGGATACTTTGGGTGCACCCCCTGACATAGAACCAAGACCCCAAACTTCAACCTGTTCCCCTAGAGCTGATTGTGGTACATCAAAATTCTGGGGTGCCAGATCGACATATACCTGATTACCTTCTTCATCGTGCATGAAGAAGTAGCACCCAACCGGACAAAGATTCACAATTTTTCCACTAACAATGACAAACGTTCCTGCATATAGTTCGGGATCCGATGACATTTCCACAATGGTTGTTTGAATAAAATCCTCAATTGGGGGTGGTTCTTCGTCACCGATGTATTCGTATTTAAGATCTTCTGATTGCATTTCTGGTGCAGTACCAGAACATGAAAGCAGTGGTGTTAAAAGGGTGCACGATAACAAGAGAGCTAACATAAAGCTAATTGTATTTTTGTTCATTTTGCATCTCCAATGTAGTGTTGAACGAGTTATTTTTCAGACTAAATTTTACCCATTTTCATGAGTACTTTCCCAATAATCCTGACATCTTGTTTATTAGGTATGACAATTGGATTGTACGATGGATTGGCAGATTGCAGAATGAGAATTTGATCTTGTATAAGCAATTCTTTCATGCAAAGCCCAATGTCTTCAACAAATACGATAGCGATGTCTCCATTTTTAACTTGTAAGTCGGAAGCAAATAAAACCCAATCGCCCGGATATATTCCCTTTCCTGTCATAGAATCACCGATGGCGCGAACCATATAAACATTGTCGGATTGTAAAGACGATCCAAGAATACTCTGAAACATATCCCGCGGGATTTTTTTATATTCCATAACATATTGGTCTAGCACTTCTATTGGTTCACCACAAGGGATTTGTGGGGATAAAAATGGAATTGTTATACTGTTGTCCTGATCGATTTGGATGGGTTTTTCTAGAAGACCCGCTGCCATAAAACCTTCTTGTTCAGAAACCTGCAGAAGTGGCAGGATTTTTCGCAGGTGAGGTGGGTCAGGGTTTCGAAGGTTATGTAACCATCGCGAAATGGCTGATTGTGATACACCTGTTTTTACGGCCAGATCTTTTTGTGACAATCCTTGCTGTTTCATTTTTTCTTGTAACCAAAAACCAAATTTCATGACTATAGTATAAAGATTTTTTAGGAAATTGCCAGAAAGCAAATAAAAATAATGAATTGACAAACTGCAAATTTATTTCATACTATACCAAACAGCAAAAACAACTGTAAAATTGACACATGACATACAGGAGGATACTATGATACCCACAGGCTTTCCATCACCTGCAACCGACTACATGGAAAAATCATTAGACCTGAATACGCGTTTTATTAAAAACCCTACTGCTACATTTGTTATGAAAGTAAAGAGCGGGAGTACCTCAGATGGATATATTTCCCCGGGGGATATTCTTATTATTGATCGTTCCTCTTCTCCAAAGGAGGGACAACCTGTTATTGCTATTGTCGATGAAGAATTAAAAATTGTGTATTATCATCCAAAGCGTTGGATTCATACGCAACGTACCATTGAAATGTGGGGTCCTATTACGTATGTTATCCACCCTATGAATGAGTAAAAAATGCCTTTTTTTGCGTTAATCGATTGCAATAGCTTTTACGCTTCTTGCGAAGTTGTTTTTAATCCTTCATTGTATAACAAGCCTGTAGTTGTTCTCTCAAACAACGATGGATGTATTATTGCTCGTTCCCGAGAAGCAAAAGAAATTGGAATTGAAATGGGCACTCCTTTTTTTAAGTGCAAAGATACTCTTCAGCGTAATGGTGGGTATTGTTTTTCATCCAACTATACACTTTACGGAGATTTATCCAATCGTGTAATGAATGTTTTAACAAGCTATCCTGCCGAACCAGAAATATATTCAATAGACGAAGCTTTTTTGCTGTTCTTAAAAACGGTCAGCGAAAAACAAGCTGTTTTACTTGGAGAAGAGATTCGCAGTACTGTAAAGAAACAAACAGGCATTCCTGTTTCAGTAGGAATAGCGAAAACAAAAACACTTGCGAAAATAGCAAATCATATTGCAAAAAAAAATGAAAGCGGTGTGTATGCTTTACTAGACAAAAAAAATGTTACTGCTATTCTAAGAAAAACTTGTGTCTCGGAAGTTTGGGGAATCGGACGTCAATATACAAAAAAATTGAAGAAGCTCCAAATACATACAGCGTATGATTTATGTGCTATGCCTGATACCTGGATTCGAAAACTAATGACGAACTGTGGTCTTCAAACGGTATGGGAATTACGTGGTAAACCATGTGTGCCAACCACTGCCACCCGGAAGAAAAAGAAAGGGATTCATACATCAAGATCATTTTCTCATCTTGTTTCCGACAGGAAAGAATTGTACGAAGCTCTTTCATACTACGTTTCACTTGGTGCAGCAAAGTTACGTAAACAGAAATCTTGTGCTCAAATCGTATTTGTGTATGTATGTACAAATCGATTTAAAGAAGGACCTCAATACAGTGGAGGGCATAGCATTGTGTTGCCTTTTCCAACGGCCGACACATCGTTGCTAATAAAAGCTGCTTTTGAAGCTATGAACAAAATATATAAGTCTGGATATTTCTACAAAAAAACAGGATGCTTGTTTTTTGAAATTGTACCGGAAGAATTTCGATCAACCGATTTGTTCTTTCAGACTTATTACGAGAGCAGTGGGCACAAGATGATGAAGGCGATGGATTCTGTAAACGAAAAATATGGAAAAGATACATTGCGATATGGTACTACTGGATTACGAAGGAATTGGAGTATGAAACGAAATCAGTTGTCACCTGCCTATACAACTTCCTGGAAAGATATTAAACAGGTGGAGATGGATTCTTCCATATAAAAAGGCGTCTGGCACAAACCAGACGCCTTTTGTGTGTCAATATGTACAACGTACATATGGGATGGATTTACAATAACATCGAGAAGAGATACTGTGTGAATATAGATAAACACATCCACAGTGATTTTTTACTCAGAGTTTCTTCGCATTTGCATCGGAAATTAACTGTAGTTACTTTTGGACAGCACTCTATCTTAACTGTTTGAGATTCAGGGAAAAATGTGCATCTTTTGTTTCTGGGAACTACCTTGTATGCAGCAGGACATTTCAAAGTACAGCCGGTATCGAATACTCCCTGGCGATTTGCTTGTCCGCTCCAGACACTATTGCCATCTTCATTGTAAATGGTAACAGTGGTGTCCTTTAAGCAATTTGATGACATACTAACAACAATCCGGCCAGCTTTTTCTTCTTCACACTCGCATTTGAATTGAACTCTTGCTACTTCAGGACAACAGGGTACTCGAACCTCCATAGCTTCTGGATAAAAGGTGCAACGTGGATTCTTTGGAACTACCTTATAGGTGGCAGGGCATTTTAATGTACAGCCAGTATCAAACAAACCCTGATCTGTTGAACTGGTACCTTTCCAGACCATAGTACCATCCGATGCGTATACATATACAATTGTATCTTTCACACAGTTTGCAGGCACATACGCTAGTATACGACCTCCTTCATCAGGATTGTCACATTCACACTTAAAATCGACAACTACTTTTTCCGGGCAACATGGAACTTTTACTTCTCTTGCTTCAGGGAAAAATTTGCATCGTTTATTCATGGGGACAACTTTATAAAACTCAGGACATTTCAGTGTGCAATCTGTGTCAAAAATACCTTGATCGTTTGCTGTTCCTCTCCAGGCAACAGTACCATCTGGATTGTAAATGTAAACGATCGTACCATCTAAACATTCACGAGGCATTCGTACAATTATACGACCCCCTTCGTTGGGATGATCACATTTACATTCAAATGTAACATTGGCAATTGTACCGCTTCCGCCAACGGTTGTATAGTTTATA
>CAYRBR010000027.1:0-18511 GCA_964422555.1 uncultured Caldisericota bacterium | reverse complement strand
CCCGTCGATCACCGCGGACAGCCTTAGGCCAAGCCCCAAGTCGCTGACGCAACTCAAGTACAGGATCCTTGACGACGCCCGGGGCGATGACTGTTCAGTTTTTTTTATGAGGATAGCAGCACTTTTGTATAGATAGTTGAATACAAAGTTCCGAATGGGTATCTGTAAAGATAGTTCTTCCTCTATGATATTTCCAATACCTGTCCATACATCTTCTTCTGTTGGGAATTCTTTACAAATATAGGACTTCGGAAAAGTAGGTAGGATTGATTTTGCATTCACTACTTGTGTTTTGGCTTTCGTCAAGCCTGCTTTTCTGGCTTTTTGAGCAAGAGTAACTCGACTTGTTTTATAGGGTTTGTATAATTCTTCCACCTCTTTTTTGGTGTTAGCTAATTCGATACTCTTTCGAAGTGTGGAATGGAGAATTCCTTTTTCGGTTAGCTGTTCAAGTATTGTTTTTTTTCTCGATTCTAATTCTACAGTAGTGTCGTATTGGGTGAACAATTTTCGAAGCTGTTCTTCATCTAATCCATTGGTTTTATCTTTTCGATACCGAGCGATAAACGGTAAAGTACATCCTTCTTCTCGAAGAGTCAGTGCAGCTTGTGCCTGGAGGAGGGATATATCCAATCCAATTCGGCTTCGGTTTACGATTGTTTCGTTTCGATTAATTTTATTTAGCATCTTTGTGATTCCTTTCATAACCATGATATAATGAAATTAACTTTTATGTAATACTGGAGGGATATTTTGAAAAGTTTTTCTCTTGGTCAAGCTTTAAAAGATGGTTTTTTATTTTTATCCAGTAAGGGTCGAAAGTGCAGTACCCTTTGGATTCTTTTCTTAGTTGTCCTCGGTTCTCAAATTTTTACCCAATGGTACGTTTGGCAAAAAATGTCAACCTATACTTCAATGATGATGAATATGGATGCGTATATGGACATGGGTCCTCTAATGGGGATGAATCAGATTCTGGGGAGTATTTTTACCTGGGATTATTTTCTGGTTGTCTTTGGTCTTTCAATCGTAATTGGTTATTTTTCGAATATGATTCAAAAAGCAGCTATTTTATCGCAACGATTTACAGAAGAACCAGAAATTTCCCCTGATTTTTTCCATCTTCCTTTTCCTGTTTATTTAAATGTTCTTTGGGTTGGAATTTTATTAAGTTTAATGATCTTTGGTGGATTCTTCTTGTTCATTATCCCTGGAATTATTTGGGCAGTTACCTATGCATATGCTAGTTTCTTTGTACTTGAGAAAGAAAAGGGAACGAAGTATGCTTTTTCGATGAGCCGTCGTTTGTTGAACGGCGTACGTTGGCGTTTCTTCTTTAGCTTCATTTTAGTCACAGTGCTAATTTCAATGGTATCTGGTATATTTTCAAGTATTTTTACCAGTTTTGGTGGTATTTCCTCTATGTACTCGAATCCTGATTTCATGAACATGATGATGGATAATCCATCTAGTACAACTTTACTAGATATGGTATCTCCTTCTGTATTGTGGATTCAGATTTTTGTTACTGCAGTAGTGAGTACTTTTAGTTCTTTCTTTATGTTCTTTTTCCTTGCTTCTATTTACCGACAGTTAATTGAATGTTTCAAGGCAAACCCCTCTTTAGACCCAGTTTTTGTAAATAATTACTTCATGGTTCGATACGAGGACGAACAAGAAGAAGATATAGAATATGACGTGACGTATGAGAATGAAACCGAACCGGTCGAAGAAGAAGACGGTTACACTGATTGACGCAGAAAAGTAGTACTATGTTGGTTTTTCTGTAGAAAATTATTGGCAAAAATGAAAAAAGTGTTACAATTAGCTTTGAAAGGGTATAATCCTTTTCAGTCTTCATCAAAAACACCCCATGGGCTCCGCGCACACCGTAACGAGGAGCCCCTTTCTTTTTCTTCTGAGAAAAATATGAAAAAAAATGTAGTAGTAATTTTTATCCTTGCTTGTTTTGCTGTTGGATCATTTTTCTCCATGGTTTCATGTGGTTCTCCACAATCTATTTCTTATGCTAGTCCACTTTCAAAGGAATTGCTGAAGGAACTACCTAAGCTATCTTGGGGTGATTTACCAGAGGACGAAATCCCTTCTTTTTATCGATGGGGAATTCCATACCTACAGCAATGTTATTCAATGCATCTTTTTTCAGAAGAGGAAGTACAAAATCCTGGTAGGGAAATTACCCGCAGAGAATTTTTATCCAAATTATGTCTTTGTCTGGGACCCGTTTCCGATGTTTCAGGGAAGCTCCCTTTTACAGATATTGATCCAAAGAATTCTTTTTCAAGTACTCTCCTATTTGCTATCGAAAATGGTATTCTTGAAGGAATCGGAGAAAGCGATTCTGATTTACATTTTTATCCTGATAAACCTCTTCAAAGATGGGAAGCTTCTGTGTGGTTGGCGAATGCAAAGAAGGTAAACTATTCTTTTTTTGAAGAAAACATCATTTCTATATTTGCACAAGATGCAATCGTAGAGTTTCCATCTCAAAAAGCATACTTGGCTATGGCTATATGTTTATCTCCAAATTACCAGCTTCTTCAGTATAGATGGTCTAAAGATTCCATTTACAGAATGTGTAAACCCTTTTCTGGAATTACTATTTGTGAAGCTAGTTACGGTTTATTCCATTTTTTGTTTCCTCCAAAAGCTACACCATCGATTGATATTCTAAAAAGAGGTAGTTTAAAAAATACCCAGACAATTGTAAAAGAAGACATGGATCTTTTGTCTTCTTATATTTATGTTTCTCCAATTAGTAAAAGAGATATGAACTGGGGATATTCCCCTATACTGGTTGAAGAAATTCCTTCGATAGAAAAAGGCACAATGCAATGTTTGAACGATGGGAGGATTCAGTGCACTTTTAAAATTAGAGACTATCTCCGATGGTCAGATGGAACTCCCATTATTGCCAGTCATGCTAAACATGGATTTCAGTTTGCTGAACAATACCTGGATGAATCGGTTCCATTTGATTGGCTTTTGGGAGTTAAAGAAGTTAGTAATAATGAAGTTATCGTTACCTGGAAGCGTTCTTTTTTTGGAGTGGAAAGGGCTTTTTATCTGTATCCAGAGTTCGTTCAGGATTCCATTTCGTGGGATACCTATAAAACGGCTGCTCCCTATATTCCTTCTAAAGTTGAGAAAGAGCAGATTACTGTAGAGCGAAATTTCAATTGTAATTTGTATTCTCCGAACACTCATTCCATTCACATTCATCTGGTGCATGACGAGATTGATTTTCAGAAAGAACCCATTCAATTGGCTTGTAATTTTCAATCTAATGCTGTTTCAGACCTTGGGCAAGGAAGTATAGTTAGTTATCCATCTTTGCAGTGGGAGCATGTCGATTTCAAATTACCGAACAAAATTTTGTACGATAAAAAAGTTCGAGCAGCATTGTGCGAAGTCCTTTCTGAAGAAGATATGCAAAAAATAATTTGGGAAGACAGAGGATTTTTTTCCAGTGGATGGTTTTTACCACTTCATCCATCTCTTCAAATTAAGTCCATTTCTAAAACGAATTCAGTAATGGCTGAGGAACTTTTGTTAGAAGCAGGATGGAAAAATGATGACGGGATTTTAAAAAAGAACCAGGAACCATTTACAATTACATTGCTATATTTGCTTTCTGATGATAAAAGAGAGGAAGTCGTTAAGTATATAAAAGAGTGTTGGGAATCTCTTGGAATTAAAGTTCAGATAGAACCCTGTGATGAAAACACTTTTTTCTCTCTTATACAAGAGCCTTCTCCCAACGAAGCCAAGGCTTTTCTGTATTCCTGGATTTTTACCGCTGATAGCAATTTGTTTTCTATTTTACATTCAACAGCTATTCCAGGAATGAAAAAGCATCAGGTGAGTGAAAACTACTCTGGATTTCAAAACCAGGAAGTAGATCGTTTATTAGTAAAAACACTAACAGAACCAGTGTTTGAAAAACGCGCAGAGAATATGTGGAAAATACAAGCCATTGCAAGAGAAGAGTGTACTGTTATTCCATTGTACTACATTCCTGTATTTGGGTATATCAACACATCCATGTGGGGTGTTTTTGTCCCATATTCAGGAATATCCCTTGATTGGGCCCCCGAATATTGGTATTTGCTTGAGCAGTAAGGAGAACGATATGAAAAAGATTCACATTTCATTGGACAATTTAGCAGACTGTTTACCAGATGATTTATCAGAAGCACAGAAAGCCCAGGCTAAAACGCTATTCTATAAACAACTTTCGCTAGTTGCTCATGAATTCTATAAAGGAAAAATCCAAACCATACCCAAGGCAGGATGTTTTGGATTTAACTGGTTTAATGTATGGTACACTCCTGGTGTTTCTAAAGTTTCAACTACAGTTCGGGACGACAATGACTCCTCTTTTACATACTCCAACCGAGGAAATCTCGTGGGGGTTGTAACGGATTCAACCCGTGTACTGGGAGATGGCAATGTAACTCCACCTGGAGGAATTGGTGTAATGGAAGGAAAAGGCTTCCTGATGAAGTATCTTGGTGGGGTGGATGCAAATGCAATTTGTATGGATAGTAGAAACGAAAAGGGTGAAAACGATCCCGACATTGTAATTGATTTTGTAAAAAGAATTCAGCACAGCTATGGAGCGATTAACCTAGAAGATATTTCCCAACCAAACTGTTATCGAATATTAGATACACTTCGAAATGAATGTGATATTCCTGTATGGCACGACGATCAACAGGGAACAGCCTGTGTTATTTTGGCAGGATTGTTAAATTCTTTACATTTAGCAGGGAAAGCAATTGAAGATGTTCGAATTGTGTTCAATGGAGCTGGAGCAGCGAATATGGCGAATGCACGACTCATATTGGCTGCTGGTGCAAGACCTGAGAATATTGTTATGTTTGATATTAATGGTCCATTGGATTCTTCTCGAGACGATTTCTTGCAAGATGAGCGTTACTATGCTCATAAAAAAATATGTTTAACAACGAATCCAAAACAGTTCAAGAATTTGCAGGAAGCACTAGTTGGTGCTGATGTTCTTATTTCTTGTTCACAACCTGGGCCAGGTGTTATCAAAAAGGAATGGTTACAACCAATGGCTGAGAAATCAATTGTTTTTGCCTGTGCCAATCCAGTCCCAGAAATCTATCCATACGAAGCTAAAGAAGCAGGTGTATTTATTATTGGAACCGGGAGAGGAGATTTTCCAAACCAAATTAATAACTCACTTTGTTTCCCCGGTATTTTGAAGGGAACCCTTTCGGTACGTGCAAAAAAGATTACAGATGAAATGGCAATACGATCTGCAAATGCAATTGCATCTTACTCCCGGAAAAAAGGAATTGATGAGAACAATGTTATTTGTAAGATGGACGATATAGGAGTTTTCCCTTACGAGGCAGCGGAAGTTGCTATGGAAGCAATAAAACAAGGAGTTGCTAGAGTAGAGAAAACATGGGAAGAAGTTTTTAATCAGGCAACTGCTGATATTCAAATGACACACGATATGGTTAATACAATGGTTAAGGAAGGGTGGATAAAAACCATTCCGGAAGAATTGCTACAAGAATCACTCGAATGGGCCTTGAAAGAAGTGGGGGCTTAATTAGAATTTGAAAGGAATCAGGATGGAAAACTATGCCAGAATACCCAGAGAAAAACTGTATTCTATCTGTACAGAAGCATTGCAAAAAAAAGGGTGTGATATAGATCGAGCTTCAATAGTAGCAGAAGTTTGTGTTGAGGCGGACATGAGAGGTATTTTTTCGCACGGTGTGGCCAGATTGAAACGATACTTAGATCATATAGACCAAGGACTTATTATTCCTGGTGCAACAGTAACAACTGACTTTGAAACAAGAGTATCAGGAGTCTATAACGGGAATCATGGGATAGGTCAGTATGTATCTAAAATAGTATGTGAGAATGCAGTGCTAAAGGCAAAAAAGAACGGGATTGGGATTACAGTAGTAAAGAATTCTAATCACTATGGAATTGCTGGGTACTGGGCAGAACAAATCATGAAAAATGAAATGATTGGACTCTCTTCTACTAACACTGCGCCAATAGTAGTGCCAACTTACGGAAAACAAGCTATGTTAGGAACGAACCCAATTGCTGTCTCTATACCAAGTATCACCCGATACCCTTTTATGGTAGATATGGCAACGAGTGTAATCCCTCGTGGAAAACTTGAAGTGTATTCACGGAATAAAAAACAGATTCCTATTGGATGGGCAGTTGACGAAAAAGGTTCTCCTGCTACTAACCCAGGGAATGTTCTTGCAAACATTAAATCTAGAAAACACGGAGGAATTCTTACTCTTGGGGGAGATACACAAGAATTTGGAGGCCATAAAGGGTATGGATTAGCTCTTTTAGTAGAGTTGTTGACAGCAGGACTAAGTATGGGAGCTCCCTCTTTTGAAACGTATCAAAAGCACGGAAAGATATGCCACTTGTTTATTGCAATGCGACTTGATTTATTTGGTTCATCGTCTAGCATTATGGAACACATAACTCATATCTTGCATAATATAAAAGAAAGTGAACCTGCTGAAGATAAAGAAGAAGTGTTCCTGCATAATGAAAAAGAATATAGTCGAAGAGAAGAATCATTAAAAAGGGGAGTTCAGGTCGATCTCCCTACAATAGAAGCTTTGAAGTGTATTTGTCGTGATTATTCAATTCCTATAACAATATAATAATGATAGAACTTTATTAAAAAATATGATTACATGCTATACTAAAAGAAATCAACTATTACATGGTGGAGCAACGTGGAATTAATCATTAAATGGATCATACTTATTGTTGGTATTATTGTTGTTCTAATGGTTGCATTTGTTTTATTGCGAAAATACATTCTTCAGAAGAAAATAGAGAGAGACGAGAAAGTAAAAAAAGCAATCTATGAAGAAATTGAAGACAAACTTTTTTCTTTAGCACCGGAAGAATTTAAAAATCATTTCAGCGATCCAAAACAAAGACGGTATATTTATGATATTTTAAAAAAACTTGTACTGGAAAATGGTTATGATTTTCATGGTATTTTCGATGAAATGGGTTTTACCAAAGAAGCTATGATGAAAATTGAGAGGAATGCTGATAGACAGGCATTAAAAGATCTTTCGATTATTAAATCCCCCACCTCGTACGAGTATTTAATACAACTTCTCCAATCTGATGACATCGAATTATCCTATCGAGCAGGATACGCCTTATCTTATATTTCGTTAGAGCCTGAACAGAAAAGAGAAGTCATTGAGTTGTTGTTATATTCTGATATTACCACTGCTAGAGTGATCGAAATAATTGTTATTATGGAGCCTTCTTTAAACTTGTTACTGGAAATTCTTGATAAACAATTTTCTGATCGTGGTAAAATTATTTTGTTAAATGCAATGCGAGAAAGAGTCATTGGGAATACAGGACGATTCAAGTTTCTAAAAAAGAAACTTCGATTTCAAAATAAAGCAGTGATTGAACAACTACAAAACTATCTTAAAGACGATAAAGATGTAACCATTGCCTGTGTTCATGTTTTAAGTGATACAAAACAGTTAGAAGCACAAGAATTAATCGTAAGAACTGCATCTGAAAGAACCGAATCGGAGGTTTTGGCAGCCATTGCCAATTGCCTTGCCAAGTTTCCTCCGAATAATTCAACTTTAGATTTATTGTATCGATTGGCACAACACGAGAACTACTGGGTACGATTAGCTTCTTTCGAATCGTTGGCAAAACTTGGTGAAGATGGGTATAGAAAAATCTTTGAGTTATCAATGAACTCTAGCTTTTTGTCACGATATCCTTCTACTTATTATCTAATTTATCAGTTAATATCAGAAATACCTGAAATGCCTACCTTAATGGAAAAATTTAAACAAGAGCAGAACAAAGACTTTAGCAGGGTATTACATGCTAGTTAGTATATTTAATGTAATCAGTTGGATTGTGTTTGTTTATTTTATTCTTATTTGTGTTCAATATATTGTTTTAATCACCATTTCATTCTTTCGATTAATACACTTTAACATAGAAGAAAGAACAGGCTTTCCCTTTAAAGAAAGCCATGCCATGCCAATCTCTATTATTATTCCTGCATACAACGAAGAAAACACAATTTGTGATACAGTTCATTCTCTGTTAAGTTTAGCATACCCTAAATATGAGATTATTATTGTGAATGATGGATCCAAGGATCATACATTGAAATTCATAATTGATGAATTTCAATTACGACGTGTCGACATTCAACCTCACGGATCCATTGAAACAGAAAGAGTAAAGGCTGTTTATTCCAGTTATCGATACAATAAAATTTTGCTGGTTGACAAATATAATGGAGGGAAAGCAGATGCTTTAAACACTGGCATAAACATGTCCTCTAACCCTCTTTTCTGTTCAATAGATGCCGACAGTGTGATTGAAAAAAATGCTCTTATGCGTATGGTCAAACCTTTCTTACTAAAAGAGGATGTGGTTGCCGTTGGCGGAATTGTACGGGTGGCAAATGGATGTGACATTGAACAGGGAGAGGTAAAGAAAATAAACCTTCCATCAAATCGGTTAGTTCGATATCAAATCATTGAGTATCTTCGAGCATTCTTGTCAAATCGAATTAGTATGGAAAAATTTAATTGCCTTGCGATTATTTCAGGTGCCTTTGGACTGTTTCGAAAAGATATTGTAGAGAGAATTGGTGGATATAAAAATACGATTGGTGAAGATATGGAAATTACTCTTCGAATCCATGAATTTTTAAGACGAAAACGAGTTCGATATTTAATTGATTTTGTTCCGAATGCAGAATGTTGGTCACAGGTACCGAGTGATTTTAAGAGTCTACATTCACAACGTTTGCGATGGCAAATTGGCTTAATTGACTCATTGTGGTTACACAAACGCATGCTATTTAATCCACGTTATGGATCGGTAGGGTTGTTTGCTATCCCTTATTATTGGTTTTTTGAAATGATTTCCCCTTTGATAGAATTTTTGGGATATTTAATTTTCTTACTTCTTTTTGTATCTGGCGCTATTTCTTATATGTTTGGACTTGTGTTCTTTATGGCTCTTTTGTTTGGCTTTTTTTTCTCGGTCTCTTCTATTATTATGGAAGAGCTATCCTATCAACGATATAATAAAGTTAGTGAAATCGCTGCACTAATATTGTATTCGATTTTCGATCAGTTTTGGTATCGACCTATGCAAGCATTTTTTCGGTTGGAGGCCTTCTTTATTCGACCTAGTAAAAGAAAACAATGGGGAACTATTAAAAGAAGAACTTTTGAGGAAGATGCTGCCTAAAATAATTTAAAAAAACGGAGATAACCCCAAATGCAAGAAATCAAAACTAATTCTGGTAACCAAAAAAACAAAAAAAAACAGAAACCATTCTCTGAGTCGAAACGGGCTGGAATTCTTTTTGCTTTAGTTGTTTTGTTGCTTATTCTTCTTCCTTTTATTCTTTGGGGCTTACAACCTCACCATAAATTGCATGTTTGGATATTAGACAAAACTGTACCTACACAGGAATATAGGGAACACCGTGGTGTAATGTGGGCTCTGAATTATTATCGAATTACAGATAAAGTAATTCAAAACAAGTATTACAAGTACAATCGCGATTACTTTGGGTTTTTCCCACTAACACAAAAAAAATATGAGATAAAAGATTTGGTGACAGCTGCTCCTAACCCTGACTTAATTTTGTTGGCTGATACCTATGGAGTGTATACCGATGATTACTGGGAATCGAACGAGAGAGGAACGAGATCAGAAATTATGTACGGGGGATTAACGCTTGAAGATGTTTTTATGCTTCGAACTAATTTAAAGAATAACGTAACATTAATGGCTAGTTTCAATACGATTGCTACTCCCACAGAAGAATCAGTTCGAAAAAAAGCAGAAGAAATTTTAGGAATTCAATGGAAAGAGTGGATGGGGCGTTTCTTTCTAGATTTAGATAAAAGCAAAGAAGTATCAACTAGGCTAGTAAAAAACTGGGAAGAACAACACAATGCTACCTGGAATTTTACCGGACCTGGTTTTGTTTTATGTTCAAACTGGGATCAGGTAGAAGTAATGGAAGAGAACGTTCATTTCAATGACAAAGATATTTGGTTTCAATTTGTAGAACCCTATAGCGAAGAATTTGATAGTAATACTGAAATCTCCTATTACTATTGGTTTGATTTTGTTCATCCCATGGAAGATACAGAAGTACTAGCCAAATATACAATGGATGTAACCGAAAAAGGAGAATCACTTCTTAATTCATTGGGATTAAGCTCTTCTTTTCCAGCAATTACTCGAAAACGAACTGCAGATTACACAGCGTATTATATGGCAGGAGACTTTGAAGATCACAAATCTAGTTCGATATTATGGCATGTATATGGGCTGGATACTATTCGAAAATGGTTTAGTTTGGATTTTCGTGGGGAATCTCATGAATATTATTGGAAAGGGTATTTACCTTTTGTAAAAAAAGTGTTTAGTGATGTAGTTGAAGAAAGGGAAGACTATATTCCTCCTGAAAAGGAAATTCGAACATATCAGAGCAAAGATACTCATTTTATAAGTAAAACGAACAAGATGAAATTTATGCTATATTCGGACGGAGCCTGGAATAGTTATTTTGTTAAGGGTGTAAATATGGGTATGGCATTACCAGGTCATTGGTTTACCCAGTTTCCAAAAGACGAAGATGTGTATTATGAATGGTTTCTAAAAATATCAGAAATGAATGCCAATACTGTTCGAACTTATACACTTATTGATCCAGCATTCTACCGAGCATTGTATTTGTACAATATCGAACATCCTACAACCCCTATTTATTTGTTACAAGGGATATGGCCCGAAGAGCATCCACCAGAAGATGATTATTGGGGTGATGAGTATTGTAAGTCTTTTATGCAAGAAATTCGCTGGGGAGTGGATGCAATTCATGGAAATGTAACTATTCCAGAACGATCTGGTAGGGCGTATGGTCGTTATATTGCAGATGTTTCTGAATGGACAATAGGGTATCTTGTGGGAAGAGAACTTGAGGCAAAAGAAGTAGAAGCCAATAACACAATTAATAAGGGCAAGAAATTTAAAGGTAAGTTTATTGGGGTAAAGGATGATGCAAGCCCGACAGAAGCTTGGTTGGCATGGGCTTGTGATTCCACCGTAGCGTATGAAATGGAAGCCTACCAGTGGCAGCGACCTGTTTCAATTGTCAGTTGGCCTACTCTAGATGTTACAGAGCATGAATCGGAGTGGAGCGATAAAGGAGATAAGTCGAATCAATTCAACGATCTTGAAATAGTTGATATTCGTAATTTTATTGTTACAGATAAGTGTGAAGCTGGTTTCTTTGGAAGCTATCATATTTACCCAAATTATCCAGATTTTATGAACAACGAAGCTATCTATGAAGAGTATTATGATGCAGATGGTTCTTTCATGTACGGAGGATATTTACAGGAATTCATGGCAACACATACTGGTTTCCCTGCTTTAGTGGCAGAATTTGGTATGGCTACCGGCATGGGAACTGCTCATGAGAATCCAACAGGATTACATCATGGTGGAGTTACTGAAATCGAACAGGGTGAAATGACTGTTCGAATGATGGAAGCAATTCAATCGGAAGATTATATTGGTGGAATTATATTTGAATGGATGGATGAGTGGGCAAAGAAAACATGGACAACAGAATCATTTATGATTCCGTATGAGCATCATGTTTATTGGCATAACGTAATCTGCCCTGAACAAAATTATGGAATTTTGGCGAACGAAACACAGAAACCGGACACAGTAGATTTATCAGTTCGTGATAAACAAGGATTTATTCAGCAACTTGATATTACTCATGATGCATCCTATTTGTATTTGGATTTTTTGTTTTCTAATACTTCCACCATTAAAGAATACGACATGAGCATTGGTATTGATACATACGAAAGAACTCGTGGAAACTTTCTTTATTCTCCCTCTCTTTCCTTAAAAGCTCCCTCTGGTATTGAATTTATGCTTCGCATTCATGATCGTGAAGGGCAAATACTTGTGAATCCAAGCTATAATATTGGTGAGTTGTCGTTTTCATCTCAGCTTGATTATTCAGGGATTTATGAGCATATTAATCCTATTATCAATAAAGGTCGTGTAACTAAATACGGGCGAATAATACCTGAAATTAGAGATGACGGAAGTACTTTACGGTATGGTGATTTTGTTGGAAGCACAAATCATTTTTACTATGAGAATTCACATTTACTCCATGTTCGAATTCCTTGGGGTCGATTAAATGTTACGGATCCAACAAGCAGAACAGTTTTAGATGACATTCGGAAGTATAACTATTACCCTCCAAGAGATACTTTTTCTACTAAGGTTAGCTCTGGCTTTTTAGTTACCGCAGTGCTCCAGAGTAAATCGGGTACGGTTATTGATATTTTCCCTGGAGTATATGAGAGCTCAAACAAGTATAAATGGGATACTATTCCAGCATATACGTGGAAAACGTGGACTTGGGCAACTCCTCCTTATGTACAAAGATTAAAGAAGAGCTATTATATCATTCGGGATTATTTTGCCCAGTAGTGTTTATCATCTTCCCGGTTCTTTATACTGAAGTTGTAGAGTTACTTCTACTTCTTCTCCATGGTAGGGTTCTGTTTCACCAGATACTATCCATAGATTCATGATTAACTTCATTTTATCTTCTTCCGTTGGAATAATGTATTCAGGATCTGTAAAGGAATCCTGAAAAAACTCCGCTTCGTAATAAGGTGGATAATATCTGTTTAAGTCGTTAATCTCGTGCTTTAATGGATCAAAAACAAACGATTTAAAGGAAAGGTAAAAGTCTTCCCATTTTATTTGGTGTAGCGATTGGTGGTAGTTGTCCATTTGAAGATAGAACGATTCAGTGCTTTGTATTGTGGGTGTTTCCCCATCTTCCCAAAAATCCCATAACACATACCAACTGTTTGAATCAATATCCACCCACTCTCCGCTTTCCAATTGTTTTGGAAACCCCCATTTAGAAAACTCTAAATCTATTTCTGCACGTGAAGACGAACATGCGGGATCGTATTTGTAGAAAAATATCCCAAGAACAATATTATTATCTAATTGTTCCAGATTTTCTTCCACGATGACAGAGTAGGTTCCATATTTGGCAAATTCTTCAGTAGTTACCTGAGCACAGGTCCAGGCACCAAGATTGGCATCATAACATACTTTCATGTGTAGTTTGCTTTCTTCATCTACCCAAACATTTCGTGAGTTAGAAGAAAAGTAGTTCTCTCCGGGAGAAATTTTTGTGTAATGAGAGTCGGTGACTATCCATTGTCGGTCTGCAAACTCAATTCGATTTTTTGTATTGGAATAACTAGATTGATTATTGCAGAATACGTAAAAACTAATAAAAAGGATTGGACTTAGTATCCAAAGTATAAGTTTCTTTTTTTTCATTTTGTGTCCTAGTTTGAATTTCTTATAATACAAAGCGAACCCTTAGAAGGTTACAACAGTATTATTTATGTATGTAAAAAAGTATCATCTTTGACAATACGATTGAGAGTAAAAAATGAGACATATGAAAAGATATAGCATAGTTATTGTTTTAATCCTAGGAATGATTGCCTCTTTTTTGAACCATTCAATGAATGAGGTAAGTGCTTTTCCTGTAGATGGCAGGGTAGTGTATCCACAGCATTGTAACTACGAAGAAATTTCTCAAATGGAACACGGTTGGCAGAATTTTTACAAGACTGGTCATGTGTTCTATGATGACTACATTGCCTTAGAAGGAAATACATCATTAGCAATGCAAACAAGCAATCGAGACGGAAGGAATATTGTTGCTGCCAGTTTTTCTTTTCCCCCTCAATCTTTTGAAGCTCGAGCCTTTCGTTTTTTTGTTCGTGTATCAAACTGGAATGAGGTTGCACTGTTTAGTGTGTTAATGAACAGCAATGGAAATTGGTACGACATGTTTGCTGTTGATATTAAACCATTGTTTAACTTACCAAACAACGAAGAGTGGATTGAAGTCGTTTTATCTCGAAGTGAGTTGTACCCAGTTAATAGTCCTACCTGGTCTAGCATTAATGCTATCATGTTTCGATTAATTTCAGTGGATGAAAAAGAACCAACTGTTTGGGTTGATTCGCTGGGTTCTTTTGAATCAGCAAAAAAACCTCTAGTGTCGATTGTTTTTGATGATGGAATGGCCGTAACATATGACAATGCTCTTCCGGTGTTTGAAGAGTTTGGTGTGCGAGGAACTTGTTTTGTTATCCCCGATTTTGTTGGATTAACAGCGGATGGATTTATGAGTCAAGAACAAGTTGATAAACTGGCGAACTATTATGGATGGGGAATTGGAGGTCATGACTGGCGGCGTTTAACTGAACTTCCTAAAGAGCATAGTGTCGGCGATCCTCCTTGGTTGAAAACTCTAGATGAGGCATTAAGTGGAACGAAAGCGTATTTAGATGAACACAAGTATCCTGGAAGGGATTGTTATGCCATTCCTTACGGAGCCTATAATGATGCTATTATCAATACAATATCGAAGTATTTTACCTATATCCGTCCTCATAATTTGTTAACTCAACCCACAGGCTATATATCTCCAAATGAGGTAAATTCACACCTTGTGTCTTGCTCTACAACGATGGAACAGATAGAGGAATGGGTACAAGAGGCAAAAGAAAACAACGATTGGGTTGTATTAGTAATGCATCGTATAGTAGATTCTCCCAGAGCTCAATATTGCACCGAGAATTCAACGGAGTTTCTTAGACAAGTAATCGATTACACTATGTATATAGCAGAAGTGGATATTGTTCCATTCCATGAAGCTCTTGAAGTATATTACCCAGGAACTTAAAAATCTAATTACTTAGAAGCTTTTTCCTGGTTTTTAACTTTACTCATTGCTGCTTCAATTGCTTCTGGATCTCCAAGAAAGTAATATTTAATTGGGTGCATATCGTCGTCAAGTTCATACACTAAGGGTATGCCAGTGGGAATATTTAAATGAACAATGTCTTCTTCCGGTACTTCATCAATAATTTTTACTAACGCTCGAAGACTATTTCCATGTGCAGCTATCAACAATTTTTCTCCATTTTGAATATCGGGTTTAATATCATTCTCCCACATGGGTAAAAATCTTGCGACGGTGTCTTTCAATGTTTCTTTAAGTGGCAGGTCTTCCGGTTTCAATTTGTTGTATCTTGGGTCATTTCCCGGATATCGATCATCTGATTTTTCCAATGCTGGAGGAGAAATATCATAGCTTCTTCTCCAGATAAGTACCTGATCTTCTCCATACTGACTTGCCATTTCAGCTTTGTTTAAACCCTGTAAGGCACCATAATGACGTTCATTCAAGCGCCAGTTTTTTTCGACTGGGATCCACATTCGATTCATTTTGTCAAGTGTAATCCATAAAGTTCGTATGGCTCGTTTCAGGTAAGAAGTGTAAGCTTTCGTAAAAGAGTATCCTTCTTCGAGTAATGTTTGTCCACTTAAGGTAGCTTCTTGAATTCCTTTTTCCGAAAGATCTACATCGGTCCATCCTGTAAATCGATTTTCTTTATTCCAGACGCTTTCTCCGTGTCGAAGTAATACAATTTTTTTCATAGAACACCTTCTTACTGTAAAAATTCATGAGTTCACATTAAGAGAATAGCAATAAAAACAATTGGGTGTGTTAAAAAAGGGTAAAAAGAAGTAAAATAAAAAAACTCCCCGAGAGGGACTTGAACCCCCAACCTATTGGTTAACAGCCAACCGCTCTACCATTGAGCTATCGAGGAATTTAATATCAACGTTATTATATAGACGTTTTTACGTATGTCAACCGAAAGAAATTAACCAAGAAAAATTTACAGCAGTAACATTGCATCGCCAAAACTATAGAAGTGATATCGATTTTGTATTGCTTCATTGTATGCTTCTAATACCTTTTCTCTATCGTAAAATGCAGATACAAGCATAATAAGGGTAGAACCAGGCAGGTGAAAATTAGTAATCAGTCCATCTAAAATCTGATATTTGTATCCAGGTGAAATAAACAAATTTGTAGATTCTTTTTTTGATTGAATACGATTGTTCTTTGTGTTGCTTTCTAAGGTTCGAGTAACAGTAGTGCCAACACCAAAGACTCGATGGTTGTTTTGTTTTGCATTGTTAATAATGGAGGCTGCTTCTTCTGAGATCTCATACCACTCAAAATCCATTGCATGATCTTCAATATTCTCACATTTCACAGGTTTAAATGTTCCTGGTCCAACATGAAGTGTTATTTCGGTGGTAATAACTCCTTTTTTCCGAATTGCATCTAAAAGGTCGTGTGTAAAATGCAATCCGGCAGTAGGGGCGGCCACCGATCCATCGTGTTTTGCATATACTGTTTGATAGTATTCTTTCCATGTGTCTGGATCCGATTTTATATAAGGA
Organism: uncultured Caldisericota bacterium; assembly: GCA_964422555.1. Lineage (GTDB taxonomy): Bacteria > Caldisericota > Caldisericia > UBA6126 > UBA6126 > JAGLCW01. The sequence goes on along the minus strand of CAYRBR010000027.1, from coordinate 2,023 downwards.
GGTAGAGGTGTTTTTCCAATCTCTTCTAATACGTGAAGAAACGGTTTTTCAGTTTCTTTCCATGTAAAAGATATAAGGCGTTCGCCATTTGGTAAAACAGAATGAACTTCGGCTTCCATTTTTCCACTTTCATGTACCAAGTGCATTCCTGGTTTTGCTTTACGGCCTGGTGTAACATAGCATATCCACTGGTCATTTGTAGCAGGTCGAATCAACAAAACTTCTACTTTTCCACCGGTGTCTTTTCTTTTTAAAAATAATCGAGCTGGAATCACTTTTGTATTGTTTGTAACAAGTACATCGTTGGGTTGGAAATACTGAATAATATCTTTAAAGTGGGTGTGTTCAATTTTGTGTGAGTCTCTGTGAAGAACCATTAAGCGTGCATCTTCTCGCTTTAAGGAAGGGGTTTGTGCAATTAATTCTTCAGGGAGATCAAAATAAAAATCACTTGTTTTCATTCTTTTGTAATCTCTTTCTTAAAAATTCTATCTTTTCGCTGTATTGCTTTTCTTTTCCATTTTGGCTTGGATGGTAAAATTGTAATGTACTTATTTTTTCAGGAAGATAACTTGTGGAAACAATTCCTTCTTTAGTTGATGGAGGGTAAATGTATCCCTGGCCATAGCCAAGATTTTTCATCATTTTTGTGGGGGCATTGCGTATAAACATGGGTACATCTTCGTCTGGATGTGATTCAATGTGTTTCATTACTTGAGAAACTGCTTCGTAAATCTTGTTGCTTTTGGGAGCGAGTGCAAGATACAAAACACATTGCCCTAAAATAACGTTGCATTCGGGGTATCCAATATTCTTACATGCATCAAAAGCACTTTGTGCAAGAACCAGGGCAAATGGATCTGCCAGTCCAATATCTTCTGATGCAAAACGTACTAATCTACGAGCAATATATAAAGGATCTTCCCCTGCATTTAACATTCTTGTCGCGTAGTAGATAGCCGCATCCGCGTCACTACCTCGCATGCTTTTATGTAATGCTGAGATTAAATCGTAATGGTATTCTCCTTTTTTGTCGTATCGTGGCATTTTTTTCTGAATGACGTGCAAAATGTTTTCATCGGTTATTTCGGATGCATTCCCATATAATTTCCCAATCCATTCCAGCAAATTTAATGCAGTGCGTGCATCCCCAGAAGCATAGGAAGCGATGATGTCCAAACCAGAGGAAGGGATGGTTGCCTGAATGGATTGTTCTTCATCTTTTAGCTCTAAGGCCTTCGTTAATATCTGCTTAATATCAATCGCTTCCAATGGATGAAGAACTACTACTTTTAATCGCGATAATAGAGCATTGTTTAAACTGAAAGAGGGATTCTCGGTCGTAGCTCCAATCAATACAATGGTACCCTTTTCAATATAGGGCAAAAAAGCATCTTGCTGTGCTTTATTAAATCGATGAATTTCATCTATAAATAACAAGATGGTTGAGTTCTGTTTTTGAACCTCTTTAAGTAGTTTTTTTATCTCAGGGATTCCTGAAGTGACAGCACTGAATTGCACAAAAGGATAAGGGGTTCGGCTGGCGATAATATGAGCTAAGGTTGTTTTCCCTGTGCCCGGAGGACCCCAAAAAACAAGAGAAGGAATGGTCCCTTGGTTAATCAGATTAGATAAAAAGCCATTTTCTCCCACCAAATGATCCTGCCCAACAACATCTTCAATAGTGGTAGGGCGAAGTTTATCTGCCAATGGAGTGTGTTTCGAGGAGCTAGACAAAGGAGAACCAAATAAATTTTGCATGCTATAAATGTATGGAAAACCAGAGTTGAATCAATAAGGAAAAAGATTCAAGACAAAGGAAACTATTCGTTATTTTTTAAATTGTATGTTTCAAGATAAAGCTCTTTGCTGATGGTTTTTATCCCTATAATATCCCAATGGGTGTCTTCAGAATTTTGTTCTTTGTTAAGTATTAAAAAAGAATTTTCTTTTTTTCTTTCAATATTTAACTTTTGAGAAGTTTTATCTAATGGTATTACCGATTGGATTTGGTAGGGAAGGA
>CAYRBR010000026.1:11553-18795 GCA_964422555.1 uncultured Caldisericota bacterium | reverse complement strand
ATGATGAAATCTAAAGAAGATGAAATCCTAACACTTTGGAAACAATATAATTTTGAACATGTGACATTTCATGAGCAATCACTCCTTGCAGCTCTTCTCTGGTAAGGGCTTGCAGGAGGCCTTCTGTAACAGCAATTGAAGAATGTTCCGGATCTCTCCCGGTTGCAAAAGCATTGGGAGAGTTGTCAGGAATAACATATACTTCTGGGGTTGGCAACCCAGAGGCAAGGGACATTTCCTTCACTACATTCATCAAAACCCGATGTCTATCTAAATTTGCTTTTTTTGCCCGAACAGAAGTTAACACAATTTTATCTCCAGCATAATAGCTGGACAATGCCGATATAGAAGCAATACCAACTCCTATAACAACGCCGACTACTCCCTGGTTAAAAAAATAATCTCCAACAAACCAGCAAACCAAAACGGTGAAAATAGTCATTAAAACGATCAATAAGATCGAATTTCTTGTGTTTTTTTCTATTTGATCGTAGATCAATGCTTTACCCTGCTATCCATTCTGTACTATTTTTTCTCCGTTGGAGCTGGAGTGTCAAAACTTAGATCTACAGTTGGAGCTTTACTAACAGCATTGATATCAACTTCAAAATATTCTTGTTTTGAAAATCCGAAGATAGATGCAACAATGTTCCCAGGAAACACCATAATGGCTTCGTTGAATTTCAGTACAATATCGTTGTAGAATTGCCTGGAAAAGGAAATTCTATTCTCGGTGTTTGTTAATTCTTCCTGCATTTTTAGCACATTGTCATTTGCTTTTAAATCGGGGTAATTCTCAACTAATGCAAAGAGTTGGCGTAAAGCTCCCGTAAGCATATTCTCAGCTTTTCCCTGATCGGCAACACTGGAAGCATCAATACATGTTTTTCTAGCATTAACGACAGCTTCAAGAGTTTCTCTTTCATGCTTCATGTACCCTTTTACAGCGTTCACTAGGTTAGGAATTAAATCGTATCGTCGTTTTAGTTCCACATTAATTTGAGCCCAAGCATTCTGAAATCGATTTTTTAGTCGGATTAGTTTATTGTACGTTGTCCAAACAAAGATAACAATTACGAGTATTATACCCAGTACAATCCATGTTGCCATTTATGCTTCCTCCATTCAAAAAATACTATGTAACTTAAATATATTTCAATCCAGGATAAATTGGAAATTGATCAGTTAACTTTTTCACTCTGTCAGCGATGCTTTGTAAATAGTTTTCGTCTTCGTGTTTTGCCAATGCATCATAAATCATGGATCCAATTTCTTCCATTTCTTTTTCTTTCATTCCACGAGTTGTAATAGCAGGGGTACCAATGCGTATCCCACTAGTTACAAATGGTTTTTCAGGATCAAACGGAATTGTGTTTTTATTGCAGGTAATACCAATCGCATCCAGAATCTTTTCTGCTTTCTTTCCAGTTAAATGTAAAGGTCTTAAGTCAACCAGCATAAGATGGTTGTCAGTTCCACCGGACACAATTCGAAGACCTTGTTCGGCGAGTACTTCTGAAAGTTTCTTTGCATTTGCAATTACTTGTTTCTGATATTCTTTAAAAGAAGGCTGTAGTGCTTCATGAAAAGCAACCGCTTTCGATGCAATTACATGCATTAAAGGTCCACCCTGGATACCAGGGAAAACAGCTTTGTTAATTTCTTTTTTGTATTTTTCAGCACAGAGAATTAATCCTCCACGAGGACCTCGTAAAGTTTTATGAGTAGTTGTTGTAACAAAATCAGCATAGGGTACTGGACTTGGATGTAAACCAGTCACGATAAGGCCTGCTATGTGGGCAACATCTGTCATTAAGTAAGCTCCCACTTCTTGTGCAATTTCTCCGAATTTTTTGAAATCAATGGTTCGAGGGTATGCACTGGCTCCTGCAACAATTAAATTTGGTTTATGCTTGCGAGCCATTTCAGCAACGGCTTCATAGTTGATTTGTTCCGTTTCGGGATCTACTTCATATTGTACTGTTTCAAAGTATTTACCGGAAATGGATAGAGGATGTCCATGGGTTAAATGTCCTCCATGAGACAAGTTCATACCCATAATTAAATCACCTGGCTTTAGAACAGCAAAATAAACAGATGTGTTTGCCTGTGCTCCAGAATGAGGTTGTACATTCGCATGTTCCGCTTTAAAAAGTTCTTTTGCTCTGTCAATTGCCAAATTTTCGGCAATATCGACAAATTCACAACCACCATAATAGCGTTTTGCAGGATAGCCTTCGGCATATTTATTTGTGCCGACTGAACCCATGGCTTCTAAAACAGCTTCAGAAACAATATTTTCTGAGGCAATGAGTTCCAGCTTACTTCTCTCTCTATCAAGTTCTCCCTGAAGAGCTTTTGCGATTTCCGGATCCACGGAATTCAAATGTTCTAATTTCATTGTGATTTATCCTCCAACACATGAATTTTTTGTATACGTCTCTCGTGTCTACCCCCCTCAAAAGATGTTTTCAGGAAAGTGGACACGATATTTTGAGCCATTGTAATACCAATCATTCTACCTGCCATACAAAGAACATTGGCATTATTATGAAGTCGGGAGAGTTCTGCTGATACAGGCTCTGAACAAAGAGCAGCTCGTATTCCATTAATCTTATTAGCAGCAATAGAAATTCCAATTCCACTACCACAGATCAAAATTCCATAGCAATCCCTTTGCTGACGAATGGCTTTCCCAACTTTCTCAGCATAATCAGGGTAATCCACCGATTGGTTGCCCTCGAAAGGACCAAAATCAGTGTAAGAAACTCCCTGGCTATCTAACCATTCCATAACAGCTTGCTTAAGTTTGAAGCCAGCATGATCAGATGCAATATACACCTCTCGTATCCTCATGGCTAAGATTATATATAAGCCAGGGTTAATGTAAACTTCAAACAGTTGCATAAATGTAACAACTTGGTTTTTCTTACAGGGAAAAAAGGAATGCATATTGGAGTCAATAGCGCCAAGGAGAGTTGAACTCCTGTCTGGGGATTGAGAGCCCCCCGAACTGACCGCTGTTCTATGGCGCCATAGAAAACTGCCCGACTAGGGGTCGAACCTAGACTTTCCTGATCCAGAGTCAGGCGTGTTGCCAATTACACCATCGGGCAATGCAAAAATTATTGTACTTAGTAATTAAACAAGTGCAACTACTTTTTTGTTTTATAGGAGACTAATGGAAGAGATGATTCTACTTCAAACGATAGGTCGTCAGAACCTTCAGCCATATATCGTAAATAACCTGCAAATGCAATCATGGCTGCATTGTCGGTTGATATTTTCAGAGAGGGTTTAATAACGGGGATAGATACTGCATCTTGAAGCATTTTGTGCAACGTGTTGTTAGCAGAAACACCTCCCGATAATAACAAAGTTTTTGCAGGATAGTTTTTTAACACTTTTTTTGCGGTTTTACAGATATGTCTGAAAAGAGCAAATTGATACGATGCACAAAGATCTTTTTTTACTGCTTCCAGTGAATCTTTATCATACCTTCGGATGCAATTCAAGGCAGCTGTTTTTAACCCAGAAAAACTCATATCCAATGGTCTATTTCTCACTGAAGGAATTGGAAATTCAATTGCGGTTGAGTCACCCTGCAATGCAATTTTCTCTATTTTAGGTCCCGCGGGATAAGGAATTCCAATCATCTTGCCAAATTTGTCTAAAGATTCTCCACAGGCATCATCAACTGTAGAAGAAATTTTCTGATAACAACCAGGGGCTTGGATAAAAATAAACTCTGTATGTCCCCCCGATACTATTAGACCAATACTCGGATACTGAATTTGCTGTACCAGTAAGGGAGACAACAAGTGTCCTTCCATATGATTCATTCCTTTAATGGGAATTTGTAAACTTAAACTTAAAGATTTCGCATACTCCACTCCCACCAATAATGAACCTATTAATCCTGGTCCACGTGTGACACAAATCAATCCAATATCAGAAAACCCAATATTAGCAACATGAAGAGCTTCTTTACAAACAGGAGAAATTAATTCCAGATGTTTTCTAGAAGCAATTTCCGGTACAATTCCACCATATTTGGCATGAAAAGAAACCTGTGAAGAAAGAACATTTGCCACCACTTTGTTCTCATCAGTTAGTACTGCTGCTGCAGTATCATCGCATGATGTTTCAATCCCAAGAATATACATTTATACCTCTATGATTTCTTAACAAACAAATCATCTTCAGACTTCATATAGTTTGGAAGCAGGTCAGATGCATCGGATACTTCGTTATAATTCCCTGGTAAAGAAGAAATTTCAGATATGTTATGCCCAAAGGAAAGAGTATTTGCATAGCAATAAATATCAGAAGAAGCATACTGTTCTTTTTCTTGCATCTGAATAGAAGAAACAGATACAAAACGAATTTCTTCAATTGTGTCTTTGTGCATAAAAGCCAGAAATCCTTCCCGTTTGGAAGAAGGAATAAAAAGTTTTGTAAAAGCATTACCAGAACTCACTCCCTCGTACAACCAATGAAATGTATTTACGAGTCGAACAGGAATTTGTAACGGATCTGCTATTCCTTTTCCAATAGCTAATCCAATCCGAATCCCAGTATAGTAGCCGGGTCCATTTATAATCCAAACACAACCCACGTCGGTTATATTCATTTCAAATTGATGCAGACAGGAGGCAATATCACACACAAATGTGTTATTACTTTTCTGAAGAGATTCTTTCACCACGGAAGCAATTTTTACCTGGTCGTTGAACACAGCAATCTCTGTCTTTGAAAGAACCGTTTGCAATAAAACACTAATCATGATTCAATCCAATTTTTTCTATTACTATACTTCGTTTTGTATCCCCTATCGGTTCAAAAGTAAGAATATAGTCTGCCTTGTCTCGAATTGAAGGAAATAGGTTAGCCCACTCTACAATTTTCAATCCGTTTTCTTCTAAACCATCCAAAAAAAGGATATCATGTAGTTGATCAACTTCTTCTAATCGGTAAAAATCATAATGAAGAATTGAAATTTGTCCGTTGTATTTTCTCTGCAACACAAAAGTAGGACTTAAAACATCATCCGAAGATATTCCATATTGAGCTGCCAATTTTTTTACAAAGGTCGTTTTTCCGGCACCTAACTCTCCATGAAGGTATAAAACTTCATTGCCATGTAATAGCTTGGAAAAACACTTTGCAAAAAGAAACAACTCGGTTTCAGATTCAACAATTATTTTCATTTCATCGGTATTCGTATTTTTCATATCACTAAACCATTTTAAGTATTGTAAAACATTTCACAACTAGAAGGTTGTTGTTATAATAAGATTAATATAACTCCAGGGGGATTGCTATGAAAAAAGTTTTAAATGTAAGTATAGCTAGTTGTTTAGTTCTTTTGATTTCCGCTTTTGCCTTTGTTGGCTGTAATTCCGAACCGAAGAATATTACAGCTGATTCCACAGAAGTAACATACGAAATGAACAAAGAAGATACCATTACAATTACATTAGAAGAAAATGGTTCTACTGGTTACACTTGGAATTACACAATCGAAGATGCAGATATTATGGAATATGTTTCTGACAATTATGAAGCACCTGCTGAAGAAGGCATGGTAGGTGTCCCAGGAGAACATACCTGGATTTTCAAAGCGATTGGTACCGGAAACACAAAAATTGACTTTGCTTTAGCTCGTGATTGGGAAGAAGGAGAACAACCAGCTGAAACAAGAATGTTTAAGATAAACGTTAAGTAAACGCTATTTACGTAGTCTTAAAGCCCATTTGTTTGAAACAAATGGGCTTTTTTTTATTAGAAGCGTATGCGTTTTCCTCGAATGTTTGTGAAGGTATGAATAATATCTATTAAAGCTAGTCGTGCTTTCTCGGAACTATGTCGAATACGATCACAATCTGAATCAACCAGATCGTATTGCAATGCCGTTACGTTTAGATCCCGAATAGCTTCAATATCAGGCTTTACTGGTTTCGCATTATACTGTCCATACAAGGCCATTAGTTCAGGATTAATCCTACCATTGTTCACCATCACATAATCAGCAACCTGTTTACCTGCATTTTCAAACAAAGCTTTAATGTGTCCGGTAACAGATAAATTATCAGTTTCCCCTACTTCTGTCATTAGGTTCGCGATATATACTTTTAAAGCACTGCTTTGCGAAATAATGTCTGCTATAGGAGAAATAATCATACAAGGAAGAATGCTTGTGAAAAGACTGCCAGGACCCATAAGAATAATATCTGCTTTATCAATTTCTTCAATCACTCGAATCATGGGCTTACAGTAAGGAGGGTCATAGAATACTTTTTTGATTCTCTTTCCCGCTTTGTGTATATCTGCTTCTCCATGCACAACAGTGCCATCTTCATATTCTGCACACAAAGTAAGATTATTTAAAGTGAATGGAATTACTTTTCCCTTCACGGATAAAATGCGACTTAGCTTAAAGATAGACTCGGAAAAATCACCTGTCATTTCAGTATAACCTGCAATCATTAGATTCCCTACAGTATGTCCCTTGAGGGATCCTTCCGTAAATCGATAGTTAAACAGAGTATCCAGGTCCCCCGATTTTCTATCCGATAAAGCAATCAATGCTCGTCGTATGTCACCCGGAGCTGGGATCGAATATTCATCTCGAAGAATTCCTGAGCTACCACCGTTATCAGCAACCGTTACAACAGCCGTTGTAGAAACAGGTAAAGTACGCAAGGCTTCAAGAAAAGGATAAATCCCCGTTCCTCCACCAATCACCAGTACATTTAACATATCACTTTTGAATCGATATTCTCGAATTAAATCGGATACTTCTTTTTCCCTTTCAGGTAAAAGTGAATCAATAATTGAGTTAAGCAGGTGTTGAATTCCATAAACTACAAAAAAACCTGCTAGCAAGAAAACAAAAACACCCATTAATTGAGAAAACCAACCAGGAGTATACAATCTGTTTTTACCAAATACATCGATTAAAAAATCAATCACAAATCTCTTCATTGCTCCCAGGTTGGTAAAGTCAACTAAAACCATGACAGCAACAGCCAACATTGACAGCCCAAGAAGAATTAACAGCAACCATCGTTTCACATTCATCCCAGGGGCAAACCATCGCGATATTCTATACCACCACGATGATTGACTCCTCCAGCGCTTCCAACTCATGGTCCACGATGATATGGTCAGCACCTGGATATTGCTCCGCCATATCAGCGGACATTTCCAGTACCTCCTCCTTGACGTCGTCCCAGTCTT
>CAYRBR010000026.1:0-11543 GCA_964422555.1 uncultured Caldisericota bacterium | reverse complement strand
CATAACAGACGCAACCGCTACGGACCTATGTTTTCCCCCCGTACATCCAAATCCAATCGTGAGTTGTGTTTTCCCCTCATTCGAATAAACAGGAATTAAAAACATAAGAAGATCAGCGGTCTTTTGTAGAAAAATAGATGCGTTCCGGTTGTTTATTACATATTCCTGAATGGAAGAATCCATTCCGGTAAGTGGTTTTAACTCGGGTATATAAAAAGGATTTGGTAAGAAACGAACATCAAAAACAATGTCAGCATCTATGGGAATTCCTCTTTTGTATCCGAAAGAGATAATGTTTACATTAAGAGTATTAAAACTCTGCTCATTCGATACATTCGACACAATTGTCATTAACTTATCTTTCAGATCTTTTATTGTGTAATCCGTCGTGTCAATAATGTAGTTAGCCTGGTCTCGTATTTCCTTTAAGTAGGCTTTTTCAGCAATAATGGCGGATAAATTTCCCTTTCCATCAGACAAAGGGTGTTTCCGTCTTGTTTCAGAAAATCGACGGACTAAGATTTCATCTGATGCCTCTAAAAATAAAATAGTGTAATGGATTCCCTTTTCTCGCAATGTGTGTAGATAATCTTGAATATTGTCCAAACAATACCCTCCACGGACATCTACAACAATTGCTGTATGTTTATGGTTAGGCCCCATACTTCTTGTTAAAAGCAGATCAGCAAATTGTACTATTAGAGTTATAGGAAGATTATCAACACAATAATAATCAAGTCCCTCCAACAGTTTCAGACACTGCGTTTTTCCTGCACCAGATAAGCCGGTTACAATAAACAGGGAGATATCTTCGTATCGATGATCCGGCATATAGTCCTCTTTCTTCTACAAACAATACTTATAGATAGTAAATAGTATAATTATTGTACCGAGTATGCTCTAGCTTGCAATAATTCCCCCACCCACCAATCGATCTTGGATATAAAACACGGCTGATTGTCCAGGAGTTATTGCAAAAATTGGCTCTAAGAAATGTACCTTTATTTCGTCTGGCTGAATATGCAAAGTACACGTTACTTCTTTCGAACGATAGCGTACCTTAACACCTAAATCTGTACTTTGTTTTTCCTGATCTGTTCCATGCCAAACGAAAGAATGCAAAGTACACTCCCGGGAAAACAATTCCTCTTTGTACCCTACGATTATCTCATTCTTCTCTGCATTTATCTTCGCTACATACAAAGGTCTGTCAGCAGAAACGCCAAGACCCTGTCTTTGTCCAACGGTATACAACCCAATACCATTGTGTTGCCCACATATTTCACCATTGGAGCGACGAATGAAGCCCGGAGTCAATTGAATGTGTGTTGATGCAAACTCTCGATACGTACCATTAAAAAAACACAGATCGTTGCTTTCCTTGTCAAAAAAATCTCTCCGAAAGCCTAATTGTGAAGACATTTCTCGAACTTCAGATTTACAGTACTCGCCTATTGGAAATAACAATCGAGAGTATACAGTAGATGGAATCCGATACATGAAATAACTCTGGTCTTTTGTAACGTCAGTAGCTTTACAAAGATATTGCTTGTTTGTTTTTTGTTCAATTCTTGCATAATGACCTGTCGCAATAAAAGCAAGATCGTGTTGGTTTGAAAAAGATACAACATCGTCTCCAAACTTAATCGAAGGATTGCAGGATATACAAGGATTTGGAGTAATACCTTTGCTGTAATTTTTAAGTAAAGGGGAGTAAACGTTTTCGTTAAAACTCTTTTTTACATCTAAAACAGAAAATGGGATCTGGAAATGAGAAGCTATTTCCTGTGCCTGGTGTAATGCATCAGAGGAATAAGAAGCATGCATCTGCAGGTATAGCGCATGCACAAAATAACCTTGCTTTTGTAGGATATACGTAGCAACAGCACTGTCTATGCCACCGCTTAGTAAAAGACAGACGTGTTTAGGCATCTCCGATGGTATGAACAGGAAAGATTGTAAAATCAATTCTGTCTTTTAGGGAATCATGAATCACTTCATAATCTTCTTGTCGTTCTAATAATGAAGATATTTCAGTTTTTAATTCTTCCAGGGCTTCTTCGGGTGTATTTCCATAACACTCAATATCAAGTTCTTCACAACTTGCAACAAACCCATCATCTTCTTCGTGAATACTAACATTACATTCGTGTAATACGGTTTTCTTTTTCATACTTACAATATACCCAAAAAAAAGAAAAAGATAGTATCGAATTGGTTAATAATGTAAAAACACCCTCCGTTCTCAAAGAACAGAGGGTGTTTGTATAGGAAGTCTTATGGATGTATATTAATCTTCAGCTGACAATTCTGCGTCTTCTTCTATTTCTGCTTCATTTTGATCAGCAAGTTTACCCATTGATTTCGAATTAAATATTTCACCAATCATACCAAGACTGCTTAAAATATTGGATGCTTCGTAAGGAATAAACATTTTTGATGATTTTCCATCGGCCAGTTTTTTCAAAGCTTCTAAATACTGAATCGTTATTAAGTCTTTTGTAGGTTGCCCTTTATGAATCGACTTATAAACACGTATGATAGCTTCTCCTTGTCCTTCAGCCTCAATTTGTAACTGGTATTTCTTGGCATCTGCTTTCCGTTCAACCGCAGCAGCTTCTCCCTCGGCCTTTAAAATGGCGGACTGTTTCTGACCTTCGGCTTTTGTAATTTCAGACTGTTTAATACCTTCCGCTTCAAGGATTGCAGCACGTTTTGTTCGTTCTGCTTTCATTTGTCGACTCATAGCCTCGGTAATATCATGTGGCGGATCAATCTTTTTAATTTCTACACGGGTTACTTTGATACCCCACTTATCAGTCGCCTCGTCGAGTACTTCTCGCAGTCGAGTATTAATCATTTCTCTACTTGTTAAAGTTTGGTCTAATTCAAGTTCTCCAACAATGTTACGAAGGTTTGTCTGGGCTAATTTTACAGACGATAACCGGAAGTGAGTTACATTGTATATTACTCGATACGGATCAGTTACTTCGTAATAGATGATAGCATCCACTGTAACCACTACGTTATCTTTTGTGATAACTTCCTGTGGAGGTACGTCAATTAGGCTTTCGCGCATATCTACTTTTGTAACAGAGTCGATAAACGGAATAATAAAATTTAATCCAGGATTAATTGTTTTTGCGTATTTCCCTAAACGTTCAACAACACCTCTCTGGTAAGGTCGAATTTTTCGTAATCCACGGAACAAAAAAATGAGAATAAAAACAACAATTAAAATAACAACTAACGGATTCATATTAACTCCTTCCAACAATAAGTTTCGTGCCACTTACTTTTTTTACAACCACTTCTTCGTCAACAGGAACAGCAGAATTATTCTCTGATTGAGCAATCCAGATTTCTCCGTTAATTTTTACCTGACCCTTCATTGAATCAGGAATAATTTCACGAATCACTACAGCCTTTTTCCCAATTAAACCATCGACATTTGTCATTATAGTTTCAGCTGGTTCTGTCTTGTTCAACAGATATTTGCGTAGAAACACCAAGGCCAGAATTGTGAAAAGTCCAAATAGTATCCACTGTAATGCGATCATGTCAGGGGGAAACAAATATGATAATCCTCCTGTAATAATGGCAGCTATACCAGTTAACAAAAGAAAAAAACCAGGTGTAAACAATTCTAAAATCATTAGGGCAATCCCTATAATAAACCAGTAATAAATTTGAGGCATAATACCCTCCTACTTCACTTTTTTATAATTGGGTTAACAAATCTTTGATATCTTGATACCGGTGCTGTGTTTTTTCAATGACATCATCTGGAATGGATGGTGGGGGTGGTTGTTTATCCCAATCCAGAGAGGCCAGGTATGCTCTGATAAATTCTTTATCCATAGATTGATCCACCAACCCCCTGTCATAATCTTTCTTTAAAATAAATCGTGAAGAATCTGGAGTGAATACTTCGTCTATCAAAATTACTTCTCCATCAATCATTCCAAATTCAACTTTTGTATCTGCAATAATAATTCCCTTCGATAAAGCATACTCGCTTGCAGCATTAAACAATTTAAGTGAATACTCTTTTAATGTATCTGCTAACGATCCAATCTGCTCCTTCATTTGGTCAAAACTGATATTCTCGTCATGTCCTTCTTCTGCTTTTGTAGAAGGAGTAAAAAGAGGAGTACTAAAGCGAGAACCCTTTTTTAATCCAGGCTCTGTAATTTGTCCACAAATAGTACCCGATTTCATATACTCCCGATAGGCTGAGCCCATAAGGTATCCACGTACAATACATTCAAAGGGAATCAGGTCGGCTTTCTTCACAATCATGGAACGCCCTTCTAGCTGCTCCATTTCCTGCTTTAATGAAGGCATGTACGAAAACACATCAGAGGTAATGAAGTGAGAGGGAACAATATTTTCCAGTTTCTTAAACCAGAAGGAAGAAAGAGAAGTAAGAATCTTCCCTTTATCTGGGATGGGTTCCTTCATTATTACATCAAAGGCAGAAAGTCGATCGGTGGATACAATTAGCAGCTTATCACCTAAATCGTATACATCCCGAACCTTTCCCTTTTTAAAGAGGGAAATATTTTCTATATGTAAATCTGTTTCAAATATTGGCTTACTATTTGTCATGCCACATTTTCCTCACTTTTTCTGTCTTTTCTATAAGTTTCTTTTTCATGTTCTCTTTTTCGGTAGCCAATCTACTTTCAATGCTAGCATCTGAAAGTGCCAGAATTCGAAGGGCTAACCAAGCTGCATTTGCCCCTGCATCTACTCCAACAGTTGCTACAGGAATGCCGGGGGGCATTTGAACTGTAGAAAGTAATGCATCTTGTCCACCAAAACCGGTTCTATCCAGTGGAACACCAATTACAGGTAATAGAGTATTAGCAGCAACTACTCCTGCCAAATGAGCAGCCATCCCTGCAAAAGCAATAATCACTTTGATTCCTTTTTCTTTTGCAGATTTCGCGTAGGCTAGAGCACTTTCTGTATCTCTGTGGGCAGAAATAACGGAAATTTCAAATGGGATTTCATACGACTCAAGAACTTGCAGGGTTTTTTTTACATAGTTGTAATCACTATCACTCCCCATAAGTATACCAATAATGTTACTCATAGTCTTACTCCTTTCACGATAATAATATACCATAATTTCCCTTTCTATGATGAATATTTAGAAAAAAGTTGACATAAAATCATGCTCAATTACCATTATTTGTCTGATGGATAAAAAAAATATAAGAAACTTTTCAATTATTGCGCACATTGACCATGGGAAAACGACTATTTCGGATCGTTTTATCCAAGTTAGTGATATGTTCTACAAAATCAAAAGCGAATCTACCGAATCGCAACTCCTTGATTCAATGGATTTAGAACGAGAACGAGGAATTACAATCAAATCGCATCCGATTCGATTAGAATTTACAATCGACGATGAGCAGTATTTGTTTAACATTATTGATACACCTGGTCATGTCGATTTTAGTTACGAGGTCTCCAGAAGTTTAGCTGCCTGCGAAGGAGCAATTTTGCTTGTGGATGCAGTTCAGGGAGTAGAAGCACAAACAGTTGCTAATACATATTTAGCAATTGAAAACGATTTAGAGATTATTCCAGTTGCCAATAAAATTGATATGCAACAAGCCAACATTAAAGAAACCGTCCAAGAAATTAAAGAATTAATTGGTTGTGATGAAGAAGAAATTATTCTTGCCTCTGGGAAAAGTGGGGCTGGAATCAAAGATATTTTACAGGCCGTGAAACACAAAGTTCCCCCACCATCCGGAGATAAAGATAACCCGTTAAAAGCACTGATTTTTGATTCCCATTTTGACACCTACAAGGGAGTTGTCAGTCACATTCGAGTGTTAGATGGTACCATCAAAAAAGGAATGAAAATTCGCTTTATGTCAAACCATGAAGAGTTTGAAGTGATGGACGTAGGTGTCTTTAAAATGGGAATGGTAGATTGTGAACAACTATCTGCAGGAGAAGTAGGATACTTCACGGGTCTTATCCGCAAACCGCAAGTGGTAAACGTAGGAGATACCGTTACTGATGCAAAAAATCCTACAGAAAAAGCGTTCCCGGGCTACAGAAAATCATCTCCAATGGTATTTAGCGGAATCTACCCAGTAAACCCTAATGATTACGAAAAATTAAAAACTTCACTTGAAAAACTTCGATTGAACGACCCATCCCTTCAGTATGAAGTGGAAACATCAGATGCTCTTGGCTATGGTTTCAGAGCCGGCTTCCTGGGTTTACTTCACATGGAAGTTATTAACGAACGTTTACAACGAGAATATGAAATTCAACTTATTAACACTGCCCCCAGTGTAGCATACCAAATGGAACTTCGAAATGGAAAAGAGATCATCGTGGAAAACCCATCAAAATTTCCCGATCCTTCCCAAATTAAACTAGTTCGAGAACCAATGGTAAAAGCTTCTATCATAACACCCCCCGAACATATTGGATCCATTATGGAACTGTCACAATTGAAACGAGGGCAATACCTGAACATGGAATACCTGTCTGAAAACCGGGTTATGTTAAAATATATCTACCCTTTATCCGAAATCATTATTGACTTCTACGACCAACTTAAGTCTGTTTCTCGTGGATACGCATCTCTAGACTACGAGCTATACAAATACCAGGAAGAAAAAATTGTTCTGGTACGTATTCTTGTAAATCAATCCCCCGTTGATGCTCTTTCCTTTATGTGCGTAAAAGATCAGGCACACCGAAAGGGAAAGTTGATATTGCAAAAACTGCGGAAAACCATTCCTAGGCAAATGTTTAATGTGGCACTGCAGGCAGCAATTGGGGGGAAAATTATTGCTAGAGAGAACATTGTACAACTCCGAAAAGATGTTATTGCAAAATGCTACGGAGGCGATATCACTCGGAAACGTAAATTGCTGGAAAAACAAAAACAAGGAAAAAAGAGAATGAAAATGGTTGGAAATGTAGAAATTCCTCAAGAAGCTTTTTTATCTGTCCTGAAACTATAGATTTTTCTTATTTTTTAATTATACTGACATAGCTGTGAGATTAATTGGGACGTGGCCAAGCGGCAAGGCAACGGCTTTTGGTGCCGTCATTCGCAGGTTCGAATCCTGCCGTCCCAGCTTTTTTTTGGGGGAATCATGAATCAACGTCAACTAGCTTGTGTGATACTAGCTGCTGGAAATGGTACTCGAATGAAATCCAACTATCCCAAAGTACTCACCCCCTTTTACGAAAAACCAATTCTGGAACATATCATTGAGAAAGCCGAAAAGGTAAATCCTGCCCAGATTGTAGTAGTTGTTTCTCCCCAATATGAAACATTGGTACGAGAACAGTTTTCAACTCGCATTACTGTTGCAGTCCAGACAAAACCACTAGGAACTGGGGATGCGTTACTATCCGGTCTTGATGAAATAGAATCTTCTATACATGATATTTTGGTGCTTTGTGGGGATACTCCCCTTATCCAATCTTCTACCCTTCGACAGTTTGTTACAGAATTCTACACCCAAAACTCAGATGCAGGAATTATTACAGCTCAAATCGAAAATCCAAAAAAATATGGTCGAATTATCCGCACTTCTTCCAACGCTTTTGAGCGAATTGTTGAATGGAAAGATGCATCGAATGAAGAAAAAGCAATTTGTGAGATCAATTCAGGAATGTATCTATTCTCGCTCTCCAGTATCCAATCTCATTTAGACTCCATCCAAAATAACGATAATGCATCGGGAGAATTCTACATTACCAACTTGTTTTCATCTCTTATTCAAAATCACAAAAAAATCACACTTCTCCAAATACAGGGAGAAGAAGAAATTATTGGGATTAATACAAAAAAAGATCTAGCTCAAGCCCTTCAACTGGCCAATCAAGAACACCTTGATTACCTTATGGTTGAAAAGGGAGTTATTATTTTAGATCCCAATTCCACGTATATCGGGCCCAATGTTACAATCGATAAAGACACCGTAATTAAAGCAAATACTTGGCTAGAAGGTACTATCCAGGTAGGAGAAGACTGCACAATTGGTCCCTTTGTATGTATGAGAGGGACAAAAGGCCCTATTGTTATAAAAGACCATTGTTCAATTGGTCCGTTCACATCTCTTCGGGAAGGTTGCATTTTAGAACCGAATGCAAAAGCAGGAACATTTGTAGAAATGAAAAAAACCCAACTTCATCCCCATAGCAAAGCAAATCATCTGAGTTATCTTGGAGATGCTGAAATTGGGGAAAGCTCAAATATTGGTGCCGGAACTATCACCTGTAATTATGACGGATTTGGGAAAAACAAAACCACAATCGGGAAAAATGTATTTATTGGTTCGGACACTATTATCGTTGCTCCTGTTTCTATAGAAGATGGAGCTTACACTGGAGCTGGATCAGTAATTACCCAGAATGTACCCAAAGATGCATTAGCCCTTGAACGAAACAAACAGGTAAATAAAGAGGGTTGGGCAAAAAGATACAAAGCACAAAAAGAAAAAAGAGGTTCCAAATGAGATTACACCCTACTTCTGTTGTTTTATTCAGCGGTTCTTCCAACAAACCTTTAGCAGAAGAAGTTTGTAAACATCTAGGAATCTCCTTGGCACCAATGAATATCCAACATTTCGCAGACGGAGAAATATACTGTCGATCCGAACGCCACGTTCGGGGAAACGATGTGTTTATCATTCAATCGACGAACGGCGGATCCGATAATATCATCGAGCTTCTTATCATGATAGACGCCCTCAAAAGAGCTTCTGCTGAAAAAATTACAGTTGTAGTCCCCTATTTTGGGTACTCTCGCCAAGACCGAAAAACAAAAGCTCGAGAACCAATTACCGCCAAATTGATGGCAAACCTAATTGAAACAGCGGGGGCTACAAGATTCATGAGTGTCGATTTACACGCTGGTCAAATTCAGGGTTTCTTTGACATTCCCAGTGATAACTTAACCGCAGCCCTTATTTTCAAAAACTATCTATTATCTAAATCCACTTCTACTCCAATTGTAGTTTCACCCGACATGGGGGGGGTTGCAAGAGCAAAAACTCTTAGCAAAATGCTCAATTGCGATGTAGCAATTTGTCAGAAAAATAGAGAGCAATCTGATATCGTCAATAGCATGCACCTTATTGGAGATGTGAAGGGAAAAACTGCTATTTTAATGGACGATATTATTTCCACAGGTGGTACTATGTGTGCAGCTGCAAAACTTCTAATGACGAATGGAGCTACAGAAGTATATGCTTGTATTTCACACGGTCTATTTGTAGGAGATTGTTTAAAAAATATTAACGAATCTTCATTTAAAGAAGTAATTGTAACAAATTCTGTTACAATTAATCCAGATATTCTAAGAACCTGCCCAAAACTTACTGTGCTATCGATAGCACCTTTGATTTCTGAGGCAATTTTTAGAATCTGTATGAATATGTCACTCTCAGAAGTTTTCGAAGAAACAACTGGTCCAACATTATTTAAGGACCATCAGTTACCTGAATAGAAATTTGACTTTATTATGTTCGTCAATAAAATTCTATGTTTGTAGAAACATTTAAGGAGTTTTTGTATGGAAGTTATCGAATTTGCACTTAAAGAACGAGATAAAACCAATCCGTATCTAGTTCCGGCTATTGTATATGGAAAAGATATGGATAACATATCTCTTGCCTTTGATAGAAAAGATTTTAGACAACTGATAAAAGAGCATGGTCGAAATGTATATCTTCAATGCAAACTACCCGATGGGAAGACAATTCCCTCAATCATTCAGGAAATTCAGAAAGATGTAGTTACATTTGAACCTTACCATGTAGATTTTTTAGCAGTTAATAGTGATCAAGACGTCACCATTACGGTTCCTATCCGCTTAGTCAATCACGAAAACTGTAAAGGAATCAAAAACGGTGGAAAGCTTCAGTTTGTTTTATTCAAAACAAAAATAGCAGGCAAACCTGAACAACTTCCGAAAGAAATTATCCTCGACATTGATGATCTCGATATTGGTGAAGTTCTCTTTACCAGAGATATACCATTAGAAGATGGAATCAAATTAGTTTCCCCATCAAATCTCAAAATCGTAGGAATTTTCTCTCGACAGGCAACCGCTGAAGAAGAGGAAGAAGCTGCCGCTGAAGCAACAGAAGGCGTAAAAACTTCTGAAGAAGAAACTTCTACAGAAGAAAAATCTGAATAGAATCTTTCTTTTTTTAACAATAAAAAAAGGGCTTGGTAATACCAAGCCCTTTTTTTTGTATTTCTGTTTAAAAACTATATTTCATTCCAATCCAACAATACTTCCATAATTGTTGGATATTCAATGCGCACAGGAATATGCGGAGCTTCTTTTGTATACCAGGCAGTACAAGATAAAATCGGGATTGAAAGCTTGTATGCGTTGTATTCTTTTCCTTTTGCCTTTACAGTTTCCTCCCCAAGATATTGCACTGTAGTAATCCCTGTTACATTTTCAGTGGTATCTTCTTGCCTGGGGACACGACTATTCACCCAACGTACAGTAACGGAAGTTTTTTCCGTAAAAGGAAATGAACACAGTATATAGGGCAAATAGTCTCTTTCAAAACATTGATCGCCCACGTATACCCGCCTATTTGTTTCGGGTTGGTGAGTTTTATTATATGTATAAAAACTAGTGCCTTTTTTTAATCCTCTGTAAACAAGTGTTTTTTCAATCTCATTTGAATCTTGCATTTCTTTTTCATCTTCTGCAGGAGTTTCGATACGGAATATTTTGCATTCATTTGTAGTAACTGGATTCTCTTTGTAGAATACCTGACGAAATTCTTGGTTCGTTTGACTTATGAATTCCATTCTACATTCAAATTCTTCAAATTTTTCTCGATAGATACTTAACTGTGTCCAATTCTTCTGTTGTTCAGAAGATTTATCGTATGCAGCATACAAAGATACTCTTCCATTTCTAATATTCTCTGTGTGTAAACTTACAATAGGTAAATTTTCTTTCACTCGGCAGCCTGCAAATCCTGATACAAAAACACACAGAAGAAGAAAAGTAACAACTCGTTTAGTCATTTTTCTTGTCTTTTTTTGTCCCTGGCAAAATGCTTTCCTTTTCGGAAGATTCCAATGGAATGCTTGTATTTCTGAAAGCAAAAATCACAACACCCGATAACACAATTAGAAGAACTGAAATAAACCACCATTGGAAAAACCATGGTTTCCCTTCCGCCGATGGCAGCGGATATGCTTCAGCTGGCTCATTGATATCAATTTGTTGATTTGTGTTTTGGGTTGGAGGAGGCTCTTCCAACAACTCTCTTGGAATAGGTGGAGGTTTAATGGAATGTAAATCCCCTTCTAATTGGGAAGGATCTACGGGACCCTTCAAAGAATCAATATCGTCAATAGCAGGTTCGTTTATTTGGTCTCTTGGAGTTACAATCGTTCCATCTTCTGCTTCCTGCGATTCTGTACCAGGGATAGATGGGGGAGGTGGAAGCGTAACTTCAGGAAGAGTTTTTACCCCACCAGAGGAAGGTTGTGCATATGCATTCAAACTG
>CAYRBR010000025.1:0-20406 GCA_964422555.1 uncultured Caldisericota bacterium | reverse complement strand
CAATATAATAGAATCACTTCTAAACAGCTATTCATACCTCCATGTGTGATGCATATAGAACAGCTTTTCAAAGTCTCTATTTGATTCACTTCTCTGTAAATTTTTATCAGTGAAAGATAATTGTTTTTTATTTGTGTCGTTAGACCACCTAGGGAAACAATTGCGGGAATTCCGTTTTTACCCAGGATGTTAATAATGAGTTGATATAAATTGGAATTCTGAGAATGAATGGTTCCAAGGGAAACGTATACAAAGTCTTTGTCAAAAAAGGGTATGAATTTTTGATTCCCAAAGTTTTGAAACGGTCTTGGAATAAAGTGGAAGTTTGTAGGTAAGTTCTGAGAGTTTTTTTGAAGTTTTTTGTCCATAAACAAGATATTTGTTTTTTCTCTATTCTGAATCATGTCAAAAAATGTGATTTTAAGTTCTGGAAATTTTTTTAAAAGCTTTTTTCGGAACGAGAGAAAGGTATAAAATGCTTTCCATTCTTTTACTTCATAGAAAATCCAGGATAAAGGCAAGGAAAACAAATCTTGCCCTGAATATACAAATGTTGAAAAAGTACAAATAGCAGGTACCTGCCATATATTAGCCAAGATTTTCCCCCATAAACAGCAGTTATCATGAATAACCAATTCTGGATTCCATCGACTTTTATTGTCTGAAATAGCGTTTACTATTTGATAGCTAATTTTCATGGAGTATCCTGCTGTTTGAAGTAGGTGTGAGCTTGCGATAAACATATTTTTTTGCAGATTAGTATATTCTTTTTTGAAAGACGTTGGCATGTAGGCAAATACATCTACATAATTGGCTCCCACAGAATTGATAAGGTCTTTAAACTTGGGAACTGAAAAATAATAAACAGTGTGACCTTTTTTTACTAATTTGCGAATGTAATCCAAGGAAGGGTATATATGGCCATAAGCTGGAAGTGTGAAATAACAAATATTTTTCTTTACCGAAAGCAAATTAGTCATTGTTAGAATTTGTTAATTTTATCTATTACTCGTCGAAACAGTTTAGCATTTAAGGGAGTTGTCCGATCTCGAATTAGAAGAACATTACAATGCGAGTGTTCTGTAACAGTATCTGTCGAGAATCCAGTTACAGTTTCTCGGATATCCCATCGTGGTTCCATTCCGAGTACAAGCAAGTCGTTTGCCTTAGATTCATCAATGATGGCGGAAGCATCATTATTTCTTCTTGATTCTATTGTTTTTATTTCTCCTTTTACATCAAGAGCTTCCAATGAAGCAAGAAAAACCGTTTCAATTTCTTCCTTTTCTTCTTGTGAGTTATCTTTATCAATAATATTTAGTAGTGTGACAAAAGCACTATTGTAGGAGGCAATCCGTTTAACAATTGAGGCAACTGTTGTTCCGTAGATACCTCCGGAATAAGGGAAAAGAATTTTCTTAATTTTTGTTGTTCGATTTTGTACGGGTCGATAGACTGCAACCGTTGGTATAGAACTCTTTAGTATGTGGGGGATCATTCCGTTTAGCATATTGTATGCTAGTCCCGATTTGTGCCATCCAATAACTGTAAGGTCGATTGAATTTTCGATAGAAAAATTCACAATTGCATCGGTTCTCTTCCTAGAGTAAATTAAAGTGGTTTCTACATCACTGGAATATTTTGAAGCAATTTTTTTGGTTTTTTCCTTGAGCAAATTATAGTTTTTAAGTAAATCTTGAAACTCAGTGTATTTTGAATTGATAGGAAGAGAATCTGGTAACTCAACTACATGAGCTGGGATTACTTTACCACAAGGACTACCTTTTGCAATCATATAAGAAATGTTCAGCAATGCCTCTGCTGTGTTAGGATTTCCAAGAGGCACCAGAATAGAGTATTCATCCGTACACATAGTAAGACTTTTTTGGGTTATTGTTGGCATAACTGCAGGACTTATCCCTTTTGGTAAATTTTGTATCTTTGGATACAGATAATAATAATACACAGTACCAGCAATTAAAATAGCAATGGCTATTACGGTGGAAGGAATGTCGGAGAGTACTAATTGTACAATTAATACTCCATTAATGATCGTTCCTATGATGGGTGGTAGGGGATATAAAGGAACTTTAAAAGCTCTTTCTTCAAGAGGTTTTTGCTTACGAAGCTGTATTACAGCGATATTAACAAAGCTATAGCCAATAAGTGAAAATAGAGCAGTGATTGTGGAGATTTGCTCTAAATTACGTAAAGATGTAGAAATTACAGCAATGAAGCCTGCAAAAATGATGCTTAACACTGGAGTTTTAGTAGTACGATTGATGGAACTGAATGCGTACGGAAAACGTCTATCTTTACTAAGGGCATAGGATGTTCTAGAGGAGGCAAGAATGGCTGTATTGATACTTGACGTAGTAGCTAAGAGTCCAGCAAAAGCAAAGATATATCCACCCCAGGGTCCAATCATCTTTGTGGCTGTATCAATCATGGGTGTATTTGTGACAGATGGAACCAATAATGTCCACGAAACGACTCCAGCAGCTATCAAAAACACTAGAATTTTCAGAACAACAACAAGAGTTGTAGAAAGGAAAATTGATTTTGGAATTGTTTTTTTGGGATTTACTATCTCTTCACTCATGGTTGTAATTAGTCCGTATCCAATATAAGTAATATATAAGATACCAATTGCACTAACAGTGCCACTGAATTTCATAGGAAACAAAGGTGTAAGATTTTTTGGATCAATATGAAAGAAGCCAATTCCAATATAAGCAATGAGAATTAGAATCAATATAGATGTAATCCAGTTTTGAAGTCCAGTTGAATTTTTAGAACCTTTTATGTTTAATGCTACAAAAACAACAATCAAAAAATAAGAAGCAAACAGGGGAGGGAAAGAAATTCCAGCCAGAGAAAGGAAATAGACTACGTAGTTTCCAAATCCAAGTGCAAAGAGCCCACAGGACATAGCATATCCTAGCCAAAAAGCCCAGCCACTGATGAATCCAATAATTCCATTTTTACTGGCTGATTTTACATAGGCATATCCACCACCAGCTGTTGGAATTACAGTCACTAACTCAGCAAATGAGAAAGCAGTAAATAGTGCAGCAATCCCTGAAAGCCCTATAGAGATAAACGCAGAAGGACCAGCTAGCTCCATGCTAGTGCCAACCAGAACAAAAATAGCAGAGCCAATCATTGTCCCAACTCCAATATTCACAGCTGAGAATAGTCGTATTGATCGATCTAGTTTTTTGGCCATAGTAAACTCCAGGTGCAATATTTCATGTTATTACATTGCTTATTATAGCGAATCGTGATATAAAAAAGAAAAGGATGTCACACCATGAATGATAAAAAGACTGAAATCTCCGTTTTGTTAATTGAAAATAATGCCGGTAATGCTCGATTGATTGAGAGCTTATTACAGGATTCTCAGGGTTATGATATCGAGATTTCCTGGGCTTCAAGAATGGATGATGGACTTCGATTGGCTAAAAATAAGAAGTTTGACCTTGTTTTGCTGGATGTCGATTCCAAATACTTATCAGATACAGAAACCTTGTCCTATTTCCATACTCATTATCCAAACTATCCCATTGTTGCTTTAGTTAGTACAATTAATGCCAATAAAATATGTAAATATATTGCAAACGGAGCAACAGACATCTTGATTAAAAATAGAGTAACGAGTGCTGATTTGTTAAAATCCATCTTTACAACTGTTTTGCAGTCCAATAAATGCAAAGGTGGTGTACTCCTATTGAGAGGGATGTCGCATTATTTCAAAACTCACTTGACAAATATTAAGGCTTCTGTTGATATGATTTCAAGAGAAACATTTGGATCTGTGAATGAGAAACAAGCCGAATTATGTTCTTTAGCTTCCAAGAATATTCAAAAGTTGAATGCTCTTACTGATGATATTGTTGAATATAGTCAATTAAGCAATGGAGAGTACAATCTTCGGAAAAAACGCGATGATATTATTCAAACAATTAAAGAAGCAATAACTATCGTGAAAAGAGATGCAGAAAAGAAGGGTCTTCGAATATATTTTGAACCATCTGTGGATGTTCCTGAAATTGAATACGATCATGATAGTATTCAAAAAGTTATATTGTCTGCTCTAATAAACGCAATTAAATTTTCGGATCAGGGAGATATAGTTGTTGAGTGTTTTAAAAAAGATCATATGGTTTGCACCACAATAAAAGACCAGGGAATTGGAATTCCTCAACAATATATAAAAGATCTTTTCCAACCTTTCTTTTTAGTTCCATTGAACGAAGATTACAGAAAGAGTCAAGGAACAGGACTTGGACTACCAATTTCAAAAAAAATTGCTGCCATCCATGGAGGGGATTTGAAAATCGAATCTAAAAAGGGCCATGGAACAACCGTGGAATTACAACTTCCCATTGAAAAAACATTTGCCATAAAATGATGGTAAAGCTTCCCTATGGGGAAACTAAAAAGACAGTTACGATCCCAGATACAATTACCAGTTCCATATTATCTTTTCAAGGTCACACTGGACCATTACATGTTCGGAGATTTTTCTTAGAGAAGTTAATAAACCCCACTGTTGGAAGATCGTTAATTAGTTTGTTGAAGGAAAAAAAACCTTCGAAAATAGTCATAGTTGTGAATGACACAACAAGGTCTACTCCTACAATTACTATTCTTAAGCCTTTACTAGATTACCTTGCAGAATTGAATATCCAAAGGAATTGTATTTCTATTGTTGTTGCAACTGGAACCCACAGGTTAACCACGGAACCTGAAAAACAGAAGTTGTTTGGCAAAGAAATTGTGCAACATTATAGAATTGTTTCTCATGATTGCTGTGCCAACGATCTACAATATGTTGGTCACCTAAATCCATTGACGCCATTATTTATTAACAAAGAAGTTGTACAGGCTGATTTTCGCATCACAATAGGAGAAATACTGTACCATTATTTTGCTGGATTTTCTGGTGGTCGAAAGAGCATATTTCCAGGAGTATCCAACAAAGATGCAATATTAACGAATCACTCCAAAATGGTATCAAAGCAATCCTTTTTGGGGAATCTCTGTCATAACCCGGTGCATATCGATATGATGAAATCATTACATCTCTGTCCTGTCGATTTTAGCATTAATGTTATTTGTAACGAGGAGAAGGAGATTATTAAACTATTTACTGGGGATGCTGTGAAATCGTGGGAACAAGGTGTTCTAGAATTTAGAAATTTGTTTTCAGTTCCCATTTCTAATCGATCTGACATGGCCATAGTTTCTGCTGGAGGATTCCCAAAAGATATCAATCTATACCAGGCACATAAGGCACTTGAGTTGACAGCAGGTGTGGTAAAACCTGGAGGAAAAATACTATTAGTTGCAGAGTGTAAAGAAAAATACGGACACGATGTGTTCCAGCATTTTGCATCTAAAAACATGACTTCAACGGAGATAAAAGATTCTTTGCAAGAGAAATTTATCTTTGGACTTCATAAGTTATATTTCTTATCAAAATTAAAGGAACACTATCAACTTTATCTTTACAGCACTTTTTCAAGAGATGAAACCGAGAGTGTACATATGAAAAAAGTAGATACGATTGAAGAGATATTTCGACAAAATCCTCCTAGCAAATCGTGCTACATAATTCCTCAAGGAGGGATTTGTTACTTTAATTTACAAGAAGAAAAGAAGGGGTAATTTTACCCCTTCTTTGTGTATAAGTAATTAAGGACGAACAGCGAAAGAAACATCTCCTTGAATAGAAGATGCATAATTATTATTGACCAATAAAACGTAGTACTTTCCTTCTTTTGGAAGAGTACTGCTAAATGATGAAGTAGGGAACTCACTAGCAATGGTTATCCAATCGCACTGATGAATTGTATTTCCATGCAGAAGACTGAATAAGTCATATTCTGAGAGGACAATGCAGTCAAACGTAGAGGATGTTGGAGTCCAATAATCTATATAGTCTAGTATGGTAGTATATCCATCGATCCAATGGTGATTCTTTTGGACGGAAGTAAGGGAAGAGAATTCCATGGATACTTCTTTTACATCAACAATATAGAACTCGTATAATTTACGCATATCGTTGAATCGGGTTTCAATCTCCAGAAGAGTAGTAAGATGAATCGGAATATAGATTGCACCATTATGGAGTATGGGTACTTCTTCATGGTGAAGAGCAATAGTTTCTTTGTCCAAAGTAGCTTCTTTGCTGTCAACTGTTAGTGTAAGAGAATGTTTATCATTGGATATTGTTGCTGATTTTTCATCAACAGTAACGGTGCATTTTGCTTTTTCTAGAATTGCAACAGGGATGTATTCAAATCCTTTTTCATCATCATACCACGCTTCTGTTTCTTCCGTGGCTTCAACAGTAATAGGTTCTAGATGGTCAATGGAAAAATTAGGATCGGGGGCCATATTATAATGATACAAATTTTGCATTGTACCTGGAATAATAACTTCATAACCTAAAGTTGGAATTGAAGAAGCATCCCGAAGTGAAATCAAGAAATTGGTAGTACCAATTCTACTTGTCACTACGCACGTGAAGTTTTGATGACCTACTTTTTCAATAAAGCCTTTCCCAAAACTATCTGTGTATCCAAATGCGCTGGGGAAAGGAACTGGGACATAGTTGTTTTCCATTGGCCAATGACTCCATAGCTCAATTCTTGCTCCTTCAACCGGAAGGTGGTTTTCGTCATATACTTTGAATGAGATATTAGTGAGTTTTTCAGGAGGATTGTAAGGGAGTTTGGAGCGCCATACATGATCATATTTGCCATTACCTTCCCGTTCCATTGGCCAACTAAAGATACGTTTGCCCCATTTTTCATAGTAAATTAGCGAATTGCCAATGTAAGGTTCCCATGTTCCAGTGTCACCGCTTTCTCCTGCAGAAGGATCCACATGGTGCCATCCATTGTCGTAAAAATTATTGTACTGATGATCCTCTCCAAGACCAATAATAATAACAGTAGGAATATTCATTGATCGGGCACATGCTTCGTAAATGATAGACCATTCTCCACACCAAATTCCTACATCAAGGTTAAGTAAATTGTTGTAAATATTAAACCAACCTCGAGGTTTTTCACCGGTATGCCAAATGCCACCAATGTCGTCTTTTAGCCAGAACATAATATTCCATGCTGCATCATACATGGTTTCAGCATCTTTGACTCTTTCAAAAAGGGTTACATTTGCTGGTTTTTCTTTCGATGCTTCCTCACCTTCTCCATGTACGTAGGTTGTATCAAATGGAAGGAAAGAACGATAAAAATTCTTTTTATAGTATTCTTCCCACCGCGTGGGTACCAATAGATAACGATTCATCATGACAAGATATTGATAGTATATTTCTTTAGGAAGTTTTAGATCTACAATTTCCGATTCTTTATCGTCCCATACTTTTCTTGATTTGTAAGATAAAGTTGTATAGTTTTCTTCTTCGAGAATAGAACAATAATTAACTTCTTCGGCCATGTAGTAGATGCTTTTCACGTTTTCAACTAGTACATCTTGGATACCTTCATTGAAGTACTGTTCAATATCAGCTACTTGGAAATTGGCTATACAATATATCACTTCGTCTTTGTATTCATCTTCTGTCTCATTTATAAAGGTGGAGACAGTTTCAATTAGTTCAGAATTATTTCCCACCGAGTATAAAAAGTCGTAAGCTCGATGATACCCTATTCCTCCAAAAAAGTTCTGGAGATTATTGTTTTCAGCATTGCTGTTTAGTGGATTCCACAGAAGCTGAAAATCTTTTCCATAATTTAAAAAGTAAGATATTTTTCCATTATCAGAACCAAATACAAAATCAATTCGACCATCGCTGTTGATATCTGTAAAAGCTGGCCTTGTATTCTTGGGTGAAGGGAATTCTGGCAATAATTCAGTAGTCTGAATTTGTGGAAGCATCGATTTTGAGTGAATAATAAAAAAGGAGAAATTCCCGCTAGCAGAACCAATACACATAGTAAGTAGTGTGTCGTTTAATGAGTATTCAGAAGACAATACACACGGAGTTGCATAGCTATTTACTCCCACACCCTCTTTAGTAGGCTCTTCCTCCCAATGCTCATTCCAGCTAACAAAGTAATTGTCAATTTCTTTCCAACTGTTATTCTCATCTTCCTCTATATATTGTAACAAAAAAAGACTTCCATCAGCTTTTCCGACAGCAATTGATGGAATGTCATTCAGCAAAAAGGCACAGGGGGCATACGCCTCAGGAAGAATTGGTTCTTCTGGTTCAGGATCTTCCTCTTCATCCGCAGGATCAACTGGTTCTTCAGTTTTTTCTTCGAAGATTAATACTGGTTTGTCAAAAATAATATCGTCTTTGTTACTTATGTTTTCTGCGAAATAGATTTGGTTG
Organism: uncultured Caldisericota bacterium; assembly: GCA_964422555.1. Lineage (GTDB taxonomy): Bacteria > Caldisericota > Caldisericia > UBA6126 > UBA6126 > JAGLCW01. The sequence continues at coordinate 12,032 of CAYRBR010000025.1, read as the reverse complement.
TTTATACCTAAAAATAAATCGTCTTTTGCATCTTTATTCAAGTCAAACAGGGAGGGGGTTATATGAAGATTTGTTTTGACATCTTCGTTTTCAGGGACAGTGGACACGGGAAAATCGATTGGTTGATATTCTGTTTTTTGAAGGCAGAACTGGTAATGAAAGTTCTGATTAAGATAGATAGTATAATCTTTTTCTTGCCCAAATAGAAGTAAATCTTGTGATCCATCTCCATTGATATCACCAAAACAGGGATTTGAAGCAGTATCCAATGCTATTGGACGTTTATCTAGATCTTGAAATGATTTGAAAAGTTCTTTCTGAAGCCAATCTGGGGAAGAATCAATTGCTTTTTGCGTGTTTTCAGAAGGAGTGAATTGATATGTTGGAAAGGGTACAACTTCTTTGTCCTGTATTTCAAAAACAGCAATTTCTTTTGGGTCTAAAGAGAAATGTGCGGATTTAGAATTTCCATTTGAGGAAAAGGAAAAAAGAGTTACCGAAAGACACACAACAAGTACAATGGTAGTCAGTTTCTTCATAACATACCTCCAAGCTTAGGGTACAAATATTCTATCAGAAAAAAGAAGAATACACAGTATTATTTAAATGTTAAGAGCCAGTTTTTAATATCTTCTTTTTTCTTCGAATCAATTGGTTGGATTGATTCAATTCTTTCGATCAAGTGGATTGGTTGAAAAGAACATCCTAGCAACACAGTGTTAAGGTTCTCCAGAAAACAATGGTCCAATGTATCAGAATATATTTTATAAGATTGAATATGCCCATTGGATAGTGTTAAATGGATTTGTACTTCTCCCCATTCAAAACGTTCTTCAAAGGTAATATCAAATTCGGGTGTTTTTCCATAAACCCATTCCCAGGATTTATATTTTTGGTACAAAGCGTTTATTTTAGTTTGATTAAACTCGTCAGTATCAATAATTGCTGTATCAGTATCTTTGTAAATAGCTCTGAAAGAATCTATTAGGCTGTCTTTAATGTCTTCCGTAGTGATAGAAGGAACGATTTCGTTTAGGTTGACAACCCTAGATTGAACAGATTTAATTCCTTTGGATTCAATTTTCTTTTTTGAAACTTTCAAAAACTTGGCTAGTTTCTTTCTATTTACATCTACCATTATGGTTCCGTGTTGAAGCTTATTATTTCTTGATTCGTAGAATGCATTCCCGGAGAACTTTTTTGAATCAACGGTTATGTCGTTTCTTCCTGTAAAAACTGCATCAATCCCTACCTTTTGTACAGCATTTAGAATCACTTTAAGCTGTGTATCAAGGTTGTAACAGCACTTTTATCCGATAAATGTGTAATTAAGGTTTCCTAGATCATGATATACTGCTCCACCTCCGGATAATCGACGTGCTATCTTAGCAGAATCATTTTCAATTTCTGACACATTGCACTCTCTCCAAACATTTTGATGCTTACCAATGACAACTGTGTGTTGGTTTTGCCAAAGATAAAAAACGAATTCATCTGGTTGCAGGACATCTAAGAGATATTCTTCAATAGCTAGGTTATACCAAGGGTTATAACGATGCGATAATAAAATCCAGGTTTTCTTCATAGGCGGTTCTCCTGTTAAAAATAAGGGACATCTAGGGCTGAATTATTGCAAAAAATGAAAAAAAGAAAAGCCTATCAGAAAAGTGAAAGCGTGAAAGATTAAAAAAATGTGGCAAGAATCTGTTTTTTTATGGATACCATTTCAGGATTAAACTCGTAAAACTCCAATCTTTTCTCAAAAGGAGTAGAGATAGAGAATGTTGAAGAGATTTTAGCTGGAAGGGAAGAAAAAATATAGATTGTGTTAGATAGAAAAATAGCTTCTTCAATATCGTGTGTTACAAGAATAATTGTACAATCTAATGTCGAGTACATATGCAACAACCACATTTGCATTTTTTTTCTTGTGATCGAATCAAGAGCCCCAAAGGGTTCGTCCAAGAGTAGTACTTTTTTTCTCATCATGTGAGTTCGCAGCAAAGAAGCTCTTTGTCTCATTCCCCCTGATAATTCTTGCGGAAGGTATTGTTGGTATCCATCAAGTCCAAAATCCGGGAATAGAGAAGAAGCAGTTTGCTCTGCTTCTTCTCTATTATATCCTTCCAGGATAAGTGGTAGGGATACATTTTCCAAAACTGTTTTCCAGGGGAAAAGAAGATCTTTCTGTTGCATGTAACTGGTTGAGCCAGTTTTTCCAGTACAATTAATATTGTTAATATGTACTGTGCCAGAGCTTGGTTTTAACAAGCCTGCAACAATGTGAAGGAAAGAACTCTTCCCACATCCACTGGGTCCGAGGATTGACACAATTTGTTTCGGTTGGACAGATACAGAAATGGAATCAATAATTTTCTCATGTTTCCATGAAAAACTTATCTCTTCTACTGCAACTGCTTTATTGTTCTGGAATGAATTCATTTGTAAATAAAACCGAGGATGGAACCTTTGACTGGATAAGATTGTTAGTATAAAGCCATTCTGTGTAGTTATCCCAACGGGTATCTTCCATAAAACCCCATGGAGTATTTGGTTCCAGATAGTAATTAGCAACCCACTTTTGGCTTGCTAGTACAAGGTTTTTGTCAAGCTCTGGGGCGTATTTGAGCAAAACCTCTGAAGCTGCTTCTGGGTTGTGAATAGAAAACTCATATCCTTTTTTTGTTGCTTCCAGGAATCTTTTTATAAGGGAAGGATCGGATTGAATTAGTTTTTCGGAAGCAATAATAACAGGAGTGTAAAAATCTAGATTTGAATTCTCTTTTCCCAAATCTATATAGTTTATATCTACTCCTTTCTGCTCTGCAGCAATACCATCCCAACCGTAGTATATCCATGTAAAATCAACATTACTTTCGGTAGCAGCAAAAAAGTCAATTGCTCCAATAGTTGCTATTTCGAGTGTATCAAAATTAGCGTTGTATTTTGTCATTAGAGCCTTTAGTGTAGCAATTTCAACAGGAGATCCCCACCCGCCATAAATTTTGTTTTCAAAGTCCTTGGGTGTGACTATGTTTTTTGAAGAAGGGCTTGCAAACCCAGATGTGTTGTGCTGAAGGATAGTGGCAATTGCTTTGACAGGAATTTCTTTTTCCTTGGCAAATGTAACTTCTTCTTGATAACTGATTCCAAACGTACCCTTATCAGCTCCAATAAGCTGTGAAGTTCCTCCTTCATTGGCTTGAATTATTTCAACTTCAAGTCCTTCTTGTTCGTAGTACCCATTCTCCAATGCAACATACATACCAGTATGGTTTGTATTAGGTACCCAATCAAGTAAGACTGTAACCTGTTCCAGTTTTTTTTGTTCCTCATTATTCGATGTACTTGAGCAAGAAATTAGCGACATTCCAACCAGCATGAAACACAAAAGAATTAACACGAAATTTTTCATCAAAAACCTTCTTTCCAATATATAATGATTCTCTCCATCCATTGAATGAACCATAAAAGTAAAATGCTTAATAAAGTTACAATAATGATTGAAGCAAATGTTAAATCAACTGAGTAGGAGTGCATGGAACGACGCATTAATTCTCCTAAACCAGCTTTTGCTCCAAGCCATTCTCCAATTACTGCTGCAGTTATGCAGTAGGCAGCTGCGATTCGAAGTCCCGAGAAGAAAGATGGAAGAGCAGATGGAATAGCGCAATGTTTTAAAATCTGCCACTTGGAAGCAGACATTGTTTTCATTAACTCTATTTTCCCAGGATCTGTTCGAAGCAATCCGGTTAAAAAACTGATACAAACAGGGAAAAAACTCATAAGAACCACAACAACTATTTTTGGAAGAAGTCCATATCCAAACCAAAGCACAAACAGTGGAGCAACTGTAATAATAGGAACTGTTTGGCTTCCTATAAGCAGGGGGTATAATACTGATCGTAAAGTAGAAAAAGAATAAAGAAGAAGAGAAATAAGGATGGCAACCACAATAGCTATCACAAAACCAATAGAGGCTTCAGTTGCGGTTACAAGGGTATTGGATAGCAGAAGCTTCCAGCTGGAAATCATTCGAAGCGTAATAACAGAAGGAGTTGGGATAATCCATATAGGGAAATCAAGAATTCTGACAATTGCTTCCCATAATGCCAAAAAGGAAAGAATACCAACAATAGAGTGGATCCAACTTTTCGAATTACAATTTTTTGTTTGTGTGCGTTCTACTTTTTTCATAGTTTCTTTAAACGGGGATACTATGAAAAGGAGCTTTATGGTTCCCTACGCCGGTATTATCCGGATCAGGTCTTAGGGTCGGAGACGTGCTCCCTCTCAGCCTAAATGGCTCCCCACCCACAGTATAAATTCTAAAGCGAAAAAAGCAAACCAGTTTTTTATTTATCTGTATAATGAAAAAAGGAGGACGATATGAATAACAAATCAAAAGTAATCTGGCAGAAAGATGGTTTAAATTTTAAGGCGGTCAGCAAAAATGGATTTTCATTTCCATTAGGAATTACTCCTAACGAGAACATAACTCCAAGCGAACTTGTATCCATTGGTCTTATTGGCTGTACAGCTTTTGACGTGATAAGTATTTTACAGAAGAAAAGAGTAGCTGTGGACGAGTTTTATGTAGAATGTTACTCAAAAGTTTCAAAAGAGATTCCAAAACGGATCGAAGAAATACATGTAACTTATTTTGTGAAAGGTTCTAATATTAATGGAGAAGATGTTAAAAGAGCCATTACTTTGTCAGAAGAAAAATACTGTATGGTTCGGAACACTTTAAAAGATTGTGTTATAATTAATTCTTCTTACGAGATTTTAACTTAAGAATGGAGAAATATGAAAAGACTATTATCATTAATTATTGTAATTGTTTTATCGACAACAGTATTAGCAAGCTGTGGTAAATCATTAACAAAAGAACAACAAGATGCAAAAGCAATGCAAGGTGTTTGGATAGAGACATTAGAAGGATCCGGTAATTTGGAAATGAGAGACGATGGATCAATTCGGATTTTTGATGCTCTTCAAACCATGAACATGACGGGAACCTGGGAGATACCTGAAGTGGGTCGATTAGATATTTCCTTAGAAGGGAATCCAGCAGTTAACCTAGGGTATAAATTTGAAGATGACACACTGTCTATCTGGCCTGAAGGAAAACAGGAAGAGCAGGCTTTAACATACAAACGTGCTACACAGGATGATATTAACGAAATGCAGAAGAAAGCACAAGAATATGCTGACAAAGTAAAAGAAAACAACGAGAAATCTTCTTCGGAAGATCCAGAACCTATCGATGAAGGAACATTATCTATGAAACAAGAAGAAGCAAAAAAAGACAAAGTAATTGTAGTATTTGAAACAACTATGGGTAACATGGAATTAGCAATTTATCCCAAGGTTGCTCCTTTAACCGCTGAAAATTTCCTTAACTCTGTCAAAGACGGTTTTTATGATGGTATTATTTTTCACCGAGTTATTCCACAGTTCATGATTCAAGGTGGAATGGCTACAGAAGAAAATGTACCCAAAGAAACTTCTGTAACTAATTTTAAAGATGAGATTAATCCAGAAATTTTAGGAGTTAGTAACACCATTATCCAAGAGAATGAAAGACAAGGTTATCAGTACGACTACACCCTACCTTCTTTACCGATTAAATATGGTGCTTTAGCTATGGCAAATGCTGGAGCAAACACTAACACAACCCAATTTTTTATTGTTACTAAATACGATGGATGTAAATGGTTAGATGGCAAACACACTGTTTTCGGTGAATGTATTGATGGGATGGATGTTGCACTGAAAATCCAAAATGTGCCAAGAGATTCCTACGATCAACCTAACGACAATGTTGTTATTACAAAGGCATATATCAAAGAGTAAATGAATCAATTTATTTGCATTGTAAATCCTGTAGCTGGAAATGGGAGATATATTCAATATATCTCCCATTTAAAGACAGCCCTAAGGGAAACAAATTATCCCTGTAGATTTTTTTTCACAAAGTATGCAGGGCATGCAAAAAAAATCGCTCAGCAATTCACAAAACAATCTGATACCATCATTTCACTTGGAGGAGATGGTACATTCAACGAGATTCTTCAAGGTCAGTTATCTTCTTCCGCTTCGATAGCTATTTATCCATGTGGAAGTGGAAATGATATTGCTGCCTCTCTTGGAATTTATTTGCACAATGCTATTAACACAATCCTTCATGGAGTTAAACAGAGCATACCATTAGCAAAAGTAAACCAGCATTACTATTTTGGAGTTGCCTGTTGTGGATTTGATACGTATGTAAATAAAATTGCCAATAGTTTTCCCTCTTTTTTAAGAGGCAACACAGTTATATATGTTATAGCAGTACTCCTTGCTTGCTTTTCTTTTCAAACCCCGTATATGAAATTGTATTTGGATGATATACAAATGGAAGGAAAGTACTTGTTGGTGGCAGTTGGGCATGGAGATCGGTATGGGGGTGGAATGCTAATTACTCCCAAAGCTGATCGAACTGATGGTTTATTAGATGTCTGTGTTGTAAAGAATTTGAATCGTTTTACATTAATTGGCAAGTTATTGAAGCTAATGAAGGGTCAGCACTTACATCTAAAAGAAGTAATATATAAACAAGTTAGAACTATTCAAATACTAGGAAAAGGTTCTATTTATGCTGATGGAGATTACCTAACAAATGTTCCTGCCTCCTATTCAATAGGATCAAAGGAAATCAATATCCTGGTACCTTCCATTACTTCTTCTCAATAAAATACTCCCAACCATTTCTGGTTGGGTACGAAAAGTGATAAATATTCGATTCTCGCAACATTTTTTTTGCTTCAGAGTAATGCAATCCAACAGAACCAACCGAATGGGCATCACTTCCAAATGTAACTCTTGTCCCACCAAGATTTCTGTACCGTTGAATAAACAAATTCTGTGGATGTGTATGGAATAGTGTTGCATATCCTTTTGTATTGATCTCAATCGCTTTGTTCTTTTCTATTATGTTCCCCAGTATTTCGTCAATAAGCGAAGTGTGGGATAAGAATTTCTTGTTCGAAATTGGGTGATACCGTAAAAGATAATCAAAATGAGCCAGAGTGTGGAAAGCTGAATAATTCTTGATTATAAACAGCACGTGTTTCAGATATACTTCAACCAGTTTGTCCCCATATTTTTTTCGTGCTTCTATACTGCAGAATGAAACTTCATTGTTACAGTGAGCAGAGGCAATAATAAGATCAAAGGGATAATGCTTAACAATACCCTCTGTTTCTTTTAGATTGGCTTCAGTGATTCCAGTTTCAATCCCAGTTAAGATTTGCAGGGGAGTTGAAAGTTGAAACTTTTTTATGGAAAAAATATGAGATGGAATATTAATAACAGGACTGTAAAGAAAAGGAAATCCCACATCTAGATGTTCAGTAAAAGAAATAATCGAACAGTTTTTGTGAGTTGCTTCTGAAATTGCATCTTTCATCGATAGAGAACTGTCTAAAGACCAGTTTGAATGAATATGTAAATCAATTTTTTTATCCATGGTTTAATACTATATGATTTCAGGTTAATTTGTGTTAATATAATTTTAAGTTTAAGCATTTTCTTTTGGAGGAAATATGTTTACTGGATTTGATTGGTTTGCATGGGTATTTCTACCACTTTTGATTTTTGTTGCCCGAGTCGTAGATGTAAGTATGGGAACGATCCGAATTCTATTTCTTTCCAAAGGAGTTAAAATCTGGGCTGCATTTATCGCTTTTTTTGAAATACTGATTTGGCTTCTTGCGGTAACCGAGATTATCAAGAATTTGTCGAATCCCGTTTGCTATATCGCTTATTGTGCGGGTTTTGCTTCAGGAACCTATTTGGGGATGATCATAGAAGAACGGTTGGCGTATGGAAAGGTTCTTGTTCAAGTAATATCTCCATTGGACGTTACTCCCCTTATAAGAAGTTTGGAAGTAGCGAATGTGGGGGTAACACGAGTTCGAGCAGAAGGAGTGAAGGGAGGAGTTCAAATTTTATATTCTGTGGTAAAACGAAGTCAGTTAAAATTAGTTAAAAAATGTATTACTACATTTGATCCAAAAGCTTTTTATTTGATCCATGAAGTCAAATATGCCAACATGGGGATTTTTACCCCTAAAGGAAAGATCCGAAAAAGTGAACGACTTCGTTTCACACGAAAATCGAAGTAAGCTATTTCATTGCCTGTATGCATTCATATAATTACTGTATGGAGGCATAGCTTGAAAAAGAACAGAAAACACCCGATTCAGGTTTCTTGTATTGTTTTGCTTGTTTTTTCCGTTATATCTATGCTCCTACCACCCAGAGTGTTATCAAAAGAGTATCAACCTCTGGAATCGGTTCTATTGAACGATACTACTAGATTGCTTCAAACAAAAGAGATTGTGTATTCTTTTTCTCCTCATCAGCTTTCAACATTCCAAGAAACATCTGCTCTTAGTATCCCAGCCTGCCAGAATATTGCTTATCCAGGGAAACCTCTGTTGTGGTTTCAAGAGCACCAGATAGCTGTTCCCGAAAATTTTAGCATTCATTCTATTCATTTAGAATCTATATCTTCCAAGATAGTGAAGTTAGATGCTTCTTCATGGGACATTCCAAAAGATTCTCTTTATTCTGCAAAACACAGTTTAGGGAATGTTTCCAACACAATTCCTTTTTCTAAAAAACTTAGTCAGTACCCCTCTTGTTATTTCAAGACTTCTATCCCAACAGGTTCTTCGAATATCGCAATGATTACGCTATTTCCTGTAGTGTATATCAGCGAATATCAAGCGGAATGCATTACCGAGTTTAACTTTGCTGTTTGTTTTGCACCTTGCTGTGCAAGAATAACTACAAGATTAAATCGAACCCAGGGAAATCAAGATGAATATGGCTTAATCATTACAGATGATACATTTCATGAAGAAGCAGAAAGATTACAGAGCATTCAGAATAAAAATGGAATTGAATCGACCATTGTATTTCAATCTGATCTTGATCATTTTACTGAATTGAAACCCGTACTACCAAAAGGAATTCTTGGTTTTGAAGATGTCGACACTTCCTTTTTGCAATATTACGATTCCTCGTTTGCTTATCGAATAAGAAAGTGTATTACAGAGCATAGCAAACGAAAACCAATCTCATACGTAACTATTCTGGGAGATGCTTCCATTATCCCCCCCTCATATTATGTTTACTCTGAGCAGAACGAAACAGATTACCAGAAGTGGATTCCAACAGATATTTTTTATGCAGATATTTCCAGTAGTGAAACATTTGTTATTCCCACAATCTCGGTTGGTCGAATCCCCTGTAATACACCTGAACAAGCCGATAAAATGCTAAACAATATAGAAGAATCCAATAAGGTTTTTGCCCGTAATGCGCACCAGGGAGTGCTTATTGCAGGAGGAGATCCCTTTCCATCCGACTCTTTTTTTGCTGAATTAACTCAATTACATTTAGTTAATCGGGATATTATTCCTTCTCTATTGACAACAAAATTATTTACTACCGATAATAATTACAACAACGAAGATATTATGTCTTCTCTGGAGAAAACAAGTTATCCTTATTCCTGGATATTTGGTCATGGAGACGGAAAAGACTTGTTTTTGGAGGATGACAAATTAATTATTGATGAAACAGCTTCTATTTATGCAACCAAACAACAAGGCTTGTTGATTAGTGAAAGCTGTGGGAATGGTTCTTATGACCAGAGCATTGTTACGGATGATGGGGATTCTTTTTCTCAGAATTTGATTAGTTCAGACATTGGTTTTAGTTCTTACTTTGGGTGCACTCGAGATAGCTGGTGTGGATGGGATTATTCAATTAAAGAAGGATTTCCCACTGTTGAAAAGCTCTTTTATAGTGAGGCATTAATAGAGTCTTTGTTTGTATCTCTGTCACAAGGTGATAATAATACGATTGGAAAAGCAGTAACAGATGCATTTAACCAGTATATTAACCACACCCATTCTGATTCTAGCGATCCCTATTTGAAAACCCTTTTCGGATTTGTCTATTTGGGGGATCCCACAACCTGTAATTCTATGTCTACAATTGAAAGTGGTTGCGAATGTCCACTTCCGATTGTTTCAAAAACAGATGAGAAGAGGTTTGAGTCTTCTGGTATTCCTTTATACTCAACAAAAGAAGCAATACATTTACAAATGGAGTCTGATTCGGAGTTTGTCATTCTTTCTATGTTTGATATAAATGCAAACGATATTGTATTTCAGAAAAAAATTACTTCTTCGGATGGGTCAATAGAAGGAGTAGAACATTTCTATGTTACATTTCCTGCCCCCGAAAAAAGTGATTATATTCTTCGATTTGAAACAGACCTGAACAAAGAGTTACGCTATTATCTGCGAGGAGCTAAGCCACATGATCTATCTTTAACCCCAGAGATAGACGCTTGTTTGCTTTCCTCGGGAGAAGAAAAAGAGTATCACTTGATGATATCGAACAATGGATATAGTGTAGAGGAAAACATTGAAGTATCTGTTGTGATAGATGGAGAACAGGTTGCCAATACAATATTCTCGTCTATCCCACCTGGAAATTACAGGGATTTTTATTGTTCTTACTCTTCTCTTGATATGGGAGAGAAAAAAGCTGTTTTTACCTTGGCTAGCTCTCATTGTAATTCATATGTACAGGAAACGATTACGGTTATTCCTGATCCAATTTTACGAGTAGGGGTGTTATGTTCAGAAGATTGTAGTAACCAGGATTTTTTAGAGAATGAATTTTTGATGCAGAGCATAAATAAAGATCTTTCTAAGCGTTCAAAGAATATTTCTCTCAGCGTTCTTCCTTTTGGTAAAGATTTAACGGGTCATACAACATTCGATCGATTACAATTTGATGTAATTGTGCTATATGCAAATTCATTTCATTCAAATTCAGCTTTGGCATTACTTCATGAATTAGTTTCTTTTGAGGAAAATGGGGGACTAGTTTTCGGGATCATGCCCTTTGGATATTCTAATGAAAATAGAGAAACTACAAAACTGCTACAAACGTATTTCGGAGTGGATATCAATGAGTCACTAAGAGCAGTACAGCTAGATGAAGATTCAGGATCTATGTTTTCTATGATGGAAGGATACGATCAATTTTTTAAATCAGAATACAAGCTGGTTTCGAAAACAGGGATTGTTGCGTTGCAAAAAACATGGGATCGGGTTCTTCTACATGATAATGCATCGATAGCTGGTTTGTCTCACAATGGTCTAACCAGTTTTATTCGATATCAAAATCGATTTCTTTATACAAGTTTTTTTAATAAGACTTCTTTTAACAGTTTTGATGATTCTTATACTTTCTTTCTGGATATTTTGTCGTATTTTGAGGGTGTGCTACAGGAACAACGAGAAAAAGCAATACATCCTTCTTCTACCGGAACAAAAGATGAAGGCCTAAAGGATATTTCTACAAGCTTTTTCGGTGAAGCATTATCTGCTCCAGTTTTCCCTACATCGTTTGAAGTGAAACAGGAAGAAATTTGGGTTAGTACAATAAATGGGTTTTTCTGCTCCTCTTTATCAAAGCCTGATGAGTTTTCTTATATTCCTTATCCTGAGGGATTAATCAGAGAAATGCATCCCACTTCATTTCGGGCGGATAATTATCAACCTACTCGAGCTAAATTCCGGTTTTACAAAGATCAGATTTTGTTCCACTCATGTAATCAGTTGTACCTATTTGATCCAACTGGTAGAAGTGAGAAAATTAGAACAATACAACCAGTACTGTATAGTTCTTTTGTTACACCTTATCGTCAATTTAATTCTGTTGTGGATTTTGAAGTGAATGGAGATCTTGTTTATATTCTTGATAGTCATCACTCGATTGTGGCAATTGATATCTGTACTGGTCGCAAAGTGTTTCATTTTTCACTCGGGCTTGATAAGGGAATCGATTTGCAAATTAACAATGGAAGAATCTTTGTTCTAACCGAAAACAAAAAGATACAGCTATACTCCCTTTTGGGAGAGTTTTTGATAACTATTTTATGAGACACAACC
>CAYRBR010000024.1:0-20517 GCA_964422555.1 uncultured Caldisericota bacterium | reverse complement strand
GGTATTTCTGGCTCTGTACAGCACTTAGTTGGAATGCAATCAAGCGAGTACATCATTGCAGTTAACAAAGATGAAAATGCCCCCATATTTCAACATGCCCATTTATCACTCGTGGGAGATATCAAAAAAATGCTCCCCGCAATTAAAGAAATAATTGACAAAAAAAGGAAAGAAAACGAGTAATCGTTACTTGATAAATGGCTCTCCCAAATGAGATGGAGCACCTAGTTTTTGTTTAATTGATGTATTCGAATCAATAATTAATACAACAATAGCAGTAAGGTATGGGAGCATCAGCAACAAGGTTGGGTTTAAAAAAGTGCCTTGTAATGCATATTGAAGTACATAGATGCTTCCGAATAAATAACAACTAGCAATAGCTTTTAATGGGTTCCACTGAGAGAGAATTACAAGAGCAATGACAATCCATCCTCTTCCAGCAACCATGCCTTCTATCCATGTTGGAATGTAATAAAGAGAGAGATAGGCTCCCGCAAAACCAGCCATTACACCTCCAATTAATACACACCAGTATTGAACTGCATATACATTGATTCCTGCTGCATCCGCTGCTTTAGGATTTTCCCCACAAGCTCGAATAGCAATACCCCATTTTGTTCGAAATAGAACATACCACAATACAATAGCCAAGAGTACAGATAAATAAAATATCGGACTACGGTTAAACAACACATCTCCCAATAATGGGATATCCTTTAAAAGAGGAATAGCAGCTTCTTCAAATCGAGCTTTTAGAGATATCCCAACATAAGATTTCCCCAATAAACCACTTAATCCTACTCCAAACATTGTAAGAGCAAGTCCAGATACAACTTGATTCGCTCGAAGTGATATCGTTACAAAGGCATGAATCAGTGATACCATCCCCCCCGCAAAACCTGCGAATAAAAAGCCTAACCAAGGATTTCCTGTCCCGTTAGCGATAGCAAAACCAGTAACAGCACCAATGGACATCATTCCTTCTACGCCTAAATTTAGATTCCCTGATCTCTCTGCATAAGCCTCCCCCAAAGTACCTAATAAAAGAGGAGTGCCAGCTACTAAAAAACGACCTAAGATTAATATCCACCAGTTCATTTCAGGCTTCCTTTACAGATTCAGTAGACAATCTGCGAATTCGATATGTAATAAAAAATGATCCAATCAATAGAAAGAATAGTATCAATCCGTTAAACATATCAATTGTTGCATATGGCATACCAAGGGAAGTACGTATTGCATCTCCACCAACTAGTAATCCACCAAAAAACAAGGAGGTGAAAATAACCAGTAGAGGGTTTAAATTGCCTAACCATGCGACAATTATTGCTGTGAAACCATACCCAGAAGATATTGTTAAAGGCTCACACAAATGATGATGAATGCCCAATACTTCTCCAACTCCGGCAATACCAGCTAATCCACCACTTATGATCATGCTCAAAACAAGTATTCTTGTTGGATAAATACCTGCATACCTTCCAGCATCTGGATTTGATCCCGTAATTCTAATTTCATATCCATATTTTGTTTTAAACATCAAAAACCAGCAGGCAAAGGCAAAAACAATGCCCAAGATAAGGGTTAGAAGATGAATCCTTGAACCAGGAACAGTGTATAAGTATAAAGATTTTGCAAAATTATCAGTATAAGGAAAACCAAATTGTGTTTCCCCTTTCCACGGTCCATAGATAAGAAATAAAATAAACTCGGCTGCGATGTAGTTGAGCATTAATGTTACAATTGTCTCATTAATTCGTAACTTTACTTTCAATAACACTGGAATAAGACCCCACAAAGCTCCAAAAATAAACCCCGAAACAAACATAAGGGGTAAAAGTAAAATGGGGGGAAGAGAGGGACATAAAAACAAACCCACTAATGAAGCTCCAATCGAACCCATTAACAGTTGTCCTTCTGCACCAATATTCCAGAATTTTGCCTTAAAAACAACGCAAAGTCCAGACCCGATTAAGATTAATGGAATTGCTTTTGTAATCGTCTCTTTCCATCCATAAAGGCTTCCGAAAGATCCAACAAAAATTTTTGAAAGTGCAACCATTGGATTAATCCCTTTTATGAGAAATAAAATGCTGGCACTAACCAACCCCATCAATACAGAAATTAACAATACAAAAAAAACAAACGTAAAAGATTTTTCTTTTCTTTTTTCAATTCGCACTTTCATCATGCCGATATCTCGCTACTTCTCGGAAGAGATTCACCTGCCATAAGAAAACCAAGTTTCTGTACAGAAGCATTACGAGTAGACAAAATATCCATCAATTCTCCTCGAAACATCACTGCGATTCGGTCACAAATAGAGCGTAATTCTTCTAAGTCTTCTGATATTAATATTACGCTTGTTCCCTGTAAACTTTGGTTTATGAGTTTCTGTTGAATATATCTTGTAGAAGCAATATCAAGTCCATAAGTAGGATGAGAAGCAACAATCAATCGTGGGACATCAGAAATTTCCCTTCCTAAGATTAATTTCTGCATGTTGCCCCCAGATAGATTTTGTACTTCTTCTTGAACCGATTTTGCCTTCACTTGAAACATGTCAATGATCTGTTGCGTATGATTTTTAATAGTAAGATAGTTCATAACGTGTTTTTTCGAATATGGCTCCCGTTCATAGTTATGAAAGCTGGTGTTGTCAAACAACTGAAGCCCGGGGGCAACTCCGTAGCGTATTCGTTCCTCGGGAATATGTGCAACTCCGTTTTTGTTTACAAATTTGGGAGAAGTATTTTGCAATGAGATATTGCCCATTTTAATAGATCCCGAATCCACATGTCGCATACCTGTAATGGCTTCTACAAGCTCTTTTTGTCCATTTCCGGCTATCCCGGCGATTCCAAAAATCTCCTTTTCAAAGACTTGAAAAGATACTTTTTTGACAGCTTGATTCATCCTGTCATCATGGACTGTTACAGAATCAACATCCAACAATACAGTATCTGTTACTTTAGTCTCTTTTTCTATTGCATGGATCTTTTTTTCTCCCACCATACAGTGTATCAGTTCTTCCTCGGTTGCAGTGTTCGTGACAAAAGAACCTACATTTTCCCCTTTTCGTAGTATTGTTACTTTGTCGGTAAATTCCATTATCTCTCTCATTTTGTGGGATATAAATACGATCGCTTTTCCTTCTTTTTTCATTTGTTGTAGAATTAGAAAAAGCTTATCCGCTTCTTGCGGTGTTAATACCGACGTTGGTTCATCAAGAATAAGTACCTGAACTCCCTGAAACAATGCTTTTATAATCTCAACCCTCTGCTGTTCCCCAGCAGAAAGTTCGAATATCTTGGCATTGGGTTTCACATAAAACCCGTATTGTTTTTCAAATTCCCTCATCTTTGCATGAATTTTTTGTTCGGAATACAAAAAAGGAGTATGGAAGTCGCATAGAGCAATATTTTCAGCCACAGTCATAGAAGGAACTAGCATAAAATGCTGATGAATAATCCCAATGCCTGCTTTTTGAGCAGCTGCAGGGGAATGAAAATAAATTGGTTTTCGATTTAGTTCAATCGTTCCTTCATCGGGCTTGTCCAAACCAGATAGTATTTTAACAAATGTACTTTTGCCTGCTCCGTTTTCTCCCAACAAAGCCATAATTTCGCCGGCTTTTACAGTAAAATCAATAGATCGATTCGCTACAACCGAGCCGAAATTTCTTGATATCTTGTTAGTAGTTAGAGAATGAAATGTTTCCATATCAAAAAATGGAGGGGAATAAATCCCCTCCACAATAAGTATCTTATTCTAAATCCGGTGCAATAACGCCTTCAACAAACCAATCAATAACACTTAGAGCAGAATAAGGAACACGAGCACCGTCTTCAACTCTTAATTCACCCTGGTTATCCATGATGGGTCCGGTAAATGGATCATAAGCAATATTGGGTTCTTTGAATAACTTATACTGAGCCATAACGTAATCATACACAGTAATTTCAGTAGAAGGAACTTTTTTAGTTTTCAATACATCAACAAAATCCATGTTAATTGGTTCTCCATATTGAGATCCTAGAATAGCGGTTCCTCGATCAACTAGCCAAAGCATGTTCTCAGAAACCCACTCTCCGGTGTAAACATCGGTTAGAATGCTCTGGTACATTTTACCCCAGTCGAATAAATGTCCGGATGCACAGGAGCCAGGACCATACTGATGCATTGGACTATAATGAGAAAAAGTGTATTTCTGATTACCGTCTTTTGTATGCTCTTCTGCTACCTCTACAACAGTAGGGGAATCTTCAGAAAAAACTAATACATCGCATCCTTCTGCGATAAGAGATTCGGATGCTTCACGAGATTTTGCTGGATCATACCAGTTCATCAACCATTTTACTGTAGTAGTTCCCTCTGGATTTGTTTTTCTAAAACCAATCGTAAAAGCATCGATATGTCTTTTAATCTCAGGAATGGGTTGAGCACCAATATAACCTGCTTTACCAGTTTCAGATAAAGCACCGGCAATTAAGCCATTGAGGTAGAATATCTGGTATACATCGGTAAAGTAAACACCCATGTTATCTGTAGTTTTATAACCTGAACAATGTTCAAAGATTACATTTGGATACTTTTCAGAAGCTTCGACGGTGGCATCCATGAAACCAAAGCTTGTTGTGAAGATAACATTACAGTTTTCTTCATTGACAAGTCGATCAATAACTCTCGGGCAATCCGCTTCGGATACTTTCTCAACATAGGTTGTTTCAAGCCAGTCAAATGCTTCATCAACATAGACTCTACCTTGATCATGAGCATATGACCATCCATAATCACTGACAGGACCAACATAAATAAATCCTGCTTTAATTTTTTTACCTTCTGGTCCTAATTCTTCGGCTACCGGTTCTCCATCAGTAGGATTATTGGTAGTTTCACTATTCGTACAAGATACCAGGGCAAAACTGAGCGTTAAAACACAAACAAAAAGAAATGTAAAAATCTTTTTCATAATATCCCCCTGAAAAAATACGTATACAAAAAAATAAAAGGAAAAAAATCCATTGGTCAATTCCTTTCTGCATTGATTTAAAAAAACTGTGCATACTGGTAAGCACAAAATCGAATCCTATAATCTTCAGTATGAAAACATAAGGGGGCTACATGTACACAGCCTTGGTAATACTAATTGTTTTATTCGGTTTGGTCGGGATTGCCTATTTAGTAGTATTTCTGCGTGTTCTGTTAAGAAAACCAACCAAAAATTCCATAAAAACTCGTTTTTTTCAATCTCTCTCGATCGGTTTTGATAAAGACATTATCGATTCATTAGATGACGTAGTTGATATATACAAAGGAATCTCTCTTGTACAGGAAGAAGAAGATTATCGAAACAACTTAGGGTTATTGTTAAGGCAATATCTCGTTGAAATTGTTTACAAAAAAAAGAAAACCAAGAAAAACGATCAGGTTCTTTCAAAATTATCCGAGTTTATCCGATTAAATGAAACTCTTGCACCATATGCTGATTTACCTACTGAAGAAAGAACAATTTTCAATGATCTTAGTATTTTCATCGATAAAAAAGATTTTGAATCTCTTAGGCGGAAAATCTTAGAATTGCAGGGGACTATTAAGGCACGATACGATGATTTAGAAAAAATTCGCAGCATCAATAACCTTTCGGTTCCATTGGCAATCATCAGCGTTATATTGACCGTTTTCTTTGGGATCATGGCCTGGGATAACCCTTCTTTAGGAGAAATACTCCAACGCTTTATACCCTAATAAATCAAATGTATACTATGGGATACAAAACATATTGAACTTCTAAGGTGATCTATGAGAAAATTATTAATTATTTGCATTGCTTGTACCTTTTTTCTACCTTTTTTAATTCCTTCTATCTGCTCTGCAGACACAGCTGTTTGCCTAAGCGAAGACCAAGATACTGTTACAGGTTTTGCATTTGATAACCAAATTGAAAAAGGACTTATCTACTGCAATCCAAAGGGTCTTTCAAAAACTTCCATCCCGTTCCAGTCAGATCAAAACCTATCCTGGACATCCAAGTACGGTAGCATCGTTTTTTCGCAATGGGGACAAGACTTACCCTACGCAGGCATGAACGAACAGGGTCTTACGATCATCCGAGTGCCTTTCGATAAACCAACAGAAACATCGCAACCAAGTCTGGAATCATTACAGTGGATCCAGTATTATCTAGATCAATATCAATCAATAACCGATCTTCTCTCCACAGAAATGAAGGAACCTTCGTTTTCTATATTTGGTCCAGCTCATTACTTCATCTCCGACATAAACGGAGATTCACTAATAATTGAATGGAACTCAACAGGCCCAGTTTTCTATTCCACATCTAACAATACAATGCCTTATCCAGTGCTAACAGATATCTCTTACGAAAAAGGCATTTCACTGGTAGACGCGACAACTTCTATTGAAAAAGAAAATTCTGCAGAAGAACGTTTTAAAAAAGCTGCATTTATGTATCAAGAATGGGAAAATGCAGATACTGGTTCTTTATTTTTACGGCTTTCTGATATTCTCATAAACACCGGAACAGATGAAACACAATGGAATGTGCTGTTTCATATCTCTGAAAAAAGAATCTACTTCCGAACCTATTCTCATAATCAAATCAAAACCATTGACTTATCTCAAATTTCTTTTTCTTGTGAAGAAGATACAAAATATTGGGAAATTGATACAGACCTTCGTGGAGATATAACACAAGAGTATCAGATAAAAGCGGCAAAACACGACCAATCGTGGGAATCTCTTAACCTTGCCACTATCAACGGAAAACTCTCCTCCCCCCTTTCCTTAAAACAACTTCAACTCATTACTAGACATCCTTATGGCTATTCGTGTAATATGAGTGAAGTAAAAACAGACTCTGACCGACTACAAACCTACTCTATCTGGTGTATCGCTATCACTGGCTTACTGGCAGGTTTGTTATTCCTTTTAAAAGGAATACAAAAGAAAAAAGAAAACTCACCCAAACAATCTACCGCAAAAAAATCACCTGAATATTCCAAAGTAACTGCAGAAAAAAGGCGAAAGACAAATAAAAAGAAAAGGAAGAAAAAATGATTGGGCTTGTTCTAGAAGGTGGAGGAGCCAAAGGGGCTTATCATGCTGGAGCATACAAAGCACTGATTGAGAACGAAATTTATCCCAGTGCCGTTGTTGGAACCTCTGTTGGAGCTCTTAATGGTGCACTTATTGCACAAGGAGACTGGGAAGTTATGTATGACCTTTGGAGTCACATGTCTCTTTCGAAAATTCTGGATATTGATCAAAAACAAGTTGAAAGAATTAAAAACAACAATTTTAGCCTTGATAGTTTCCGGTATTTTGCGAAATACCTCCAAAAATCAATGGAAACAGACGGTCTTGATATTTCTCGATTACGAAACCTTCTTGACACCATTATTGACGAAGATAAACTACGTGAAAGTGCTATTGATTTTGGTCTGGTAACTGTTTCTCTATCGGAACTAAAACCTTATGAATTATTTAAAAAAGATATCCCCGCAGGTCAAATGATTGACTATCTAATGGCTAGCTCCAACTTCCCCATTTTTAAGCGACAAATTATTGATGGAAAAAAATTTATTGATGGAGGAATATACGATAATACACCCGTAGACCTTTTGAGAAAGAAAAAAATTACATCCCTTATTGTGATTCAAACAAAAGGACTGGGGATTAATCGTCCATATGACAAAAAAGGATTGGATGTCAAAACTATATCCCCCTCACGCGATCTAGGTGGTACACTCGATTTCTCTGAAGAAACCTGTAAATTTAATTTACAACTTGGATATTATGATGCCTTAAAAACGATTCTCAAATTGAATGGACGTGAATTCTATTTTCAACCCATTAACAATGAGATTCTCTTTATGGAAGAGCTTATGCAGACACCCTCAGAAGTAGTTAAAGAACTGAGCGAACTACTTCATATTCCTGCAAATTACAGCCATGGTAGAATGATCTTTGAAGGAATACTGCCAAAACTCGCTGAACTATTAGACATTCCAAATGACTCCACATATGAAGAGATTATTGAAATTACATGTGAAGAAGTAGCGAAGAAAATTAAACTAGACCATTTCAAAATATACACCCTTCACGAGATGATCAACCAGATTAAGAGAAAATATAAAAAAACCCCAAAATCCGTTGTAAAAAAATGGTTGAGCTTTCCATTGGGACACGAAGTATTTATTCGAGCATTTAAAGACCAAATTGTTGAGAAAGTAATATTACGAGTGATCCAACCAACAGAGAATTTAATCGTGCAAAGTTCCGAATCGGGAGTGGAAGGACAATAATATGCAATACTTCAGCTTAAGTGGCAACTCAAGCCCCTCTTACTATGACGGAGATTGGTTGGGTTGGATAAGTGTTTTTGTCCCCTCTGTTCTGATGTGTTTGCTAACTCTTGGTTTCGCATTCCCTTACGCTAGGTGTTTTTTCCTATCCTGGAAGATTAGTTGTATAGTGATTGATGGTCGACGGTTGCAATTTAAGGGAAACTGGAAACAACTATATCCCATTTGGTTAATAAGCATGTTCTTCACAATCCTTACATTTGGAATATATTTTCCATGGATGTACTCTCGACTACGAAAATGGGAATGGGAAAATATTAGTTTTGAGACAACTGCATAAAAAAAACTATTTTGGATATTTAACAGGCCCCTCCCTAAGAACTACCGGGGTATCGTGTACATATGCCACGATTGTTGATGGTTGAGCAGATGCTCTTTTCTGGTGCTTTGGTAAAGATAAAATTAAAACTTGATCTCTGAATATTTTTTGTGCCGATTCTACATCTTCAATTGGATTTAAACCAGAAATGTTTGCACTGGTTGTAAGAAGAGGAAAAGGCAAATAGTCCAAAAAATCTAATAAATAGGGAACATTTGGCACTCGGATACCAATTGTAGAAATGGATGAATCCGGAGAATGAAACAACTGCACCTGTTTCGATTTTTTACAAACAATTGTTAACTCACCAGGCCAGTTGTTTCGGATAAATGGATCTTCAAGGATTGCTTCATTCTGGATATATTTCTTGCCTTTTTGAATACAAGGAAGAAATAGAATCAATGGCTTGGAGGGTTCTCTCTTTTTTATTGAAAACAATTTCATCATTGCTCGTTGAGACTTCCCATTGATCCCAATCCCCATAACCGTATCTGTTGGAAAAATGATAGGGATATCTTGTTCTAAAGAACTCTGGAGATACCGTTTCTGCAATAAAGTTAATTTCCTGGCACTGTCAACTTGTAGAATCATCCATTCTTATTCCCAAGAAAGTTGTGCGTAAACATCACTTTTTCAGAATGATTCAACAGTCGTTTTATATTCTCTCTATGTTGCCAAAAAGTAATCAGGGTAATCACAATTGCAAATAAAATAATCCAAATCTGAGGTAAGAAAATACACATCCAAACCAACATAAACACAACCGCAAGAAGAGATGCAAAAGAAACATATCCAGTGATGAGTAAAACCACAACCCAAACAACCGCCATTAACAGAGCAATTTGAAAGTCAAAGATAAAGATTAATCCAAACAATGTCGACATTCCTTTTCCACCTTTGAAATGAAGAAAAATGGAAAAATCATGCCCAATTACACTGAATCCTACAAGAAGTAAAAGAACATCTCGGTATTGATAAGCCATTGCTGGGAAAAGAACACTGGCAATAAGAAACGGTAACAAGGCTTTTGATGCATCCAGTATAAAAGCTACAATACCCCATTGAATCCCGAGTATTCGAGTAATATTTGTGGCTCCTATATTTCCAGATCCTTCTTTTCGTATATCGATTCTGTGTAGTACAAGTGCAATTAAATACCCAAATGGGATACTCCCATAAAGATAAGAACCAACTGCTATTAAAATGATGCTTAAGGGATCAATCATAATATCCTCCACAAACTCTTACAAAAGATGCTAAGTCTTTTTTAAAAAAACAACGGGCAAATCCATTACCCTCTAGTATATCTATACATTCTTCTTTTTGAAAATCTCCGGAGATTTCAAATAGAAGTAATCCACCCCTGCATAAGTACTTAACAGAGCCAACTACCATTCTCCGAATAAAATCGACTCCATTTGTCCCTCCATCTAACGCAATTTCTGGTTCTTGCCGAACATCATCAGGAAGATCTTTTAGCTGATCAGATGGTATATAGGGAGGATTTGCAACAATAACATTATAGCGTTTGTTAACATTCACAAAACAGTCACTTTGAAAAACATTCACACTTGATCCAACATTCTGGAATCTTACATTTCTCTTAGCCAGCTCTACCGCATTGAGCGAAATATCAACAGCATCCACCACAACTCGATTGCAATTTTTCGCAAGTGCAATTGCTATTGCACCCGAACCAGAACACATATCAAGAATATGAATAGAAGTATCATATTGTTTGCATTCATCCAAGACCAAATCAACTAAAAGTTCTGTTTCAGGTCTTGGAATTAAAACACTGGGGTTTACTTGTAAAACCAACCCATAGAAGTTCCTTGTGCCAATTATATACGAGATCGGTTCTCCTAATCTTCTTCGCTGAATATACGATAAAAAAACAGTTTTCTTTTCAGGAGAAATCGGTTCACTAAAATGAGAAAAAAGATATGCTCTGTTCTCCCCCAAGGCAGAACACAGCAACAATTCTGCATCGAGTCTTGCAGAAGAAGTATGCAGCGTGCGAATGGCATCCTGAAGAACAGATTGAATAGTCAAGTTAGTTTGTTTCTGATTGTTCTTTGTTCCAGGCAATTTGAAGTGCAGTAACAAACTCTTCCATATCGCCATTCATAATTTCAGGAAGATTGTGAGAACTATAGCCAATTCGATGGTCGGTTACTCGATTTTGGGGATAATTGTAAGTTCTGATTTTCTCACTTCGATCACCCCATCCCACCTGTGATTTTCTCTTTTCTGATTCTTCTTGTTTAATCTTTTGCTTCTCCATATCAAGGAGTCTTGAATAAAGAATTTTTAACGCTCGAAGCTTATTTTGCAATTTTGATCTTTCATCCTGACATACTACAACAGTGTTTGTGGGTAAATGAGTAACACGAATAGCTGTTTCGTTTTTCTGAACATTTTGTCCACCATGACCAGATGCATTGAAAACATCGATACGAAGATCGTTGGGGTCAATCTCTATTTCAGCTTCTTGTGCTTCTCTCATGACAGCCACAGTAATAGTGGAAGTATGAATTCGTCCACCGGATTCTGTAGCGGGAACACGCTGAACTCGATGAACTCCAGACTCAAATTTAAAGTGCTTAAAAGCGTTTTTCCCTGTAACTTCAAAAATAATTTCTTTAAATCCGCCAATACCGATTTCATGAGATGACATTACATCAACCTTAAGACCCTTCGAGTCAGCGAAGTTATAATACATTCGAAACAAATCTGCTGCAAATAGTGCTGCTTCGTCACCACCAGCTGCAGCTCTTATTTCAACAATTACATCTTTCTCATCATCTGGGTCAACGGGTACTAGAAGATTTCGAATTCTTTCCTGCAGCTGATTTTTCTTTTGACTCAATGCCTGTAATTCAGCCTCAAGTATTTTCTTCTCTGCAGGATCTTTTTCTTCTTTTTTAAGAAAAGAAAACTCTTCGATATCGTTTTCGATAGTAACATATTCTTTGTATGCTTCGAAGTATGGTTTTAAATCACTTTCTTTTTTACCTAATACAGCAACTTGTTTTTGATCTGCGAGTACAGAAGGGTCAGAAAGTAACTGTAATACTTCCTGATACTCCTGTTCATATTTCTTTAATTTCTCTATCATGCTTTGTTAGACTTTGACTGAATGGAGATACTTTCCAAGAACTTGTCATTCGAAGGACTTTCTTTAATCCATTTGATAAGTCTTTCTAATGCCTCGGAATTATCTAAATTCGACAAGAATTTGCGAACCATCCAAATTCTCTTTAGTTCATTGCTTTCGTATAGTAATTCTTCACGTCGGGTAGAAGATCGTCCGATATCCAGTGAGGGGAAAATTCTCTTTTCAGAAATCTTTCGATCTAGTACTAGCTCCATATTGCCTGTACCTTTGAATTCTTCATAAATGATTTCATCCATTTTTGAACCAGTTTCGATCAAAGCTGTTGCAAGAATAGTTAAACTTCCTCCGTCGTCAATATTTCTGGCAGCTCCTAAAAACTTTTTTGGTCCGTGTATGGCAGCCGTATCCAAACCACCGGTAAGAGTTCTTCCGGATGGGGTACAGGAAAGGTTATAGGCACGAGTTAATCGAGTAATACCATCCAGCAATATGACAACATCCTTTTTCATTTCAACTAGACGCTTCGCTCTATTTAAAGCCAATTCAACCACCCGAATATGATTCTCTGGTAACTGATCAAAAGTAGATGAAACAATGTCTGCCTTAACAGATCGCTTCATGTCTGTAACTTCTTCAGGTCGCTCGTCTACTAACAAAATCATTAAGTATGCTTCAGGGTTATTTTTTGCAATTCCCTGAGCTATTCTTTTAATTACTGTTGTTTTCCCGGCTTTTGGAGGAGACACAATTAAGCCTCTTTGTCCTTTTCCCAAAGGAGAGATTAATTCAATTAACCGATTGGTAATGTTGGAAGTTTCTGTTGATCCAGATAATCTAAATCGTTCTAATGGAAAGATAGGAATCAGATCTTCGAAATGGGGTCTGTTGATAATGGAAGTAGGATGCGCTTGGTTAATTGAGTCTATCGTAGTTAGAGCACTATACTTTTCTTTTTCATTTCGTGGGCCTCGAAGATGCCCTTCAATATAGTCGCCTGGTCGAAGCCCCAATTTTTTAATGAGAGATGGGTGGACATATATATCCCCTGTATCTGGAATATACTTGGGAGAACGTAAAAAGCCGTATCCATCGGTATGAATATCCAATACACCCTTGGCTATATTACGGTTTCCCTTTTGCTCTGAATTATGGTGTGGTTTCTTCTTATCGAATTGTTTTTTGAACATTTGAGTATCGGGTTTTCTTTCTTCCTTATGTCCATTGTTTCGATGAGTTTTGGGAGTCTCAGAATAAGGTTTGGGATTTGGAACCGATTTTTCTGTGTGTTTTCTTTCGGGTGTCACTTCTGTTTTCGTCTTTTTTGGAGCTTGTGCTACGCTTTTTTTCTCCTCTTTTTTCTTTTCCGGTTTAGTAGTTTTAGTTTTAGTAGTACCAGTAGGCTTAGAAGAAGAAGGAGGAGCAGTCTGCTGATTTTTCATTTCCATAATCGCATCGACAAGCTCCTGCTTTTTGTAACGAGTATAGCGAGTAACTTTAATCTCGCGAGCTATCTGATACAGTTCCCTTGCTCGCAGGGTTTCCAAATACTCTTTTGTAAGTTGATCTAAGTTAAACATCAGTACCTCCGTGGGTATTATTCATTTAGTGTAGTGTTCACTTCGTCAAGGATTTCGTTGCACAGTCTATCGGCATGAGTATTCTCATTACGAGGGATATGGACAAACTCAACTTGTTGAAAGTGTTTTTTTAATTCTTGTATTTTTTTGTATAACGGATACAAATCCTGGCTTTTAACTTTCCATAAATGATTACACTGATTTGCAACCAACAAGCTATCTGTTCGAATTTCAACCGAATCAAAATTCATCTGAATACTCTTTTCAAGAGCATACACAACAGCCATATATTCAGCATAATTATTCGTTTTTATTCCAAGGAATTTCGAATATTCTGTTATACACTTCTCTTGTTTGTAAATTGCAAAAGCACAGCTTGCTAATCCAGGATTGCTCCTACTTGCACCGTCTGTAAATATCTTAATCATCGATTCTCACAAGAATCCGATTGCAATTTTCGCAATAATGTATCTCGTCGGGTCTTTGACGAACGGCATCTTGAATTCTCTGAGATAAAGATGTATGACAACCCGAACAGGTTCCATCCACAATATATACAACCGCAGTTTGTTGTCCTCGAGAAAACGCTAAATCAAATTCCTCAAGCAAATCAGAAGAAATTTGCTTCTTGATTATTTCAATCTGCTTGTTCAAGTCTTGTATCTCTCCTTGTACATCTTTCGATCTTGCCTGAAAAAATGCTTTCGCTTTTTGGAAATCTAACTTAATCCGATAAAATTGCTTATCGATAGTATGGAACTCGTTTTCCACACCTTCTAAATCACTCATCAATTCAACAATTTGCTCCTCATACGAATTGGCTTTTGCTTTCATATTTTGAATTTTCTGTTGAAGTTCCGTAAGTGCCTTCGAACTTTTTGGAGCATTATCAGAGTAAAGATTTTTCTCGTATTGTGTTGTTTTTTCTTCGATACTTCTAAAGGTTAGCTCTTTTTCTTTAATTTGGTTTTTTTGTTCAATAATGGATTTCTGTTTTAATTTCCACTCAATGTATTTTTTCTTTGTTTCTGCTTCAATTTGTGAAAATTCAATTTTAAGCTTGCGATTTTCACGCTGGAGCACGTTAATTTTGTCATAAAAAGACTGTAATTTAAAAAGGTTTGTTAATCTGTTCATCGATTTTGGATTTGGGCCCTGAAGGACTCGAACCTCCGACCCGCTGGTTATGAGCCAGCTGCTCTAACCAACTGAGCTAAGGGCCCGAATATACCTCCAATGAAATGGATTCATGGCGACTATCAATTTAATTCTTTTTCTAATTTTGTCAAATGCAAATATACAATTGACAAAGAAATCATTTTTCCTTTTAATAACATTTATTCTAAGCGAAAGAGGTTCAGTGAATATGAAAAAAATTCGTTTATGGGTTTTGATGCTCCTTGCATTCGTTCTTCCTTTCTTACCTTCTGTTGCATATGCTGCAGAACAAGCACAAAGTGCTCCTAATACAGTAAAAATATGGATTGTTATCGGCATATTAGTAATTGCAGCAGTTCTGTTTCTTACCGAATGGATTCCTCTTGTAGCAACATCTATGTTAGTCCCATTCTTACTAGTCATATTCCAAGTAATCCCTTTTGGAGATGCTTTCTCAGGCTTTGCTGATAAATGGGTTTTGTTGTTCCTTTTTATGTTTATTATAGGCGATTCCCTATTCCAAGTTGGTGTAGCCGACAAAATAGGCATCAGTATTATTAAATTTGCAAAAAATAATGAAACTCGATTGATTATATACATTATGCTTGTAAGCGGTATTATGTCAGCTTTTTTAAGCAATACTGGAACAGCCGCCTGCTTATTACCTATTATGATAGCCATCTCAAAAAGTAGTGGTATTTCTGTTCGGAAGTTATTGATTCCCATGGCTTTTGCTACCTCCCTGGGGGGAGCACTAACACTAATTGGCACCCCTCCCAACGGTATTGTCCAATCAACCATGGATTCAGCAGGTCAAACAGCCTTCTCCTTCTTCGATTTTGGAAAAGTAGGCATATTTATCTTCGTCATTGGGATCATTTTTATGGTTACAATTGGCAAAAAAATTCTTGCCAAGATTGACGAAACTTCCAAAGACAAAATTAGTGATAATGATGCTAAAAAAGGATCGTTACATGCTGCCATCCAGTATAATAAAAAGAAAGCTCCCATTGCCATCGTAGTTTTCATTCTGGTTATATTCTTCATGGTTATGAGTCCCTTATGGCAAAATTTCTTCCCTGGCGTTGCTCCTTATTTCAAGAGCATTCCACTAACCGCCTATGCTGTTTTGGGAGCAGTAGTTATTTTAGCTACCAAAGTAGTAACCGTTAAGCAGGCATTCAAAGCCGTTGACTGGACAACGATCTTTCTATTTGCAGGTATGCTATCTATGAAACCAGCCCTTATAAATACAGGTGCTGCCGAATATATTGGAAAAGGTCTAATTAGCGCAACAGATGCTTTAAATATGAACCCGAACTATGCAATCCTAATTGCTTTAATTATCGTATCGGTAATTGTTACAAATTTTATGTCCAACACTGCCACAGCCGCTCTATTCGCACCTATTGCTCTAGAAATTGGAGTTCTAATGGGATGCAATCCAGCTCCATTGCTAATGGGAATTGGTTTAGCATGTTCTGCCTGCTTCCTGACCCCTGTTGCCACTCCTCCAAATACACTTGTTTTGGGTCCTGGTCGATACTCATTCATGGATTATGTAAAATCAGGATGGCTACTCCAGATTATTGTCGTTATACTCCTTATCATACTAGTTCCAATTTTCTTCCCGTTCTAAAAGTTAAATAAAAAGAAAATTCTAATACCCGTAAAGCAATAGCTTTACGGGTATTTTTTTTATAGCACAAACAATTGTTAACCGTATAATAGTATTTAATTTTGAACAAGAAGAGGCACATTATGGCAAATTGGAATTTTCGCTTTTTTTATCAAGACAATCCGAATACACAAGCTAAACAAGATTTAACAAAAACTCTTTCAAATGCAAAAATACTAAAAGAAAAGTATTTCTCAGTCTTGTCAGCTCAAAAACTTGAAGCATCTACTCTCAAAGAATTTTTCGAGAATTATTCAACAATATTGTCCCAGGGATATCTTGCATTTCAATATGCTCATCTAAGTTACTCAAAAGACACGACAAACAAAGATGCACAGGAAATGTTTGGAATTGCCATGGACAAAATGACCAAAATTGATACCGAATTATCTTTTTGGAAGCCAGTTTTGCTTTCACAATCCATTGATACATTGAAAGGATTTGAAAATAATCCTGTATTAACCGACTTTAAACATGTTCTTCATAAGCTGATTGATTCCAAAAAACACGTCCTCTCTGTAAAAGAAGAGAGTATTTTGTCTGCCATGCAAAATTGTTCTATCAATGCTTTTTCAGATTTGTATGGAAGCGTAACAGACAATTATGAATTTCCCATCACTATCCAATCAGAAGAAAAAGTACTCACTGGTCCTCAAGTTAGAGCACTGCGGTTTCACACAAATCAATCCGTTCGACAAAACGCAATGAAGCAATTCTTTGCCCGATATGAGAATGACAAAATCACGATTGCCAAAACATACAATGCAATTGTAAAACAATACGATTTGGAATCCTCATTAAGAAATTTCTCCAGCCCTATACATCGAAAAAATCTTGATAATGAAATTCAAAATGAAACTGTTGATACACTTATCAAAACTACTTCAAACCAGACATCACTGGTACAAAAATACTATGCATGGAAAGCAAAAAAACTAAATATAGAAATGTCCCTTGCAGACATTTATGCTCCCCTTAATCAGAACAGAAAAGAAATTCCATTTGAAGAAGCAAAAGCAACGGTCATAACGGCGTATTCAAATTTTGATTCCGAATTGGGAACCATTGTCGAGAAATTCTTTGAAGAAGGTCGTGTCGACTCTGATATTCGGAAGGGGAAACGAGGAGGAGCTTTTTGTTCCTACGTCATCCCCAATCGCAAACCCTTTGTTTTAGTGAATTACACAGGAAATACAAGAGATCTGATGACCCTAGCACACGAACTTGGACATGGAATTCATGGAACACTTTCCTCAGATCAGAACGTATGGAATTATCACACACCGTTAACTATGGCAGAAATAGCCTCTGTTTTCGGAGAAATGATATTAATGGATCATCTTCTCCCCTCCTTAAGTGAAAATGATAAAGCAGACTTCATTGCATCAAAAATGGAAGATATGATTGCCACCACCTTCCGACAAAATATGTTTACTGAATTTGAGTTACGGTCTCATAAGCTTATTCAAGAAAAGAGTAGCGCAAATTGGGATGATCTTTCCGAATTGTATAGAAACGAACTGAAAAACGTTTTTGGAGACGTTGTCTCTATACCAGAAGAATACTCATTTGAATGGGCAACTATTCCCCATATATTCAGAACTCCTTTCTATGTATATGCCTATAACTTTGCCAACCTTCTTGTAATAGCTCTTTACCAACAATACAAAAAAATGGGTCAAGATTTTATTCCTCTTTACAAAGAACTTCTTAGAAGTGGTGGAAAAGAGTCTCCAGAAACCTTATTGTCCAAACTTGGAATTAACTTAAAGGATGCAAAATTCTGGGAACAAGGCTTCCAATATATGGACAACGAATTTGTTAAAAAATTGGAAAAAATGGGTTAATATGAGAAAATCTATACATTTTCACATCAAACACCAGGATCCCACATCCAATGCACGAATAACATCCTACGAAACAGAACATGGGATTGTCGAAACCCCAGTTTTTATGCCAGTTGGGACTTGTGCCACAGTAAAAGCCTGTACAGTAGAACAATTGTACGACATCAACATTCCCATCATTTTATCGAATACGTACCACCTTTACCTACAACCTGGGGATGAGATAGTGAAAGAAGCAGGTGGTTTGCATAAGTTTATGAACTGGGATCGTGTTATCCTCACAGATAGTGGAGGTTTTCAGGTGTTTTCTTTATCGCAGATGAAGAAAATTCTGCATAATGGAGTTGAATTTCGATCCTTTCGAGATGGTTCAAAACATTTTTTCACTCCCGAAAAAGTGGTTCAAATTCAAAATAACCTAGGTTCAGATATCATGATGCCCTTAGATATCTGTACACCCTTTGGAACAAAAAAGAAACAAGTTGCTGAATCAACAGAAACAACTGTTCGATGGGCAAGAATTTCAAAGGAAAAAATGGAACCAAACGAAACACAAATTTTGTTCGGAATTGTACAGGGAGGATTTACAAAAGAAGGACGACAGGAGTGTATGGAAAGACTCCAAGAAATTGGTTTCCCAGGATATTCTATCGGCTCATTAAGCGTAGGAGAACCTCGCGATATTTACGAAGAAATAACTGCCCATATTGCTCCTCAATTAAAAAGCGGTCCTGTTTATTTGATGGGAGTAGGAGATCCATATCGTATCTTAAAAGGCATTTCAATGGGAGTCGATATGTTCGATTGCGTTCTTCCCACAAGAATTGCCCGAAACAGAACTTTGTTCACTAAGAATGGAAGAATTACCCTTACAAACAAAAAATTTGAACGAGACTTTTCCCCCGTTGAAGAAGATTGCACATGTTATACTTGCCGTAACTACTCCAAGGCATACCTCAGGCACCTATATAAAGCAGATGAAATACTTGCATCCACGCTGGGAAGCATTCATAATATTCATTTTCTTCACAATATGGTTGGCAAGGCAAAGGCTGCTATAAAAAATGGAGAATACACTTTGTTTATGAATCAGTTCCTTGAAAAATATGAAGCGGGAGAAGAGGAAAGAAAAAGAAAGGCACAAAATGATCACCTTAGCAGACATTAGAAAAGTGAAGGACATTCAAGAGCTGATCCAGAAGGCAGATGACTATTTGGGTGCCTTGGGATTCACAGATCATGGATTAAATCACATTAATATGGTTACAAAAAGAGCTCTTATGCTTGCAGATAAATTATCGTTTTCAGATGAAGAAAGAGAACTAGTTGGTATTGCCGCCTATATGCATGATATTGGCAATGTAACCGGGAGACAAAACCACTCTGTTGCTGGGTCTATTATGGCATTCCAACTACTTCGCGAACTCCACGTTGACATCTCTCATATAAGTCGAATAATAACCGCCATTGCAAATCATGATGAAACTACAAATGAAATAACTGATTCAATCTCTGCCGTATTTGTAATTGCTGATAAATCAGATGTTCGCCAAAGCAGAGTTCGAGAAAAAAATAAAACGAAATTCGATATCCATGATCGGGTTAACTTTGCAGTGCAAAATTCTTCTTTGTTGGCAATACAGGGAAACAAAGAAATTTGGTTGAACTTAGAAATTGATACTTCTTTATCACCTGTGATGGATTATTTCGAAATTTTTCTAAGTCGAATGCTTTTTAGTAAAAAAGCTGCTTCCACTTTAGGATACACATTTCACTTGAAGATAAATAGTAGTATCTTAGCCTAAAATACGAAAGAGGGACACACCATGAATCATCTTGCTTTTTTATTTCCGGGACAAGGTTCACAATACAGTGGGATGCTTGACTGCATTCCTGATTCAAAAAAGAAAAATGAATTTTTTTCTATTTTTTCAGAGGAAATGAATCGCTCAATTGATTCTTTTTCAGATTCAGAAATCACACAAACTCAAAATACTCAACCTTTGCTATATACAATCAGTGCCTGTTACTTTGAATGGTGCAGAGAAAAGAATCTGATTCCAACCTTCATGGCTGGTCATAGCCTAGGTGAGTTTAGCGCTTTATATGCTGCCAATGTTTTTTCGTTCAGAGATGGTCTTCGTCTTACTGCCTATCGTGGAAAAATAATGCAGAATGTATCACAAAAAACACCGGGAGGGATGTGTGCCATTATTGGACTTGAACTACCTGCCGTTCTTTCTATTTGCAAACAATGTTCCGAATTTGGAATCGCAGAGGCAGTAAACATAAACGCAAAAAAGCAGATTGTCATTTCAGGGGAAAACGCAGCAATGGAGAAAGCCCCCGAATTTGCTAAAAAAGAAGGAGCTCGGATGTGCATTCCTTTAAAAGTTTCTGCACCTTTTCATTCATCCCTAATGAAATCGC
>CAYRBR010000023.1:0-20907 GCA_964422555.1 uncultured Caldisericota bacterium | reverse complement strand
TTGGATTTCGAGGTACAACTTTGTACATAGCAGGACATTTTAGAGTACAATCTGTATCGAATACTCCTTCGTCGTTGGCTGGTCCATGCCATACTTCATCGCCAGTTTCTTGACTGAATATATGAACGACTGTACCATCTACACATTCTTTCGGTAACCGAACTATAATACGACCCTCTTCATGAGGTTGGTCGCATTCACACTGGAATGCTACTTTGGCAATTTCTGGACAACAAGGTACTTTAACTTCGATTGATTCGGGATAAAACACACAGTTTGGATTTCGAGGTACAACTTTGTACATAGCAGGACATTTTAGAGTACAATCTGTGTCAAATACTCCTTCGTCGTTGGCTTTATCTTTCCATACAACGTCCCCAGCTTCTGAGTATATATATACCACAGTTCCATCGATACATTCTCGAGGCATATATACAACTATGCGGCCGCCTTCGTCTTCTCCACAGCATGGTTTACGATCAGGATGAGCAGACCACTCTATGGCTTCTCCCATAGCGTTTACTTTTACATCAATACAGGCGTATTTATCGGGAACTTCGCCAGGTACACTATTAAAGTAGTCAAGAACACTCAAACCTAGGTTGGTGTCTAATAGAGAACCAGGGAATCGAATGACCATGTCATATACGGGTGGATCATCTGAGCAATCTTTTTTGAAATAGATTGAATAGAAACCATCGGAATCTTCTTGTGTTGTCATTCGAACAATACACCCACAGTATTCTTCACTGGGATGATCGCATTCACATTCAAATCGAACAATTGCAATTTCTGGACAACAGGGAACTTCTACACTTTTTGCTTCAGGGAAAAATTCACAATATTTATTTTTCGGTACGACTTTATACACTGCAGGGCATTTTAACGTACAGCCAGTGTCAAAGACACCATCTTCATTGACAACACCTTTCCATGCAATCGTGCCATCATCAGCATAGATATAAACCACGGTGTTGTCTAGACATTCTTCTGGCATCTTAACAAGAATGCGTCCACCTTCATCGGGGTGGTCACATTCACATTGGAATTCTACTTTGACAACTTCTGGACAACAAGGAACATCCACAATTTGCTCTTCAGGGAAGAATACACAATTTGGATTTTTGGGTACAATTTTGTAGGTGGCAGGGCATTTTAGTTTGCAATCAGTATCAAATACACCATTGTCATTTGCATACCCATGCCATACTTCATCCCCTGTTTCTTCATTGAAAATCCAAACTTTTGTTCCTTTAATACATTCTTCAGGTACGTGAACAATAATGCGACCACCTTGTTCATTTTCTTCCCCACATTTGCAAACAAATCTAGCTTCTTTTTCAGTTCCAGCCACTACAGTAATATTGTGGGAAAGGGGAGAAATACTCTTGCATTTTGTTCCATTAATGAAGGGTACTACTTTGTAATTGCCCGGAGCTAAGCTATACGAAGTATCGGCTAAACCAGTTGAATTGGTGTGACCAGACCACACGATGGTGCTATCTGATGCTTTTAGCACTTTAATTCCTACGTTTGGTACGGGAATCATTGCAGTAGGATTATCGCAGTATACCTTTGCAATAATTCTTCCCATTTCATTCGGAGATGGATCTTCGCATGGAATACACTTAATCCCATAGATTAAACCATACAATGGAGCAGTGATATTTTTGTGAATAAAGTAAAGTACATGCTCTCCGGGCTGTACATTGTATGCTTTCATTGACGAAGCATTGCAAAAACCTTTTGCTGTACCAATGAAGTGTTCATCTGTCATTCCATCTAAATATACATCTACTTCATCATCAACAAATAAGTCTAGTCGTAAGTGTGTACATCTTGGATTTTTAAATTTATGTCGATAAATAGTACTTATATCTTGGTTTGGAGCTGCATTCCAAACGGGCATGTCAGGATATACCCAGCAGCCTCCGTTACGATAAATGGTTTCCCATGGGGAATAAGGATCGTCAGATGTACCAGCATGAGGAGTTGGTCCTGCAGGGAGTTTACATGCTGATCGCCATCCAGGATCCTTGGAGTCGGCATCAGTACATGGAATTGCTTTTACCGGAACCCACATTTCTTCTGCATGAGTTAAACTTGTTGAGTTTTTATGGTACTCCAAATGACAACCTGACACCATGCAATAATCATTTGCATAGGGTGCATATTCTGGACACGGACATATACAGTCACATCTGCCTTTGTTTTTAAAAATTAATTCAGCAATACGAGTATCCCCGTACCATTCGATTTTTTCTGTTTCAAGAGCTTCAGCTGTAACCCTTAATGGCATCAATGAGCGGCCTTCTTTAATAAATGGTACAACGGATGGGTTGTGGGGATCTATAAACTGTTCAACTCCGTTTAACTTGTATTTGTTGTTTCCAATCTGGAATTCAATGGTAGTTCCACTAATTGTTACAATCTTTACAGTTCGAGTTGTACCATCCCATCCAATTGAGGCACCTACCTCTTTTGCAACATATGAAATTAACAGAAACATTCTATCCCACTGGATAACTGGAGAAGTTTCCATGGGACCTTTTTCTACGTCATTTACCCAATACTTTCTATTGTTAACCTGGTACTTTAAATTTGTTAGACATTCGCTTTCATCCTGTGGACAGGATGGAGTTGCACATGCTTCGTTGGAAGTTGCAATACGATTGTTATCAGCATCAAATGCAACTACAAAGTAGCAGTAAGTGGTTCCATTAGCAATATTCTTTGAATCTTTGTAATGAGTGTCACTTATTGGAAAATCTGTTAGCGGCATCTTGCTTTGATTACCGGAACCTATACCCCTATATATGTAGTAGCGATGTGCATTATCAACTTTTTCCCATTGAAGGTAATTGAATCCGCAATAACCTCGTGCTGATAATTGGAAATTTGGGAGTGTGGTTCCAGAAACAGTTAAAGTGCTTACGAAAAGAGGAAGAATTAATACAAAAGAAAGAAATTTATAAAGTCTTTTCATATGGTACCCTCCGAAAAAAGAATTATTCGCCTGCTAACCTCTTGTATAGCACAACGGAGCGATTTGTCAAACGTTCTGAGGTGATATTAAAAAAAAATCAAGAGGAAAAGATGAAAATTTAGGAAAATAGTTGATCAGAGATTGGCTCTATACACATAGAAGTATTATTAGAAGGGGAGTTTACAAGGGTGGAAACAGGATGAAAAAGCATCGAATTCTGGTCTTTGTGTAACAGACTATTCAACTGTTCAAGTGAAGTTGCACTTGATAACCATAGTTCTGTATCAGAGGGAGATATAAGAACTGGCATTCGGTGGTGAATTGTTCGAAATGAAGCAAGAGCTGGTTTCGTTAATATAATGACTTCTTTGTTATATATACCGGCAAGACCCAGTAATGTAGACTGTGGATCAAAAAAGTAATATGGATTATGCTGTTTATTCCATTCATAAAAACCAGTAGCCAGAATGATGCAACGTTTTGATGTATACATTTTGGAAAAGAGAGGTTTTTGATGAGCAGTTTCAGAACGTGCATTAATAATTAGTTTTTCGGCTTGGTTTTTACTGAATTGTAAATGGACTCCCCAAGGTTTTGATACCAACTGTACACATTTGTCATCATTTTTTACTAACATGTGAATGAAGGATCCAGGTGCAATATTGTACTGTGGAGGTAACTTCTGTAAAGCGGAAATATCAATCGAACCGAAACGAGGAGTAGGATTTGCTAAAGCGAACCGACCACACATTACAGTGACCTGGTTTCATTCCAAATATGGTTGGCAAAAATTCTTGATTGCTCAGCGTATAAGCCGGGTTGATAATATAAATAATAGGGTTCGTGAAAAAAACCATCCGCAGAAAATTCTATGGATGAACCAGGAACAAACGTTCCTCCTGCCATAACAATAGGATGCTCATATCCATTTTGTTGAAAAGGTTCTGGTTTTACATGCGAATCAATGGGGGAGCACTTCTGTACTCCTGCGGAAAGCATTTCTAAAATAGATTTCGATTTACATTGAATTTCCAAAACGATATCATAGTGAGGATCGTTCCAATTTGGATGGACCAAAAAACCTAATTCTTCCAAAAAACAAGATAAATATACATTCCCATACAATGATTCTTTGACCGTTAAGGGAGAATGAAAAAGACCCTGGAGTATTTCGTAACTGAAACCAAGATTTGGCATAAATTCATATCCTAAACCAGGAGCTACCAGGTAGGAAGAAATCCTGTCTAAACAAGCAGATGAACCAACAATATATGCACCCGTTCTTGCAATACCAGCACCAGGATTTTTCATAAAGGATCCTGCACAGACATCCGCTCCACATTCTATCGGTTCAAACGTTTCTGTAAATTCACCGTAGCAATTATCTACTGCAATGATAACAGATGGGTTTATGGTTCGAATGGTTTTAATTATTTGTTTGATTCGATTATTTGATATCGTATGACGAAGAGAGTAACCTCGAGATTTTTGAATCCAGCAAAGCTTTGCTTGTGATATATTTTGTTTTTCATCATGCGACAGGGTGTTCTTCGAAATGAGTTCCATTTCTTTGTATTGAATTCCTTTTTCGAGTAAATTACCTGGGAAATGATCCTGGATTCCTATACAACTTTTTAAAGTTTCATATGGCGAACCTGTTACACATAAGAGAAGGTCATCTCTTTGTAAAAGGGAATTCAAGATTAAAAACAAAGCTTGGGTACCCGAGGTAATTTGTGGTCGAACCAAAGATTTTTCTGCACGAAAGAGGGTAGAAAAAACTGATTCAGTTATCGTTGTACCAGGATCCCAAAGACCATATCCATACGTTGGGTGTAGTTGAAATTCAGATACTTGATTTGTCTGAAAAGCAGCCAGAACTTTTCTGAAATTCTGGGAATGAATGGCATCAATTTTTCTTAGTGCAGGTTCAATTTGTTTTTGAACATATCTGTCAATATCTTCAAAAGAAGAGTGGTGGTGTAAAGCCATATTAGACTACCTGTGTACCGTACAGAAGAAAGTCGGTATTGGATGTTACCTCTACCTTTACTACATCGCCAACAGACAACGATACAGAATGGTGTGGTCTAAAACGTATAAGTCGATCTTCCCACGTTTTGCCTAGATACTGTTCAGGGTTAGATGTATCCAAGATATATACTCTTCGATTAGTATGAACAAACCGATTCAAATTTTCTTTCGTGATATGTTTCTGAACCGAAAGTAATTGATTTAATCTTCGTTTTCCTTCTTTAAGAGGTATCTGATTTGGGAATTCTGCAGCTTTTGTGTAAGGTCGAGGAGAATAAACAGCACCATACACAGAATCGAATCGTGCTTTATCCAAAACAGAAAGAGTATTCTGAAAAGCCTTTTCAGTTTCTCCGGGGAATCCTACAATGATGTCTGTTGTAATAGAGGCATTGGGAAAATAATTGCGAATCCATGAAATTTTCTCTAGGTATTCTTCCACTGTATAACCACGTTTCATTCTGGCAAGAATATCATTATCCCCGTTTTGTATTGGAAAGTGAAATCGACGAACGATTGAGGGGTGTTCTTTTATAACCTCTAACAGATCAATATTAAATTCTCTTGGGTGGGATGTGAGAAAATCCAAACGTTTGATTTCTTTCATTTGGGCAACTTTATGCAGCAAAGAAGGAAAGGTTTCTCTGGGAGAAAAATCTTTTCCATAACAATTTACATTTTGTCCTAACAATACAATTTCCGTTGCTTGGTTGTCGAGTGCATGTTGAATTTCTTTTTGTATATCAGGAAATCTTCTGCTCTTTTCTCTTCCCCGAACATACGGAACTATACAATAGGTGCAAAAAGAATTGCATCCAAAAATGACAGGGATGTAGGCAGTATTTTTTGATCTACAGGAACTTTGTTTGTCGATTGTTTCAGGAAGTAAGTTGGAAAACCCTTTTTTGGATAAAAAAGAATAGAAAGCGTCTGGAAGGGACGTTGAGTTTAAGGCTCCATAAACAAAATCGATAGTTTTCTTTTGAGATGCCTTTGAGTGAAGAAGTTCAGATGCACATCCAACTACACAAAGTAAAATGTTAGGATTCTCTTTTTTTAGAACTGCTACTTGTCCAATAAGGCTTGCTGCTTTTTGTACTGATTTATCGCGAACAGCACAGGTATTGATGATTATAATTGATGCTTCCTCAAGCGACTGGCATTCGGTATACCCATATTGCTGGAGAATATGTTCGTATATGCTGGAGTCAAAGGTGTTCATTTGACATCCAATTGTTTTCAGAAAGTACTTACTCCTTGTACAAGACATAATCTCCTCGGATATCTAATGCTTTCCCCGTTACTTTATCAATTTCAACAATCACATAACTAACAATAAGATCCCCTTCGGTTTCGACTTCGAAGAAAGCAGGTCTTTGAGTAAGGTAATTTTGTATAATGATGTCTGCTTTTACCCCAATAATGGAATTGTTGGGACCACACATCCCTGCATCGGTTATATAGGCTGTTCCTTTAGGAAGGATTTGGGCATCATTGGTTTGAATATGCGTATGTGTGCCAACCATACAGGATACTTTTCCATCCAGAAAATAACCCATCGCCTTTTTTTCGCTGGTCGTTTCGGTATGAAAATCAACAAAGATAATGGGTGTGATGGAACTTATTCTTTCTATTTCTGATTGAATAGAACGAAATGGGCAATCGATTGGATTGCCCATAAAAACTCTTCCTAGAATATTAATGACTCCGATTTTAAAACCCGAATCAAATTGCATAATAATGCTACCTGAACCCGGTGCTCCCGGGGGATAGTTTAAGGGCCGAATGATGGAATAGTCATCTAAATGAGGGATGATTTCTTTTTTCCGCCATATATGATTCCCACTTGTAAAAACATCTATCCCAGCCTCAAGTAATTCGGCAGCATGATTTTTGGTGATTCCTTTTCCGCCGGATGTATTCTCACAGTTAGCAATACAAAAATCAAATTCATTTCGGTGTTCTTCCATGAACCGATGTAGTGCCTTGCGTCCGGGTCTCCCAATAATATCACCAAAAAATATGATACGAAGAGTGTTATTTTGCATATGCAATGGATCGAGTTTCTCGGATAACGGTTACTTTTATCTGTCCAGGATATTCCACTTCGTCTTCTACACGCTTAACAATATCGTAGGATAGTTTTGTCAAAAGTATGTCATCTACTTCAGTTGGTTTTACCAGAATGCGAAGTTCTCTACCTGCCTGGACAGCATAGCTTTTTTCGACACCTGTGAAATCGTTACATATGTCCTCAAGTGTTTCAATTCTTCGAATGTAAGCTTCTACGTCTTCTTTTCTTGCTCCGGGTCGTGAAGCAGAAATTGCATCAGCAGCTTGTACTAAACCTGATATAACACAGTTTGCTGGAACATCACCATGGTGAGAGGCTGCGGCATTAACAACTTCGTTGCTTTCTCCATATTTTTTCAGGATCTCTGCACCGAGAATTGCATGGGAGCCTTCCATTTCTTTGTCAACTGCTTTCCCGATATCATGGAGAAGACCAGCCCGTTTTGCTCGGGTTACGTTTTCTCGAATCTCAGCAGCCATGGCAGCACTTAACAGAGCTACTTCTTTTGAGTGGTTTAGAACATTTTGTGAGTAACTGGATCGATATTTTAGTCGACCAAGTAACTTTATGAGTTCTGGGTTCATGGTGCGTATACCAAGTTCCAGGAGAGTGTCTTCTCCTTCCTGGAAGATAATTGTATCAATTTCTTTCTTAGCTGCCTCAACTAATTCTTCAATACGGGCTGGATGGATACGTCCATCCAAAATTAGTTTTTCAAGAGCTAGCTTTCCAATTTCTCTTTTGACCGGTTCGTAAGAAGAGATTGTAACAACTTCAGGTGTGTCATCGATTAGTAAGTCAACTCCCGTTAAGCTCTCAAATATTCGGATGTTACGTCCTTCTCGACCAATTATTTTTCCCTTGATATCATCGCTGGGAAGAGGTACAACTGAGATGGTAGTTTCTGATGTTTGGTCAACAGCTATTCTTTGAATGGCTGTTGTGACAATTTTACGAGCTGTTTGATCAGCAACTTCTTTAAAATTATCTTCATGAGCTTTTATTCGAGTGGCAATTTCATAGTTACAATCTTGTTCTAATTTCTCAAATAGCTCTTTTTTGGCGTCCTCTTCAGATAATTGTGAAATGCGATAGAGTTCTTTATCTTGTTGGTCAACTTGTTGTTGAACCTTATTTTTCATCTTTTGAATTTCAGATTCTCTTTGATTTAGCGATTTTTGTTTACGATCAATATTGTCAATTTTTCGATCTAAATCAGATTCTTTTTTCTGTAAATAATTTTCCTTTTTTTGGATCTGCTTCTGTTTTTCGTTGTAATCATGATCATATTTACTCTTAATTTTATACGATTCATCTTTTGCCTGAAGAATTATCTCTTTTTTTAAACGTTCTGCTTCGTCTTGTGCAATCGATATAATTTGTTCAGCAGATTCCTGCGCATTTTTCTTTCGTTTCTGAGCTACAATCTGTAGGACAAAATATGTAGCTATACATCCTATTACTATTCCAATTGCAATTGCAATTCCAGAATTCATTATGGTTCCTCCGTCTAGCGGACCGATTAAAAACCTCGGCTGTATAGAAAAGTGTATATTTTCTGTTTTTTCTTCATTGGGGAATCATGCAAGTATTCTTTTTCTTTTTGTTCGATAAGAATCTTTTTCATTTCTGCTTCAACCTTATAAGAATAAAACCTTTCTATCATCTGTTCCACAATTTCTTGCGGTAATTGTTTCTGTAATAATACATGCCGAATTTTGTATCGACCCCATTTTTTTTGCTTTTGCATAGCATCAATATGATACTTGAAAAGTGTTACGTCGTCTAGTAGCATACTTTCTTTGCAAAGTTGAATAGTGTTTACAACCTCACTCTCGGGGTACTCTAAAGTAATTAACTTATGTGTGAGTTCCCAAGAAAAGTAAGCACGTCTTTGTAGAAGACGTAGAGCTTTCGTTTTGCAATTAAGCTTTTTTCTCTTTTTGTTTTGCTTTTGGCTTATCATTTTTCTGGGGTGGAGTGTTTTTCACCATCCCATATGCCTCTTTAACTTTCGTTTCTATTTCAGATAAAACATCCGAATTTTCCAGTAAGTACTTTTTCACATTTTCAGTTCCCTGTCCTACCTTCTGATCTTGATATGAATACCAGGAACCACTCTTGTGAATAATATCTTTTTCGACTGCAAGGTCAATTACCTGACCCTCGTGTGAAATGCCCTTCCCATACATTAACTCACATTCACATTTTTGATAGGGGGGAGCTACTTTGTTCTTCACAATTTTTATTCGAATTGTTTGACCAATTGGCAGGGTGCCGCTTTTTAGTAATTCTCCTCTTTTTGTTTCTAATCGAATAGTGGAGTAAAACTTAAGAGCTCTTCCACCTGTTGTTGTTTCGGGATTTCCAAAAACAATTCCAATTTTTTCTCGAATTTGGTTAATAAAGATTGCTGTACATTTGGATTTATTTAAAACCCCTGTTAGTTTTCTCATTGCCTGGGACATTAATCTTGCCTGTAAACCCATTTGTGAATCACCCATTGCTCCATCTAATTCAGCCTTTGGAACAAGGGCTGCAACTGAGTCAATTACGATACAATCAACAGCACCACTACGGATCATAATTTCTGCAATTTCTAATGCTTGTTCTCCGTAATCAGGTTGAGATATGACTAAGTCTTCCATATTAACGCCCAATTGGGTTGCATAGTTTGGGTCAAGTGCGTGTTCGGCATCTATATAGACAGCTTTTCCACCTTTCTTTTGAACTTCAGCTAATGCCTTAAGAGCAACCGTACTTTTTCCTGAACCTTCCGATCCATAAATTTCAATAACTCTACCTCTTGGAAAGCCTCCTATGCCCAGTGCAATATCGAGCGTAAGAATACCAGATGAAATGGCTTCTTCTGCTCCTCTTTTTACAAAATAGTCAGTATCCATTTTCATAATGGATCCTTTTCCATACGATTTTGTAACTTGCATCATTGCTGATTCTAAAGCTTTATCACGTTCGTTCATGCGAACTCCTTTCAAAGTAGTCTTTCATTTATCCAGTTGAATATTCAATATATTTGTAAGAAAAAATGATAACGTTTTTTGAACTGCTATATGTTTAATTTCCATTCTAGTATAATCTGATGATATAGAATGGGAAATGGAATCCATTTTTTGTCGTGGGGAACAGACAGCAATGTAAAACAAACCTACTGAGGTTCCCTTTTGATTAACAGTAGGACCTGCATTCCCAGTAATTCCAATGGAGTACTCTGTAGAGAGTCCTTTTCGAACCGCTAGTGCCATATTCTTGGCTGTTTCCATTGAAATCACTCCATCGGTATTAATTGTGTCTTGGTCAAGACCAAGACGTTTCACTTTTGCATCAATAGAGTAGGTAACTAATCCGTCTAGGAAAACTTTTGAACTTCCAGGTATGTCGGTTATTGTGGAGGATAGTAGCCCACCCGTGATAGACTCAGCAATACTTAATGTAGCTTTATTTTGGGCTAAACCATCCACGAGTAATTCTGCATAGATTTTGTTTTGTCTGATTACCTTGTGTAGTATATCGGAGTGTGTCATAAAGGGGATGCCTTTATTAGATCAGGTGTTACTTCTTTTATTGAACAAGGTAGGATGCTGCCAATTTTTGATTGCAACCAACTTGTATCCCCCTTTACCTGGACACGTAAGTCGACATCGGGGGATTCACGTGTACTTCTTCCATAAAAAGCCTGCGAATGATATCCGAAATGTTCAAGAAGAACCGGAAGATTTGTATTGATAAATCCGGTATCCAATTTTTGCGAAATCTTTTCTTGCACTGCATATGCTTCCTGCAGTCGGTGTATTTTTACTTCTTCGGGTATTTGATTTGGAAGGTCATAGGAGGAAGTAAATTGCTCTCTTGAATATGTAAAGAAACCTACTCGATCTAGTGGATACTTTTGTAAGTTCGACAAGAGAAATTGAAACTGACTTTCTGTTTCTCCGGGGTATCCAACGATAAAGGTGGAACGAATTGCAAGTGTTGGAAATTCTTTGCGAAGAGATATGTAGGATGCAACCGAATCAATTGCATTCGGTGGTCGCTTCATGCTAGTTAGGATATCGGGGTGCAGATGTTGCAAGGGGATGTCAAGGTAGGGAACAACAGATCGAATTGATAATAATTTACGAATGTTCTCAACGGAGAAAGTGGGATATAGGTATAAAACACGAATCCATCGAAAGGCTCTTAACTTCTGTATAGAATCTACTAGAGAGATAAGTGTGTCTTGGGATTGCAGATCCGATCCGTATAAGG
The DNA here is from genome assembly GCA_964422555.1 of uncultured Caldisericota bacterium. Classification (GTDB taxonomy): domain Bacteria; phylum Caldisericota; class Caldisericia; order UBA6126; family UBA6126; genus JAGLCW01. The sequence continues at coordinate 9,547 of CAYRBR010000023.1, read as the reverse complement.
ATGTGTCCTGGGCTAAAAGAATCAGTTCCTTAACGTGAAATCGTGTTGATATAAAGTTACATTCCCGTAGGATGTCTTCTTTGCTGAAACTACGGTAGGGACCTTTGATAGAAGGGATAAGGCAGTACGCACACTGTTTACTACAGCCTTCTGAGATTCTCAGATAGGCAAAGTTGGAAGTGGTTATCATACGTTTCGTATAATCAACTGGAGAGGATAGCCACTTAGCAATCCCTGCTATCGGGTCTCTATCTTCAATAATTGTAATATCTGGAAATTGTTCCCGAAGCCGATCGGGGAAACGGGAAGCATAACAACCAAATACGATAATATTTTTATGGGGAACTGAATATGTATCGATGACATTTTGAATAAAAAATTCGGTTTCTTGTCGGGCTGTTTCAAGAAAACCGCATGTATTTATTAGAAAATAATTGGTTTCGTTTGATTCAGGAACAACAGAAATAAAATTGCTCAATAGAAGAAAAGCAATTTTTTCAGTAATAACTCTATTCTTAGCACAACCCAAATTAATAAAAGAAGCTTTTTTCTTAGGGTGTTGCTGTTGTTTTGTCAAATCGTCTTGTATCAATCACTATCCCATTCTTGATTACGTCAAGAAGAATATATTCTTCTTGTTTAAGTGTAATATCAATATTAACAACATCTCCTATTTCACCAAGGTTTGTTACTTGAAAACCATTGATGTTAAAGGAAATAATGCCAGCATTTCCAAGCTCAATTCGGAAACTTTCTTTACATTCGTAAATGGCGTTATCTGTTGTGCCACGAAGAAAATAAGATTCCTTTTTGTAACCATCAACATAAGGTAATACCCAGCAACTTTGCTCATTTTGTGTGTTGGCAAAAATTTCAATAAGTAATCGATCGAAAAATGGATTTACAGGTAGATTTTCAGGGATAACAACAGGGGTATCTGAAGGAGTATCCACAACAGGAGGTGTTTCTTCTGTAGTGGGTGGAAGAGGGGGCTGAGTTTCAGTTACAGATTCATTCGAAGCTGGTTCATTTGAATTTCTGGAGGACAAGACTTTTGTAGTAATACCCCAGACAGAAAAACCAACGATAAGTGCTACAATAACAATGATAATAATCCACTGTAAGTTGGATTTAAAGAAGGATTGCAAAGGACATGCAAAAGAGGAAGAATGACTGGCACTTACTTTTTCAACCGGAGCGGTTTCATCAAAAAAACGTTTCAGTATAAAAACTTGATCAAGCTCTAGGTAATCAGCATAAATCCGTAAAAAACTTCGTGTATATACTTCATCTGGAATCTGGTTATAGGTTCCGTTTTCAATTGCTTCAAGATATTTTTTTCGTATTTTTGTATCTTCTGAAACCTTTGTAAGGTCGTACCCAAGCTCTTCTCTTTTTTTCTTTAATATTGTTCCAATTGTATCCATACTTGTATTGTAGCACTTTCTTTCTGTTAGTAAACTCTCATCTATCTATCTTTGAATATCGCTTTATAAACTTCTTTTAGGTCATTCACAATAACGATTTGTAATTTCTTTTGAATATCCTTTGGAATTTCAATGAGATTTTTTTCATTTTCCTGTGGAATTAATACTTTTTTTATTCCTGCTCTTTGTGCGGCAAGGAGTTTGTCTTTTAAACCGCCTATGGGAAGTACTCGACCAATGAGTGTAGCTTCTCCAGTCATTGCAATGGAAGCAGGGATAGGTTTTCCGGTAAGAAGGGAAATGAGTGCTGAAAAAATTGCGATTCCCGCTGAAGGACCATCTTTTGGTATGGCTCCTTCAGGAAAGTGTAAGTGGATATCGTTCTTTTCAATGAAATCGGGCTGGATTCCAAAATAATCAGCATTGCTCTGTATGTAACTTAAAACAGCTCTGGCAGATTCTTTCATAACATCTCCCAGTTGACCAGTTAGGATTAATTTTCCTGTTCCTTTCATAGAAATTGCTTCAATAAAGAGAATCTCTCCTCCAAATTGTGTTACTGAAAGGCCAGTAGCAATCCCGGGATCATAGTTTTTCCCAGCGACTTCATGACGATTCACTGGGACCTTTAGATATTTAATGAGATCTTTGGGAGCGACCTGTACTTTTCGGAAACTCTTTAAGCTTGCCTTTTTCATGGCTATCTGTCGAAAGATTTTTCCAATTTGTCGTTCTAAGTTACGCACTCCTGATTCCCGAGTATAGTCAGCAATAATTGTTTTTAATGCTTCTTCTGAAATGGAAACATTGGAGGGTTTTAGACCAGTATTTTCCAATTGTCTTGGAACCAGGAAGTCTTTTGCAATATGGTACTTTTCTTCATCAGTGTATCCGGGGATGGTTATGACTTCCATTCGGTCTCGCAATGCACTTGGTATAGTATGAAGTACGTTTCCAGTAGTAATAAAGAAGACACTCGATAGATCGTAGGGAATTTCAAGGAAATGATCACTAAATGTAGTATTTTGTTCTGGATCTAATGCTTCAAGAAGGGCGGAAGAAGGATCGCCTCGAAAATCGTTTCCTACTTTGTCTATTTCGTCAAGTAAGAAAACAGGATTTTTTGTCCCTGCTGTTTTCATTCCCTGAATGATTCTACCCGGCATAGCTCCAACATAGGTTCTTCTGTGTCCACGAATTTCAGCTTCATCTCGAATTCCACCCAGAGAAATACGGACTATGTTACGACTCATGGCTCTTGCTACAGAACGACCAAGAGATGTTTTACCAACACCGGGAGGGCCAACAAGACATAATATGGGAGCTTTAATTTTGTCACTTAGTTTACACACAGCCAGATATTCAAGAATACGTTCTTTAACATCATCCAGACCGTAATGATCTTCGTCAAGCATTGTTTTTGCTTTCTTTATATCGAGTTCATCTTCAGTAGCTTTATTCCATGGTAATGCTAACACCCACTCAATATAATTTCTTACAACACCGGATTCAGCCATCATTGGGGGCATTTTTGCCAACCGGGTAATTTCTTCATTCAATTTTTTTGTTACATTTTCAGGAAGTTTTTTGTCGTGCATTTTCTGTCGGTATTTTTCGATATCATCAGAAAATTCACCATCGCCTTCTCCAAGTTCTTTTTGAATAACTCGGAGTTGTTCCCGTAAGTAGTATTCTCGTTGTGTTTTATCAAATTTTTCTCGAACTTCTGAGTCAATTTTCTTTTGTAGTCGTAAAACACCGATTTCTCTCTTTAAAAACTCGATTAGTTTGAAAAATCGCTCTTCACCATTAAATGTGGTAAGGAGTTGTTGTTTTTCTTGTACAGGTAGAATAATGTAAGAGGAAATTAAATTGCTTAATTTTTCCATACTTGTCACACTGGAGAGATCAACATAATTCTCTGGTGATAAGCGTTTGTTTAGATTGTAATACTCTTCAAATGAATCAACAAGTTCTTTTTGAAGTGCTTCTTTTATCTCGGGATCAATTCGTATACCTTCATAGGGAGTAACTTCTGCTACATAGTGATTACGAACTTTTTCAATGGAATCAATGGACACTCGGGCAAATCCTTCAATAATAACACGTAGTGTTCCATCTGGAACCCGAATTACCTGTAGTACTTCTGCTCCAATTCCGACATTGTATAGTTCATGAGGTTCAGGATTATCTACTTTTTCACGTTTTTGTGAAGTAAGAACAATTAAGCGATCTTTTTTTAAAGCATCTTCGATGGCTTCTATCGACTTTTTTCGTGCAACAGTTAGGGGTTGTACAACATTTGGAAAGAGCACCACGTTCCGAATAGGCACCAAAGGAGCCTGTTTAAAAAAATGCATATTATCTTCTGTTATCGATGTTTTTGATGAAAATTTCTTCATATTTGCCTACAAGTAGGTCTTCCTCCTTAGAATATTCGATCAATCAGTCCGTAATTCTTCGCTTCTTGTGGCGTAAAGAACGTATCCTGTTTTGTGTCGGAAGCTACTTTTTCTATTGATTGACCTGTATGTTTAGCAAGGATAGAGTTCAGTGTTTCTTGCTCCTGTTTAAGCTGGTTTGTATAAATATCAACGTCCGAAGCTTTTCCAATCAATCCACCAGATGGTTGATGAATCATAATTTTGGAATGAGGAAGAGCGTATCGCTTACCGGGTGTTCCAGCTGCTAAAAGAACTGCAGAAATACTAGCACACAAACCAATACAAATTGTTTTTATGTCTGGTTTTATATACTGCATTGTGTCGTAGATAGCCAGACCACCCCTGACTACACCGCCCGGATTATTAATGTAGATAGAAATGTCGCGGGAAGGATTATCCGCCTCCAAAAACAATAACTGAGCTACGATAATGTTGGCTGCGTTTTCAGTTAATGGAGAGCCATCAAGAAATACAATACGATCTCGCAGCAAACGAGAATAAATGTCGTACTGTCGTTCCCCATGTTCAGTTTTTTCTATAACCCACGGAATTTGCATTCTACACCTTTTAGCAATAATTACTTTTTAGAAAATTGTACCGGTGTTTCCTTTAATAGGAAATCCATTACGTTTCTTCGAACCAGTCGATCTCGCATAACATTATCAAGTGTTTCGGTATTAATTTTCTTTTGTTCCTCTACGGTATATGTTCCCAAAAATTCTTTAATTTTGCTTTCAAGTTCAGATTCATCAATCTTTGTCTCGGGATTATCTTTGTGAAGTTGACGAATAATCAGATCTACTTTCATCCGGTTTTCAGCACGAGGTGTAACTTGTTTTTCGAAGTCCTCTTTGGAAATATTGTTTCTGTTTAAAAAGTCTTCCAAGCTAAGTTTCGATTGCTCTAAACTTTTTTCAAACTCTTGAATTTCCATATTTTTGTAACTCTTTAGTAAATTTTCAGGAATGGAATCGTATTTGGATTCTTTTAGTAAATGTTCAAGTATACCTGTAATTTTGATATCTTCTTCCATTTTTTCATGTTCTTGTTCAGCTTCTTTTTTTAGATTGTTTTCAAATTCTTCAACCGTTCCTTTGGTATTTGATTTTTCTAACAGTGCTTCATCCAAGGTGGGGACAATCTTCTTTTTGTAGCTAATAAGTTTTACCTTGAACCTCATTTCTTTAGAAGCAGTTTTGTAGGGTATGGTAACATCTTCTCCTGGAGATAATTTCATTATTTTTTCATCTGAATCGGGGAAAAGTGTGTTTTTTCCGAGCTCAATCATGGATGTATTTCCCTTCGGTTCTTCTTCGGTTTCTTCTTCTGGGATTTGAGAGTATTCAATTACAGCGTAATCTCCAATTTTTGGATTGTTTTCGATGGGCTCCCAGGTGGCATACACATTTAAAAATTCATTTCGTTTGCGTTCATATATTTCTTCAGCTGAAGAGGGTTTTTTAACTTCGATTTTGCTATCTTTGATCGAGGGAAGTGTAACCGATGGATACAAATCGGCTTTTAGGATTAGTGTATAGGATTCACCTTCTACAGGGTCTTCTTTGAAATCAATTTTAGGATAATCAATAAATTCTTCATCCTTTTTTTCTTTTAACAGTAATACAATGGCTTTTTCTCCTATACTCAAAAGCAAATCTTCTCGGAATCGAACGGGATTGATATGTTGTTTTAGAAGATTCAAAGGAGCTTTTCCTTTTCGAAATCCAGGGATATTTATAGAAGGAGCATATTCTTTATACAAAGAAGTAAAATATCCATCCATTTCTTCTTTCGTAAAATCAACATGGGCTGTTGCAATATTGTTTTGTATTTCGTAACTTGAAAGTTTCATACTTCCTCCTAGGAATTCTTGTATAAGCTTATATACTTATACTATACACAACATTAATGTCAAATAATTACAGGCTCTCCTTGATTTTTGGTTTTGTTTATGTAAATTATAACAATTGTTTGAACAAATATAATACAATGGCATTTGTGTGCTGTTTAATGACAAATTGATAGAGGTAAAATATGAGTACGCATTTTTATACTGAACATGAGATACCAAAGAAATGGTTTTTAATTGATGCTGAGGGTCAAGTATTAGGTCGAGTCGCTCAAAAAGCAGCCGAGATTATTATGGGAAAGAATAAACCCGAATATTCTCCTAATGCTGATGTAGGTGACTTTGTCATCATCACAAATGCAGCCAAAGCAAAATTATCTGGAAACAAAGAGCTTAAAAAGATTTACTATCGTCATTCTGGCTACATTGGTGGTTTAAGTAAAACTCCTGCATTCAGGCAGCGTAAAAAAGATGCTTCCAGAATGATGTATCGAGCCGTATGGGGTATGATTAGAAATGGTACTTTGGCTCGAAAGCAAATGACAAAATTACGGATTTTTAATCAAGCTAATCACAAACACGAAGCACAAAAACCAATCCGAATAACTATCTAAGGAGATAAGAATATTATGGCAACAACTCCAATTCTAACGACTGGTTACCGTAAACGCTCGATTGCACGTATTGTTCTACGACCAGGCAACGGACAATTACGGATTAACGGTAAAGATTTCAAAGATTATTTTATTTCTGACCTGCAACAAAAACGAATTATGGACATCTTTCGATTTGGAAAGAAAGACGGTCAGTTTGATATTCGCATTAAAGTGAAAGGTGGCGGTTCCTCTTCACAAATAGAAGCTTGCAGACATGGAATTGCACAGGCAATTGTTGAATTTGATCCTGATGCAAAAAGAACCTATAAAGATAAAGGTGCTCTTACTCGCGATATACGAATTAAAGAAAGAGCCAAAGCCGGACTCAGAGGAGCTCGAAAAGACCGTCAATATCGTAAACGATAACGAGAGTCATGGAACTACGTTCTTCCTGTCATGTTGCAGAATGGTTTCATGCAGCTCAGAAGAATGTTACTGAATATGAATTAAAAACAGAGACTGATTTGTTAAAATCAGTCTCTGTTTCATTACAACATCAAATATCCTTTTTCATTCTGGAAAAAGGATATTATTCAAAAATATCATCAAAAGAGATGATCCACTTCTTTACTTTTCTCTATTTTGTATGGAAAGCCCTTATTTTATTTGGTTATTCCTATCTTCACGAGATGAAACACAAAGAATCGCGATTATCCCTCATGCAGGCAGATTATCACCTTTCCAATGCTGCCACTTCCTTTGGAACAATCTCCAATGCATCTAGCTTGAAGGATGAACTAGAAGAAGTTCTTACCGGTATTAGTGTCGGTTTAAAAAAACAAAAAAGTAGAATTGGTAAAAGTCATTTATTGATACCTGATTGGGAAGAATTTCAAAAAGGACGATTCCAATCTATCCAGAACTTTTATACGACTTCATTGCGAAAATTATACATGTTGACTATTCCGGTGGAGGATAAACGAGATCATTTGTTTACATTATCAACTGCCTTTGCTGGAGATTTGTTTTATACAAATGGTAAATCGGAAAATTCGTATTACCCACAGATCGAAAAAACTACCCCCTGGGAGGTTGCCTATGTCAAACCCTATTATAATGGAAGCGAAATCTCTCTCCCAATCCATTCGAAAAAAAATGCAGGAGGAGATTTCTAAGTTATCTTCCCGAAAACCTTGTTTAGCTTCTGTTGTCGTTGGAGATGCTCCAGATTCTATTTGGTATGTGAAGAACCAAGCAAGAGCCGCAAAAAAAATTGGAATGGAGTATCAATTAAAGCAGCTAAATGAAAGTACTTCAACTCAAGAATTAATAGTTACAATCGAAACACTTTCAAACAACTCCATGGTAGATGGAATTATTCTGCAGCAACCATTACCATCTTCTCTCAACACAAATGAAATACGCTCTCATATTCCTTTTGAAAAAGATGTAGATTCTTTAAATCCTCTTTCAGCTGGTAGACTGTTTCAGCGATTGTCCTCTTTTATTCCCCCAACTCCTTTAGCGGTAATGGAACTTCTAGATTATTATAATGTGAGTCTGGAGGGGAAAGATGCTGTTGTGATAGGACGATCAAATATTGTGGGTAAACCCTTAGCTATGCTTCTTTTAAACAAGAACGCTACAGTTACTATGTGCCATAGTAAAACATCTGATTTAGCAACAAAATGTCGGCAGGCAGATATATTAGTTGCTGCTGTTGGATCTCCTCATTTTGTTACAAAAGACATGATAAAGCCAGGAGCTGTTGTGGTTGATGTTGGCATAAATGTTGTGGACGATACCATTACAGGTGATGTTGACTTTGATGCTTGTAAGGAAGTTGCTTCCATGATAAGTCCTGTTCCCGGTGGTGTAGGATCGTTGACTACAACGCTACTTCTACGGAATACACTGCAAGCATTTAAAAATGATTTATAGATCGAGTTTAAAATGAATTTAAAACCGTCTTCAAAAATTGGTTTCTATATTCACATTCCGTACTGTCTTTCAAAGTGTATTTATTGTGATTTTGTTTCAAGGCCAATTGATGGAACATTTGAAGATTATTTATTAAGTTTACAGAAAGAAATTTGGCTTCGGAGAAATGAAGGAACGAATGTTCAGATTGACTCCATATTTTTTGGAGGAGGTACTCCATCTTTACTTTCTCCAAAACAACTCCAGACAATTTTAAGCGAGATACATAAGCACTATCATGTAGCTGAAGGTTGTGAGATAACCGTCGAGTCGAATCCAGATACTGTAACACCTGAGAAATATAAATTATTCAAACAAATAGGTGTTAATCGTGTAAGTATAGGAATACAAACTTTTGACGATCCTATTCTAACAACTATCCGACGAAGGCATACCTCATTGCAGGCAATAAAATCTGTGCAAGATGTATACGATGCTGGTATTGAGAATATTAACTGTGATTTTATTATTGGACTCCCTGGAGAGAAGAATCAACATATTGAAAAGAATTTACAGATATTGCAGTCGCTACCTATTCAACATGTATCGAATTACTTCTTGACAATATCTTCTTCTACTCCAATTTATAAGGAACTGCGTAACAAAACGATTACAATTCCACCTGACACAGCTACCGTTAGACATTGGAATAGAATGGTGCAGGGTTTAAGGCAGGTCGGGTTCATCCATTACGAAATATCAAATTATGCTAAACCTGGATTTCAATGTAAACACAATTTACACTATTGGCATTTAGACTCCTGGATTTCTGCAGGAGTATCTTCTACTGGGTATAGTCGATGTCTTCAAGAGAAAGTTCCTGCAGTTCGCTATAAGAATGTATCTTCTCATCAACAGTATCAGGGTCTTTTGTTTGGGAACAGACTACCAGTAGAATCGGTAAAAAAGAGTAAAAAAAATGATTTTGAATTTGAAAGAAAAATGCTTGGTCTACGATTGCTGCAGGAAGGTATTTCTTTATACGATATAAAGAAAGAATCCTTACTCTATTTAAATGAGTTATTCTTTAAAGGATATGTTCAGTTTCAATACAAACACCCTTCTCGTGTAAACGAGGTTACGTATCATTATTGTCCAATGATCGTTCTCTCTGAGAAGGGTGTGTTATATTCGAATCAGATTATCAGTAGTTTGTTGTAACTATTCAAGCCTTCGAATTACAATTGTTTCTGTATCTTTAATCCATTCTACCTCAGCTCCAAAGCTTTCCGCTATAAAGCGAACAGGTAC
>CAYRBR010000022.1:0-21129 GCA_964422555.1 uncultured Caldisericota bacterium | reverse complement strand
ATAGTCCACCATATCCACCCAGCCGATTTGCCATTTACGGGTTCCGTAACGGGTACCTTTGGCCTCAAAGGTAAGGGCAGCATTTGCATTGAACATTGGATGTTCATTATTAATGATATAAGGACCCTGTGTGTTGTTGTCGGACATAGGATCCACCATGTATAGTTGGGTTCCATGTAGTGCATGTGATTTTGTTCGACAGCTGCCTGGAATATAATATCTGCTTCCAGGATCGGTATATGCATTATAACGGGAATCGTGGAAATGCCCATCTGGATCGAACCACAATTGCCCAGCAGAGTCTAATACTACATACCAATGGTCATATTCTTGCGAATCTCCACCAGCTGGTACAACTGTTAAATAGACATCTGTCCATGCAACAGGTATTACATCTGTTTCAGCAGCAATAGCTGGAACATTAACGCGTATTTCATTCCGAGCTTGATACGCATTGGGCATAGGATAATCATCTCTACCCCAAACAGGAATTCTTTCATTCTGTTGCCATGGGAACATTCTGGTTGGATAAAGGGGTAAACCGTCACGGTCAAAGCCCACTTTAACAAAGCGATTTGCAATAAAAGTTGCAGGTCTGTTACCTGATGCCGCTTCAACTGACGGTACCGAATGAGGTACTGCAAGGGTTGTAAGCAGTAATGCCATAATAATAATGTAGGACATCAATTTTCTCATAGTAGATCCCTCCTACTCTCAACAAAGTCACAATAATAGGAACCAAACATAAAATTCATAACACAATAATTCATTAACAGTTTACTGTTTCTCCAAATAATTTTTTATTCATGATAAGAAAAACACTGCCTTTTATCAAGATGCATTTTCTTTTTTTTGCAATACATTTTCCGGTATTTCATACGTTGAGCCTTGTATCACAAAGCTTTGAGGATAAAAATTCTGGGGAATTCTAAACAATAAAAAACCAGATTTTTCTTCCTGTTTTTTAAATTCTCCAAATGGTTCTTGAGAAACAGTCAAATCCGGCAGTATTTCTCTCCCTTCTTCGTTTAACAGTCTAGGTTCATCCAGAAGGGAAACATAAAACCTTGGTGAATCAGAAGGATTCCTAACTATATAGTTAACTTGTAGGAATACCTCTTCTTCCCCTGGTTGTACCTCAATACCATGCAAAGAATGGGCAGCATCAGTACTCGAAAACGAAATCGAAGAATAGGCAAATGGCTCTTGTAGATAATTCACATCCAGGTTTCGGCTAGAATTTACTCCACCCATAGTTTGATAAAGAATGAAAAAATACAGAAAACAGGCAAGACAAGAAATTGCAATTTTCCAGATGAATGAACACTTTCGTGAATACCCCAATAAAACAAACCCAACGGGAGGAATGAAAAGAACAAACACAACAATAACCCACGGTACTTCAAACCAACGCTCTTTTTGTTTTAATTTAGTATCCAGTTGATTTGTATTCATTATTAGTATCATCGTATTGTTTTTTTTAAATTTGACAAGGTTCTTTTATTGAATTAGCCTTTACTTATGAAACAGAATATAAGTACTATTATTCGATTCCTTTTCTTGGTTATCTTTCTTTTTTCTACTGTATTTTTTGTTGGTTTTAGGTCGATTACAAATGGAAACGTAGTATTTTCTCTTCGATCTCAAAGCTGGGCCAAGGAACAAGCTACAATTTTAATTCAATACGAAATCGATCAAACCTGGTATGAAGAATCAATCAACCCCATGACTGTAGAGAATTTTCTACAGTCATTTCACATTCAACCTTCTTACCAATTTGAAGTTACCCTACCAATGGACCACCTTCTGCAGGAAAAGGATTCTTTTCGTATTATTAAAGTCGAGTACAAGAATTATACCTTGCAGGAAGAAATCCCCTTTCAGGTTTTTCATCAAGATATTCCAACAATGGAACACGATTTAATTGCTGTTTGGATACCTGGTGAATTAGGGAAAAAGAATGTCACCTACAAGGAAAAATATGAAAATGGAAATTTGGTTTCAAAAAAAATTGTTCAAGAGGAAATTACATCACTTCCCGTGCATGAAATAATTGGTCATGGAACTTGTTATTTCGAGGGACCTTACAAAAAGAAAATGCGCGTTTTAGCCAGTAGCTATAACCCTACCGTTGCCCAATGTGATAGTGACCCGTTTACAGCCGCTTCTGGCAAAAGAGTCTGCTTCGGAATGATTGCTGTTGATACAAGAGTAATTCCACTGGGCACAAAACTGTACGTAGAAGGATACGGATACGCCTTTGCAGGAGATACCGGTGGGCTTATTAAGGGAAATCGTATCGATTGTTTTTTGTGGCGCAAACTCCCAAATGATAATTGGAGAGGTGGCTACATTAATATATATATTCTTGATTAAATTATTCATGTATAATGGTAGTTGCAAAACTACTTAGATTTCATCGGAGGAAAGCGTGAAGTACACAAATTTATATTTACAGACGTTAAAAGAAGTACCGCAAGAGGCTGAAGTTACAAGTCATCAACTAATGATTCGGGCGGGAATGATAAAAAAAGTTTCGACTGGTGTATATACATGGCTTCCTTTGGGTGTAAAAGTTTTGGAAAAGATTAAAACTATCATTCGTGAAGAATTGTCGAAGAAAAACTGTAATGAATTACTCCTTCCCATTCTTCTTCCCTCTACTCCCTGGAAAAAAACCGGAAGATGGGACGAATATGGACAGGAAATGTTCAAATTACATGATAGAGGAAATCGAGAGTTTTGCCTTGGTCCCACCCATGAAGAGATTATTACAGAAACCGTAAAGAATACTGCCAAATCATATCGTGACCTTCCTGTATTCTTATATCAAATTCAAACGAAATTTAGAGACGAACCCAGACCCCGCTTTGGTGTAATCCGTTGCAAAGAATTTATTATGAAAGATTTATACAGCTTCCACGCTGATGAAGATAGCCTGCATGATGGGTATAAAGAAATCTCCGAAGCTTACAGAGCTATTTTTTCAAGGTGTGGGTTACGCTTCTATCCTGTTGATGCTGATAATGGAACCATTGGAGGTTCCTTTTCTCACGAATATGTTTCTGTATCTGAAGTAGGTGAAACGGGTTTTGTAGTCTGCGATGCATGTAAGTACAGTGCTACAATTGAAGTTGCTCCTTCTGTTTCAGAATTACCCGATGATATTGATGAAAACTCACCCTCTACAATGATTGAAGTAGCCACTCCATCGAAGAAAACAATTGAAGAAGTTGCATCTTTCTTAAATTCTTCCCCCGACAAAATTTTAAAAAGTGTACTTTACAAAGATGAAGAAAATAACCAGTATATAGCGATCGTAAAGGGTTCCGATGAAGTTAACGAAACAAAACTAAAACGATTGCTTGGGAAAAATGTCTTTCTGTGTACGGAATCTACCTCTCTTCCAACTGGTTTCCTTGGTCCTGTAAATGCTGAGAATATTATTATCGTTGCAGACACTGCAACCACCCACATGAAAGATGCTATCTGCGGAGCAATGAAAAAAGATACTCACTGCCAGCATGTTTGTTACAAGATCGACTGGCAAGCTAACATTGTTGGCGACATACGCTCCTTACGAAATGGAGATCCTTGCCCCTCCTGTGGAAAACCCCTTGTTGTTAAACATGGTATGGAAATTGGGCATACATTTGCATTAAACGATCGGTACACGAAGCCATTAAAGACCACTTTTACAGATGTAGATGGAAAACAAAAGAATATCTTAATGGGTTGCTATGGCATTGGCGTTACACGCTTAGTCGCAGCAATTATCGAGCAGTATCATGACGAAAAAGGAATTAAATGGCCCTTGTCTGTTTCCCCTTTTGCAGTCGAAGTAATTATGGTTAACCCAAGCGATAAAGATCAGAAACAAATTGCCGAGTCCATCACCCAGGAACTAGAAAATGCTGGACTAGAAGTACTGATAGACGACCGTGAAGTAAGTCCTGGATTCAAATTTAAAGATAGTGAGTTGTTAGGTATTCCATACAAGGTTGTTTGCGGTAGGGGATTAAAAGAAAATAAAGTTGAATTTCAAAATAGAAAAACAGGTCTTAAAGAAGATATCCCTGTGAATGAAATTGTGAAATTAATAATACAATCTGCTGAGGATGAAATGAATGGAATATGTAACAGTTCTAATTCCAGCTTATAACGAAGCAACCACAATTGGAGATGTTGTAAAGGCCTGCAAGCCGTGCTCCTATATACAAGAGATTCTGGTTGTGGATGATGGCTCTACCGATAATACTGCACAAGTTGCAGAACAAGCTGGAGCTACTGTATTTTCGATGGCTAAAAATGCTGGGAAAGCTATGGCATTGTTTACCGGAGCCAGTAAAGCAAAAACGGATATCATTCTTCTATTAGATGCCGACCTAATTGGACTAACTTCCACACACGTATTCGATCTAATTTTACCAGTACTAGGTTCCTCCAACACATCTACATTAGGTATTTTTACCAAAGGAAGAATGGTAACTGACCTGGCACATCAGGTTACTCCGCAACTCTCCGGACAAAGATGTGTTCGAAGAAACCTGCTTCTGTCCCTTGAAAATAAATGTCACGTTGGATATGGAATTGAAATATCTATTCATCGAAAATTAAAAGAGCAGAACTATACCATCCAAAAAGTGAAGTTAGAAAACCTTACACACGTTACAAAAGAAGAAAAAAAACGCATTCACACCGGTAACTGTGAAGAGGTGGAATCAAAAAAACGAGTTGATATGTTTAAAGATATAATAAAAGAATTATCTTCAAAAAAGGAGTCCTGATATGGCAAAAAAAATGAGAATTATTACTGACAGCTGCTGTACATTTTCCCAGGAAAAACAAGAACAGCTTGGAATATCTTTTATCTCATCCAGAATTCAAATTGGGAATGAAATTATCAGAGAAACTGAAGATATAGACGTTAACACACTAAGTAATACTATAGAGAACGAAAAAACAATTCCGAGAATTCTGCATCCAACTGCTGACGAAATATTCCAAATTTACTCGATGCTATACCCTCAATTTGACAATGTTCTATCAATCCATCTTTCATCAGACCTTTCTCCCAACTATACTGCAGCAAAAAAATCACAGGATCTTCTTTATGATACCCACATTGAAGTAATCGATAGTAAACTTTCAGAGGCTGGGCTTCAATCTCTTACAGAATTGCTTACTCACTATGCTTCCAACCAAGTTCCGTTCCAAACTATCCAAACGCAAATACAAAACATAGATCGATACTTCTATACTCTTATTTTAACCCCGCAACCATCTTTTTTAAGAACCAATGTGAATGTTCCCATCCAACAGGGCTTTTCTCTTCTTCCTCGAAAACAATACCATTTATATTCCCTAGTAAATGGTAAATTAAACTCAGTTGCAAAGGCAAACTTCAATCAAATACAGCTACATCTTCATAAAAATGCAGAACAATTTTTAATGGGGAAAAAAGTGAATGTTCAGATTTATCATGGACTTGATACTGAAAAAGCAAAAGCAATTGAGAATGTAATTCAGGGAAAGCTTGATGTTGACAATATTTCAATGCATACTATGCCCCTTTCAGGTATTTGTCGATATGGAACCCACTCGATTCTCGTAGGTTTTTCCTTTATACCAGAAAGCTACTTTAATGTAACTACTTTTGAGGAATGAAAAAAAATCTCTACATAATACTTGTTTTTGCAATCACACTTCTTGCTCTTAGCCCATTTTTTTTTCAGTCTTTTCAGCAATCAAGAGCAAGTTTGCTGTTCTTGAAAAACAATCCGCAGAAAGCTCTTCAGGTTTTAGAAGCAACTCCATGGGAAAATCATTCTCAAACAGCTTATTTTCACTATCTGCTATCGCATCAAACTACTTCGCTTGAAATTGCTATTGCTAAAAGTCCTCGCCAGTACGTATATATCAATAAAGTATTATCTGATATTGGGTTTGATGGTTTACCAGAAGAGAGTTTTCACAATACTTCCAGTAGTTTTTGTTTGTTTCTAACAAAGAAGGCTTTGGAAGCATGCAGAACAAACAAGGAAGAAGATATATTAAAAGGGCTTTCACTTGCAGTTCAGGCAAGAAATATTCATGCCTATCCAGAAACAGATTATACTATCGGGGAAATTTGCAGACAGTACTACAAAGCTTACTTTCATGCTTACGCTTCTTTTATGGAATCTCTGCACAAAAAACCAATGAACCAAAACTACTGGTATCGTCTAGGTTATGTATTTAATAGCTCAAAATGCTTACAAGGATACCTTTCTTGCTATACAGTAAATTCACGTTTAAACCCATCGTCAATATCTATTCAAACTGGTATATCAAGCATTCTAAGTCGTTCTGGTTACCACAACGATGCAATTGCTCTGCTTGAATATCTTTTAAGGGAATCTCCTGAAGATCCGCAAATATACTATTCTCTCGGTTCTGTTCATCAAGCTATTGGACAACCTGCAAAAGCGGAAGAATTCTACCTGGATGCAACATATCTTTTCCCGGATGATTCCAGAACCTATTACGAACTTGGGAATTTCTTTTACACGCAAAAAGAATATCGAAAAGCACTTCTACAGCATACCAAAGCACTTGGTCTTGCAAAAACACAGGGCAAGAACGTTTCTGCATGGTGGTGGTATCGAAAGGGTCTAGATTACTTCCAGCTACAAGACTACGAAGGAGCCATACTCTCTTTCAAAGAAGCTCTATCAGTATCGGAAAGCAGTTCATTTGATTACTGGCTTGGAAGATCGTATAATGCTAACGAAAACTATAAAGAGGCAATACTATATTACTCGAAATACCTAGAAAAATACCCCGAAAACGATTCTGTATTATTTTTAGAAGCTAAATGTTTTGCTGAAATAGGAGACTTTGGGAAAGCACTAAAAAATGCTGAAAAACTACTCTTATTGAAACCATCAAATAAAAATTACAAAAGACACTACCTAGAGTGGCTTGAGAAAACACAAACCCAATAGTGTAGTGCCTTTTTGCTTGTTTCTTATTTCGAAGATTTTGTATAATACCCAGATCGATAGTGGGAATACGAGTTGTACTGAGAATAACCGTACCCATACCCATATTTACTTTTGTAATAGGAATGCTCCGACTTTTCCGATGAGGCATTCATAACAAATCCTACTATATTGGAAAAACGGAGACGTTCAACGCAAATCTTCAAATCTTTCTTTTTGGATAATCCCTTATTGATAACAACCAAAACACCATCCACCATAGGACCTAGTATTAAAGTGTCAGCAACCAGATTAACCGGAGGAGTATCAAAAATGACAAGATCAAACTTTTCCTTCAACGTTTCCATTAAAGCCAATAGGCGTTCTGAACTAAGAAGATCAGCAGAATTAGGAGGAATAGCCCCGGAGGGGATGATGGTTAATCTTGGTTCTTCTTCATACGGGATCATGATTGAAGAAAGCTCAATCTCGTTGTTCAGATAGTTTGATAGACCAATCTCATTTTCTAAACCAAATTCTCTGTATAAAGAGGGGATACGCATATCGGCTCCGACAACTGCTACTTTCATGCCAGATTGAGCAAAACTCGATGCAATATTCGATGTAATCGTTGTTTTTCCTTCAGCAGTCATAGGAGAAGTTACAACCAAAGATCGAGGCTCTGTTAGTTGCATTGTAAATTTTAAATTTGTTCGCAGAATTTTAAATGCCTCTGCAAAAGAAGAACCGGGATCTAAAAAAACAAACGGCTTATTTGTTTCTGACAAAATCTCAGTTTCCGGTTTTTCTTCTTTGACTAAATTATCGAGTGAAAGTCTATTTTCCAAATCTGATTTTTTCTTACTCATAAAAAAACAACTCCTGCCAATAAAATCGGTTTAATTTGAATTAAAGTCAAACCCATAGATTAATCGATATGAATTATCTTTGTTAGTTACTGACAGATTCACATGGTTTCCGCCTGGGTTTAAAACTGTGCTTAGATTAAACTTTTCTCCAGCTTTTGGAGTTATCTGCTGCTTCTCATTGGTGGTTGTATTTTCAACGCTTAGTATCATGTTGCCGACGGCAAGTTCAGAGACATACGTTAGGGTTCTGTTTGGAACATCATATTGGAAAGCGTATAATCGGTAGGCATTCGGGAATAGATCAAAAGGAACAGAACTATAGGCCTGGAAGGAATTACTTGCTGTTGTAGCATTGTTTTGGTAATACTTTGCTTCCATGGTAATTCCACCAATAGTAACAATGCCGATAGGTACTTTAAATAGATAGTTTCCTGAAGCATCTGACCGTACAGGCATAAAAGGTACACCATTCACTAACAAAGAAGTATATCCATTTGGGAAACTCTTACCTTTAAATCCAAATAAAACTCCTTCCAGATTAGTGGATAAAAAAGGAGTCATAACGGCGCCATTAACAATTACATTAAAAGATGCGGGTTTGGAAACAGCTTCATTTTGTCGCAATGGTTTCAGCATGTTATACAAAGACACGCATATTTGAGCTCTGGTTAATGGCTGAAATGGCTTAAAGGTTCCATCAGGAAAACCTCCAATGGCACCCGATTCAGTAATAATAGCCAGATAATTTCTTGCCCAATCTGGGATAGTATTTGCATCAGAATATCGTCCTAGAATATCTCGTACTGTACCGGTGGACATGTGCTGAGCAAAATACTTCATACCTAAACTTCGGCACTGAAAAGGAACATACTCGATACGATCCAAAGCTTCTTCAGGTCGGAATCGTCTGTTTAAAGAAGTATCTTCCATTAACTTCGATTGGGCAATTGTTTCAATTATGGGGTAAGCCCAGTGAGAAGAGGGTACGTCCATATAAGATGGAGTAGCAGGTCGAAGACCATCAAAATTAAAAACTTTATAGGCAATAACAGCCATTTCTTGTCTAAGAATAGATTTGTCGGGTTTAAAGGTACCATCGGGATATCCGGTTATAATGCCTAAATTTGCCATATAATGAATAGCTTCATAAGCCCAGTGTGATTCGGGAACATCAACAAATTCAGGGGCTGCTTTTACAGAATTCGTATTCACAAACGGGGTTGCAACCAGAATTAACACTAACAATATAGTAAACAACTTCTTCATAATCACCTCCAATTAACCAGAAGGTTGTCACAAGTTCTACTTAGTAAATTCAACAAAAAGAATAATATACAATTATTGTAACAGATTCCAACAAAAATAGAGAAGAGATTAATAATTACTTAATCTTAATATGTGCGTGACATCATTTTGGTTCAATTCCCTTAATGTTCCCAGAGGATATGATATACTATTGTTCTTTGCAATCAGTTCAACTTCCTCGGCTCGTATACCTAAATCGCATAGAGAAGTAGACAACTGCAACTGTGTGTGGATCCAGTCCATAAAATAGTGAATTCCATCCGAGGCAACAATGGTTGGTTTTCCATCTAAATGAAAAATTTCTTTCCCAAATCTCTCAAATTTTTCTACATCGTTTTCAAAACAATATCGCATCCATGCGGGTTGTACAACTGCCAAAGTTTGCCCATGAGGAATAGAAAACATCGCAGAAATAGCATGTCCAATTCGATGTGAAGCGAAATCTCCTTTTCCACGACCGCAGGCAGTAAATCCGTTTAAAGCCCATGTTGCTGCCCATGCAAAATCTCCCCTGGCATCTTCGTTAAATGGATCTTTTTGTAAAACAGAAACCGTATTCATGACTGTTTTAATTATGCTCTCCGATATACAATCCATGAAATCTGCCTTATAACCGGCAAAATAATACTCAAATACATGCGAAATAATATCCATCGCTGTATAACTTAGCTGTAGATTCGATACCGTATTCTGGTAATAAGGATCAATCCAGGTTGCTTTCGGATATAATCGGATGCCTTTTAGGGACCTTTTCTCTTTCGTGTCTTTGTTACTGATAACGGCAGTACCGTTCATTTCTGAAGCAGTACCAGAAATTGTTAACACAGTATAAATTGGCAAGGTGTTCTTGATTTTTTTCTGTTGGGCAATCGTATCCCAAATTTTCTCTTTTGAGAAAAATCCAGCAGAAATAGCTTTTGCGGAATCTATTACGCTTCCACCACCAACCGCAACAACTGCGTCTACATCTTCGTTTCTACCTAACTCAATTGCATTTTCTATGTCAGATACTAAAGGATTTGGTTGAATTCCAGAAAACGGAACAACAGAAATGTCATTTTTTTCAAACTCATTCAGCAACATTTGGTGCAATCCATTTTTATGAATACTTCCTTTGCCATACACCAAAAGTACCTTATTTGCATGTTTTTTTATCTCAGCTCCAATTGAATCTAAAACTCCCTTTCCAAAAAAAACTTTGGTAGGATTAGAAAAAATAAACCGTTTCATACACACCTCAGTTTTATTATTTTATAATAACATTATAAAACACTTTGCGAAGGAACCATATGAAAAACGTATTTTTTGTTACATACAATCCACTTTGGACAAAAAAAATTGATGAACTACAGCAACGTTATTCTGAACACACATTTGTTTATTGCAACAATCTAGATGAGTTTTCTCAGGAAATACAAGATGCCGATACTATTGTCAGTGGTAGAATATCGCAGGATATCGTTCACTCTGCTCCCCAATGTAAAGCCATCTTCATTCCCTGGACAGGAGTAAATCATCTTCCTTTTTCTTCTATTCAGGAAAAAGGAATTCTGGTTGGGAATACTCACGCAAATGCTGGTTCTGTAGCAGAAAAAGCATTTTCCTTATGCCTTAGTCTTATGGGTCGAGTAACTGAATACGACCGAGATTTACGCAAAGCTTTGTGGCATCGATACTCTTTAAGTAGTAATGATGGAGCTAAATGGATTTCTTTACAAAACAAGACAATTGGTTATATCGGTTTTGGGGCAATTGGAAAACAAATCTTTCAATTCTGTCTTCCTTTTACACAAAGCCACATTGTATACAAGAGAACTCCCCTTACAGGATCGTATACACAGCTTGCCACACAAACACACAATCTCGACGAGTTACTGGAAAAAAGTAAAGTAATTTTTATTTCTTTACCCACCAATAAAGAAACAGAGAACATTATTAATTACAAGCGATGTATGTCATTGCATGGGAAGTATATTATAAATGTAGGAAGAGGATTGTTAATCAACGAACAAGGTTTGTATGATTCCCTTCATGGGAATATTCTAGCTGGAGCTGGGATTGATACTTGGTACATGTACCCTAAAAAACAGAGGACAAAACAATATTCTTCTAGATTCCCTTTTCATACCCTAGACAATGTTGTCCTATCTCCCCACTGTGGAAGCTTTTCAGATATAGCTCGAAAACAAATGATACAAGAAACAATTGACAATCTTACTTCCTTTTTAGAAGAACAACCCATTCCTCACCCTGTTGATTTAGTTCATAAATACTAAATCATAAGCTGCAGTTTTAACCGATCTTTGTGTCTCTAGTATGCATCTGGAAGTTCTTTTTTCGCCTTCTCCCAGTATTCATCCAGTTCCTGCGGAGTTAAATTCTGTGGTAGTATATCGTCTTGCTTCATTAACCGTTGTATATACCGAAAGCGTATTTCAAATTTTCGCTTTCCTCTTTGTAACGATTTCTGTGGATCAATTCCATAATAACGGGCAAAATTTAAAGTAGCAAACAGTAAATCCCCCAACTCCTGTTCAACTCTTCTACTATGTTCTGTATGAAGAGCATTTCGCACTTCTTCACACTCTTCTTCAATCTTATCAATAATATCGTCTGCCTTTTCCCAATCAAATCCAAATGTAGAAGCCTCTTCTGATATCAATTTCACTTCCTGGAACAGATCTTGTTTTGTTTCTACAGATTTCTCTTGCTTAGAAGGATTTTCTTGATTAGTCGTATTTTCTTTGGTTTTTAAAGCTGTCCATTGATCAATTACTTGTTTCGCGTTCAAAGAGGATTGACTCTTAAAAACATGCGGATGCCGATACACAAGCTTCCATATCATTTGACGAATCGAATCATAAATTGTAAATTGCTCATTCTCTTCTGCGATTTGTGCTTGAATTAACGGCTGAATTACTAAATCACCCAATTCTTCTTTCAGGTGTTCTGCGTTTTCTTCACGAATACTCTCCACCACTTCAAATGTTTCGTCCAGCAGAGAAGCAATTAAACTTGTATGGGTTTGTTTCTTATCCCAGGGACATTTCCGTCGCAATACTTCGATTAGCTTTTTAGCTTCAAAGGCAAGTTGATCTTTCTCATCAATTATAGCAGGAATCCACTCTTCACTGGTATATATAAACACTTCCTGTTCATGAGTTTCAATTGCTCCCGGTCTGCATTTTCTCACAGTATGTATCGCTTCCTGTGCAGTTTTCCCCTGCGTAATAAGAAAACAGGCAGCCACTGTTCCAGCTCGTCCAAATCCACCCATGCAGTGTAAGTACATTGGAAGTCCAGTATGATAATAAAAAAGCATATTCCGCAATAACACTCGTAACTGCAAAGGAGTAGGAACTGAAAAATCTTTCATAGGAACATGCAAGGTATCAATCAGTTTTTCCTGCATTAAATCGAATCCATAAGGAGTTTCCGTAAGATTGATAAACACTTTTACAGGATCAAGATTTTCCAGTAATTGGGTAGTAATTATGGGATAAGAGCCAATTTTCAATGCATCATCAAGTATCCATGCTCCTTTTAAAAACATGACATCACCTCGCTAATTACAGTATTAAACGGATCACTATTTTTCAAAACAGCAATATATCCTTCGAAAAAGTGAATTCTCTTCCCGTATTTCTGACACAAAGACGACAGAGTCTTTGCTGTTACAGAAAATCGATCCGAAGACTCAAGGAAATAGAAAAACACTCTGTTTCTTTCCAGCTTTACTTCTTTCATTCCTTTTTCAAAGCAGATAATGCGCAGTTTCAAATTATCAAACAATTCCAACAAAGATAAAGGTGGAGTGCCAAACCGATCTTGGTACTCTCCGATTAAATTATCAATTTCATTGACTGTTCGGGCAGCAGTAAGTTCTCGATACATTGACAAACGCTCTGCTTCATCCCGAATAAAATCGTTGGGGATATGCCCGGTAATAGGAAATTCCGGAAGTTGATCCAAAGAGATATCTTTTTCTGGATGTTTCTTCTTTTCAACTGCTTCTTTCAGAAGCTGAACATACATATGATACCCAACCGATTGAAGATGTCCTGATTGAGAAGTGCCCAAGAAGGTTCCTGCTCCCCGTATTTGCAAATCACGCATAGCAATTCTTAATCGTGATCCTAGTTCGACGAAATTTTGCATAGCCTGTAATCGTGATATAGATTTTCTAGTTAACACTTTTTTTGTGGGATAAAAGAAATAGGCATATGCACGTCTATTTGACCGTCCGACACGCCCTCGTAGTTGGTACATTTGTGCCAGTCCTAGTTTATCGGAATGATCTACAATAAGTGTATTAACTGTGGGAATGTCAATACCAGACTCAATAATGGTTGTGCAGAGAAGTACATCGAGTTCTCCCTGTAAAAATTTTGTAATCACTGTATCTAACTGTTCACTACTCATTTGTCCATGCCCTACCCCAATGCGAAGAGATGGCATCCGTTTCTGGAGATCTTCCTGTACATCCATAATGCTGGCTATTCGATTGTGTACATAGTACACCTGCCCCCCGCGTGAAACTTCAAATTGTATAGCATTTATTAAAACCTCTGGATCATGAGGCATAACATATGTTTTAACAGGCTTTCTTCCCTCGGGTGAGGTGTCAATTTTGGAAATAGAACGTACCCCACTTAATGCCATTGATAAGGTTCGTGGAATTGGCGTAGCAGTTAATGTTAAAACATCAATGTTCTCTCGAAGCATTCGGATTTTTTCTTTATGTTTTACGCCAAACTTGTGCTCTTCATCAATAATTAACAAACCTAGCTTCTGAAATTTTACATCTTTAGATAAAAGACGATGTGTTCCAATTACCAAATCAATTTTCCCGTCAGCAATTTTCTGTAGATTTTTTTTCATATCAGTAGGAGATACAAGTCTAGACATTTGAGCAATTTCGAGTGGAAATGGAGCGTATCGCTCTTTGAAATTTTCATAATGTTGGTTTGCCAAAATAGTAGTAGGAACCAAAATGGCTACCTGATATCCATCTACTATAGCTTTGAAGGTAGCTCTAATTGCCACCTCTGTTTTACCATAACCCACGTCCCCAGTTACGATACGATCCATAATTTTGTTGGATTCCATGTCTTGCTTCACTTCATGAATTGTTCGTATTTGATCGGGGGTTTCATCATAAGGAAAAATAGTTTCCATTTCCGTTTGCCACGGAGAATCAGGGGAAAAAGCCACTCCATGTGAGGCTTCTTTTTTGGCATACAGCTCAACAAGCTCTTTTGCTACCAGCTCAACCCCTTTTTTCGCTTTCTTTTTTACTCGTGTCCATTCAGAAGTCCCCAGAGAACTTAATGCAATGTGCTGCGAATCCCCCACATATTTATTAACCATATGAATTCTCTCGGGAGGGATAAATAACTCGTCCCCATTTTTATATTCCATTAAAAGAAACTCTTTCGGTTTCTTTTCAGGTCCTTCTAGAACGCTAAGCCCTTTGTATATACCAATTCCATAGGAATAATGCACAAGTAAGTCCCCCATTTTCAAATCATCAACAGATTTAATAGGGGTTCCTTCTCTAAATTTCTTATAGTGTTTATAAGGCTGTTTCCATCCAAAAATCTCTCTGTCAGTGAACACAGCAATGTTCTTTTTGGTTTGATGAAAACCTGTATCCATGTAAATATCTTCAACCTGTAAAGAACAGTCTAGAGAGCTAAATCCATAATTATCAAATATTTCCACAGCTCGTTTGGGCTGTCTTGTTGCAACTAATACTTTTCCTTTGTTTTGCAGATACTGTTTAATGGTAGCTTGAAAATCCCCTTTAATTGGAGAATTCACTTCTTCAGTAGGGAAAGCATAAATATTATCTGTTGATTCAGAAGACGGTTCAGGATTTAAGGATATCGTCCGTTTGAATGTATCAATCTTCTCTTTGATCTCTTTGTAGTAAGGTTCCATATCAATAGATACGACTTCTTTTTTTTCCAACTCTAGTTGGTGTACCTCTCTTGATTCTTCAATGCAAGCATCAAGTGCCTTCTGAACTCGGTTCATCTCCAAGAAAACCATACAAGTATCTTCACGAAGATGGTCAATTAGTGTACATTCACGATTTCGGATTAAGGGAAAATAATACAGGTGGTTTAACACAGAGTTTTCGCTGGATAATACTTCAATATCCTGCTGTATTTCAGCACTATTCGCTTTAGAATTTGTGTTTATTGCTGACTCGATAAAGGTTTTAACGTGGTCTCTTTCAGATTCTGTGCAAAGAAAGTGATGAACGGGAATAAAGAATACTAGTTCAGTCTTTTCAAAACTCAACTGTGTAATGGGATCGAAGAATCGAATACTTTCTACTTCAGTGTCAAACATTTCAATTCGAATTGGATAGGAATGAGAAGCGGAAAAGACATCCAGAATCCCCCCTTTTCTTCTAAATTCTCCAACTCTTTCTACAACAGTGCAGTTGCGATATCCAATTTGTAAGAGTTTCTTTACAATATCCTCCAGATGAAACTGATCATTCTTATGAATTGCAAAAGAATAGTCCTTCAATTTCTTTGGTTGGATTACCGGAGCACATAAAGCCTGGGGAGTCGTGACAATAATCTTATCTTTGTTTTGAAGATCAAACAAAACGCTAAGTTGCTCTGCGCTTAGTTCTGGAGGTCGAGGAATTCGTTCATACAAAGCAGCTCCAGTATCGGGAAAACGAGAAACAGAAGAAGACAAAAGTGAAGAAGAGAACTGTTTTAGAAAAGTATGAGCTTTTTGCAACTCTAACTCGGAAGGAACCACAAATACAACGTTCTTGAATATAGAAAACAAATGCAACAGAAACAAATAAGAAGAGGAGCCCACAACATTATTAATAGTATATGAAAATGGTGTATGAGGATTCTGTTGCAAATTTTGCAAACACGGATCGTCTGCAAATATCGATTGCAACATATCAAATGTACTTTTTTTTATACTCTTTTCGTGTTCATTTTTCATCAATGCTATAGTATACCATCCGAATTTGAATCTTTCTTCCCATTGTACTTATTTGCCGTATGGATGTACCCATAGTCTATAACATCTAGAATTGCGAAAATTGCTGTTTCAAGAGATACGAAAATCTCTTTTTGTTCTCGCTTTGTAAAATCTGAGAGAACATAATCAATAACGCTTTCTCTATTACTCGGTCGATCAATCCCAATTTTGATTCGTATATAATCTGGTGTTCCCAGTATTCGTGTAATCGATTTTATTCCATTGTGTCCACCTGAGCCACCGGTTTGTTTTATACGAACCAAACCGAAGGGTAAGTCTAGGTCATCGTGTACCACAATACACTGAGAAGGCAGAAGCTGATATTTTTCTAAAACAGCCTTCACACTTTCTCCCGATGAATTCATAAATGTCATTGGTTTACATAAAAGAAAATCTTCCCCGCTTATTCGATTACCTTTCCCAATTATCGCTTTACATTCTAGCTTTTTTAATGCAATTCTCATATCGGAAGCCATTTTATCTGCCACCATAAAACCGACATTATGCCTGTTCATTAGGTATTCAGTACCAGGATTACCCAAACCAAAAACTGCAAACATATAGACTCCTTGTTTTTTTAAGACATAAAAAAGATATAATCATATACACAACTAGTTTAGCAAAGAAGGTGAATGGATGAGAAAATTTCTTTTATGGTTGTTGCTGATTTGTTTAATACCAGTATCCTACCTTTCTTATGGTTTATTAAGCGATCATATAGTACATTTTACTTTTTTTACCAATACAAATGCAAATTCAACTCAGAATATCCCTGATACCGATATTGAATTTCGAAGAACAGAACCCACAACTCCACTGGCTCAACCCATCATACTGTTCGCATTAAACGACATGGGACTGGAACAAATAGCATCTTTGCCATTCACACAAAAATCTCTTGAATTAGGGGTTCATGGAACCTACCCAGTATACCCAATTAAAAATCCCGATATTTCCCTTGTGAATATTTTAACGGGTGTATCCCCCGATAGAGGGAATTATTTATCAAATCCTTCCTTTGAATCACTAGACACAGTTCTTATTTCTGCAATGGACTCAGGATATGAAACAGCCTATTTTGGCAATCATATACCCACTCCTCCAGAAGAAGAAAATACACCTGCAATGTCTGAATCTATCGAAGCAATTGAACTTACTGTTACTGCTAGCTATGTAGAACCTATACAATATGTTTCAGACATTATTTCCTGGCTTGATCAATATGGAGATCAATTACAGAGTTACAATTTTATTATTTTTGACCTTCCCATTCATCCCTTTTCCGAACAAACCAATCCCGAACAACACTTACAGGAAGTTAGCTCTTTAATGAACCAGATAGAAGAAATTTGTGGTCCAGAGTCTCAGTATTTCTTTACTGCACCTTTAGCCCCTGTTTACTCCAACAAAAACGAACTCGTACCAGAACATATATTTACCGCCCCCTTCTACGCATTCGGGAAGAATATTCTGCACCAATCTAACCCCCTTTCAACACACCTTGAGAATATAACATCCACCCTATGTTACAGTCTTGGTATTCCCTCTCCAAATGAAGCAGTATCACCTCCTTTGATTAGCATCTTTGATCTTCCAGAAGAAGAAGCAATTAGTCGATATACCAATTTCATTGATGGTCAGATGATGAGTTACATGAACGTGCTCTTGTCGTATGGCATAGAAGATGAAATGGTGGCTGGATATATCTACCATGTAAACGATTCTGTTCACAGTATTCCCAGTAAGAATCTTCAGGAACTAGAAAGCCGGGTGCAGCTTCTCCAGAAAGAATTTCATTCGTTTCTGAACACAAAGGAAAACGAAAACGAGAAAAAGGAACTAATTTTCTTCATTGTACTAATGGCGCTTCTTTCAATTATATGGCTTCTATTCCTTCCCTGGAATTGGCGAGGATACATATATGGTATAGCCTATATTGCTGTGTTTTTTGTTTTAAACCATATTTTCTTTAAAAACTCTTTTGTCTTACCTTCTTTACCTTCTATCAATTTGGAGTGGTTGCTCCTTTCTTATGGCCTTCCTTTACTCATTACCAGTATCGTATTTAGTATTGTTACAACCCTTCTGGGTGGCTATCTACTAAACATTGATATTCACAATATTTTAAAAGATATAAATGGACAAATAGGAACATTTGTTGTCTTTAATGGAATCATCTGCTGCTTTCTTGGCTTCACTTATGGATACACTTTTACGGGAACTCTTCCCTCCTTCTTCACTCAGGTGTTCTTTATTCAAAGCGAAACTCTTCTGTTTTTGATTCCCATTGCTCTTCTGTTAATGTTTGGGACAGCCTACTTGCTTCACTGGTTACTAGCAAAAAATCATAGGGACAAAAATGAACACAAAGAAATTTCACCATAAAACAATTTCATCCTTTCTTGCCATCATTATTTTTATTGTGACCTTTGGTTTGGTCATACCTTCTGTTCAATCTGAGAGTTTAGTAATGACAATTGATTTCGCACCTAGTTCAATTGTCATTCAGGGAAGTTCCCTGCAAATTCTAATCCATTCGAATAATACTGTAAATTTGAATATCTCAGCAAAAACAACTACAAAAACATGTCTGTTGTTTTCGAATATAACAATTGAAAAGAATATTCAAAAAGAAATTATTGTACCCATCGTGTACCCTCTTGATTCAAATTTTACGCTTGTATTTGATGCAGAAAATATGCAATCCACATTGATTCATCAACAAACAAAGGATTTTTTTCTGGAACCCTCCAAGTCTGGGAATTATTCTTGTAAAGGAAGAATTTTAAACCAGGGCTTTGTGAATAAAACAGGTTTAGAAGGTGCCTTTATTGAAGTGATGTCCGGTCCAACCTATACCTATACCTACTCCGAAGATGATGGTTATTTTTCCCTGGATCATTTACTGCCCGGTCCATACAAGCTACGTATTTCTCACGCATGTACAAAAGTTGTTAAAGAATACATTGTAGAAGTTAATGAAAAAAGTGTTTTCGAAAATATTGAAATGCATCCTCATAAAATTCCAGATTTTGATTTCTGGATGAATAAGTCCTCTGGATCTCATTACGAAAGAGGAGAGACTGCTACAATTTACATGCGATCTCGACTCAATATGGAAGTAAATCTGTTCCAAATCACAGAAGAAGGTGAAAAACCAATTCTTTTGAAATGCCCACTTCAAGCAAATAAAATACGTCGTTTTTATTGGGTAATTCCAGACGACGTTAACCTTGGACCCCTTCAATTTTCGATGACCCCAGTTGGAAACGAATACTGTGGATCGGCCCGGTACAGTATAGATATCATTAACTCCATTCAATATGGAGCCCTAGAAGGATACGTTCTGGTTAATAACAAACCCATCCAGGGTGCAGATGTTTTCTTCCCTTACGAATATATCCCTCATACCACCACAGATCAATATGGTAAATTTGTTTTTAAAGACGTAAAAGGTGGGAATTACCATTTACGCTGTACGATGCCTGGTTTCGAGGAAAAAAATCTACCTCACGTAGATGTAATACGCGGACAAATAAATGGACCCATCACACTCTCAATGACACCAAAAAATGACTCAAAACTTGTGTTTCGTCCATCTAGGCTAGATTTTACAACACACGAAAGAAGAGAAAAAGTAACCCCAATTATTTGTTTTTTAGAGCAGGGCTTTTTAGAGAACATTGCTTTTACTAAAACAAAGGGTCCAGCAGGAATTGATTTAACTCCTGGCTTAATACCACAGCTACTACAAGAAAAACAAATTTTAACGTTCACCATACAAAATACCGTTCTTCCAGGAGAATATGATATCGAATATACTGTACTATCCAATGACACTCCTGTGCAAACCCTTAGTGGAACGGTTCAAGTGTTAAGTCTTTCCAAGGGAACTTTTGACGGAAGAATAACTCCTCCGGGTATTACAATTCCCCAGGGAGGTACGGCTGATTTTCAATTTCACGCTGAGAAATTTACGAATTTTTTACAGCCTTTAAAAATACGAGTTCGAAATTTACCAAGCTACACACAACTTATAATGGACACAGATGTCGAATACAAACCTCCTTGCACTATCCCTTTTTCTATTGATACCTCTTTGTCAACAGAAACAAGGCAGCATTTCATAGAACTAGAAGTCTATTCAAATTCTCAGAAGAACACATATGTTTTCCCCCTAACAGTAATTCCGAGAAAAGGTCAACTTGAAACTTTTCCCACCGACAGCTGGAACCCTATTCTTTCTCCAGGGGAAACTGCTTCTTTAAATATCAACTGTTTCTCCCCCAATGGAAACTGTAAAAATGTTCGAGTAAACAAAGATTTTGGACCTGACTGGATTACGTTAGGAAACAGAGACATTGGCTTAGTTACTCAAAATCCAGCTTCCACAGATATCCACTATTCTCCCCCTGAGGATATTCTAATTGGATCTTACCCGTATGCAATTAGCTTTACATACGGAGACAATAATGAAGAATACAAAAAGTTTTCAGGAAGAATCTATGTTCAAAAAACAAATCCTGATTCTCCCATTAACGTTAGAAGCAAATTTATCCCGGAAGAAAAAACAGTTATTCTCACGTGGAATCCCCCTACTTTTAAACAAAATGAAATTCTTGGATCCAACGTACACCGTAGCTATCACTATCCTGCGCTTCAAAACACGCATCCATTAAACAACACTCTTCTTTCGAAAACAGAATTTTTGGATACAAACTTTTTATATGGTCAACAATACTGGTATATCGTAAAGGCTGTTTTTCAAGACGGTTCCATCAGTTCTTCATCCAATACAACTCAAATCATCATTCCTCCTAAAAAAGAGGGAGCCATTATTGTATCTCTTGATAAACCAGCTGGTTCTTCCTATTTTATTGGATCTCCTCTAAATATACACTTCCAATCAACTCTTGCGGGGAAGGTATCTGTTTCATGTCAATCGGGACCTCTTCAAGTTACATTAAAAG
>CAYRBR010000021.1:20724-21313 GCA_964422555.1 uncultured Caldisericota bacterium | reverse complement strand
AAAGATCGTTATTTTGCACAGCCGTGGATGTTGGAAATTGAGCAAATACAACCAGAAATATTAGAAAAATAACAAAACATAAGTTTTTCATATTAACAGTATACACAGAGATTTCCTTCTTGTTGTAAAAATTACGTAACATGATTGTGATTAGTTCGTAGTATACTAGTATTGAGTATATAGTTTTAAAAAAGCAAGAGGTTGCAATGAATTTATTTGAAAAGCTTCTAGAGCAAGGTTCCAACCCCTCTGGTAGTATAGGTACTGTGGTTGGGAAAATAATGAATCGGGTGCATGCTTCGACACATGATTGGGCATTAAATAAATGTCCGATTGAGCAAAACTGGAAGTGTCTTGATATAGGATGTGGTGGAGGTAGTGTAGTAAAGAAGCTTGCTCGTTTGATTGAACCACCGGGGAAAGTTTATGGTATTGACCACTCAGAGAAGATGGTTAGGTTAAGTACTTCCATTAACAATAGGGGAATTCAACTTGGTAAAGTTGTAGTATTACGTTGTTCTGTTTCTAATTTACCCTATTCGACGGAACAATTCAATCTCGTTACAGCTTTTGAAACCATACAGTTTTG
>CAYRBR010000021.1:0-20654 GCA_964422555.1 uncultured Caldisericota bacterium | reverse complement strand
AACCTGGTGGAGTATTCATTATCTTGAATCAATTTCCAAATAAGAACACGGAATGGTATAATAAAATGCAGATCAAAACGGAAAAAGAGTACACTGAGCTCCTAAACAAAGCTGGCTTCTCCAGTATTCTTATAGATACGTCGAAAAAAAATTGGATTCTAGTTACCGCAAGAAAAGAACGGGAAGGTTGATAATGAAACTTATTGGTCCCATACTGCAGTTATTGATAGTAGCAGTTGCTGTATATGCCGCTATAGTGCAGAAAAAGAATAAATTGAACAAGAACAAATGGGGAAAAGGACCTTTATCTTTTAGTGACATTTTTTCTACTAACGATACAATAACCCCTCAGCTACGTGCTACTCTACGAGTGTATGCAGACGATTTGTATTTATATGTAAAAAATACAGGTAAATCGGAAGCCAAAAAGGTGAATGTTCATTCAAAAGAAGTTGAAGCGATAGATGTCGATACAGATGCACAAGGAATGTCTATCCAACCCGGGGAAGAAATCACGTATTTCATTAATTCATTTGAATACAAGCGAATATCAAAAGTTACTATATCATGGTATGATTCACTTGGTCGGCACAAACGATCATTTTTTGTAAAATCACGGAGTAACGAGTAGGAAAGACTTCTAGTTTATTAATCACTTCACTGTAGTATAGTGTAAACTAAATATGACTATGTGTATAGTTTAAAAATTTGAATTAAGTTAGGCTAAATTCGAAATGGAATACCAATTATTGAATGCCAAAAAAAACGATCTTAAAAAAAGGGTATATTTAACGTGTTTATAATTGTACAGGTAGTGAAGTATAGTACGATCGTAAATAAACGTAAAATAACCCTTAAAATGGAGTCGGAATTTTTTGCTTATTAGAATATAGAAAAAGTACTTTCTCGAGTAATATAAATTAGTCCACGCAAAAGAAGTAATTTCGTTATATGACAGCTGGCAACTTCAGTTATGGCAGGTTGGAATGTGAATATGTTGTAAATATATGAGAAATACATGACTGTAATGTAGACTTAACAGACATGTAATTTTTACATTTCGTTAATTTCAAATGTTTTCTGAGCGCTTTACAAATTATTCTTTCAAGGTATCTTATACAATGAAAGTAGGGTGTTTAATGAAGAAAAAGACAATTATTGTATTGATTTTATGCATATTTATCCCCGTTTTTTTCTACATTTCATGTTTTCATCAAACTTCTACTACTAACAATAAAGATTTAAAACTTAACAACGAGAATAAAAAAATAAGAATTGGTTTAATCTTAAACACTTCTACGAATCCCCTTTACGAACAAATTGAAAGAGGTGCTCGATTAGCAGAAGTTGCATTTGATATAGATCTAATTGTTCGGACAGGTACGAAAGAAACATCTGTTACCCAACAAATTGATATTCTTGAGAGCATGGTAGAACATAATTACGATGCTATCGTTTTGAATCCGATAGGTCCAGAAGTTGCTGCAACTATCCAAAAAGCAATAGAAAATAATGTTCATATTGTTCTAATCAATAACAATTTTAGTGAAGACACCATGAATCGATATTCCCTTTATGATGTAATTACGGTAGCGATTGATGACACTCAGTGTGCATCTCAATGTGCAGAGCTTTTAGTATCCACCATAATAGAACCATGCAATGCTCTAATTTTGCAAGGGAAAAAAAATGCAAACAATACTAAAGAAAGAACGAGAGCAGCACTTGATACTTTTCGAAGAACAAAGAATGTGAAAGAAGTTTTTGTTGAAACTGCAAACTGGAGTATTGATGAAGCATATGAAATATCAAAAAGAGTTTTTACCAACAACCATCAAATCCAGGTAGTTTTTGTTGAAAATGATATGATGACTTTAGGTCTTCTCCATTATTTAAATGAAAATCAAATTGAAAGTGTAGAGGTTGTATCAATTGACGCTATTGATCCTGCAAAAGAACTGGTTAATAGTAATGATCTTTTTGCAACTGTTGATATTAATGCCAGTGATATGGGTTTTGAAGGAATAAGATTAGCATATTTGCTTTGCAAACAAAAAACAGACGTTACTTCTAAGATAATTACCTATCGTTTTGTTACGTCTTCGGATTTCAACAAATGATGAAAACAAATTTTCGCCAGCGAATTCAAGAACGCTACTCTCGTTTTGTTCAATATAAACGGAAGCACTTTACTTTGGATAAACGGTTTTTTGTGTCTGTTCTTGTCATTACTCTTATACCAATGCTTTTGATTGAAATCTATTCATATAATGCAATTAGCAAAAAAGAAATTGAATCCACAACCGAGAGGAATATTCTTCTTGCAACATCTCACATTAATTATGGGATCAACAATATTAGTAATGTCATTGACAATCTTTCCAACTTGGATGATATGAAAGAGATTTTACTTGAAGGAGAATCGCAAGAAAGCTTGTACAGTGATTTATCGACCCAAGCAAAGATAGGATATATTTTAAGCAATTATTTACATTTGCAAGAAGCATTGTTTTTGGACGTATTTTCTGTTTCTGGGAAACATTATCATGTTGGAGACATTTTATCAAAAGATGCAATCAATTCAGCCAGAATAGAAGAATTGCATGAAAACACCCTTAAAATGAATGGTGCAATCTATTGGAGTCCCATCATTCACAACTATTACGTAACTTCTTCTACCCAATATATTGTAACTGTATGTTCTATGATTACATATTTTGATCCCGATACGTTGCAA
Organism: uncultured Caldisericota bacterium; assembly: GCA_964422555.1. GTDB lineage: Bacteria > Caldisericota > Caldisericia > UBA6126 > UBA6126 > JAGLCW01. The sequence continues at coordinate 17,917 of CAYRBR010000021.1, read as the reverse complement.
GAAAAAGAAGTAGGATTTATTATTCTTGGTTTTGATCCCAATAATTTTGCATATATCAATGAATATGACGCTAAAAACAAAAGTAATATCCAACTCATTGATCAAAACTACAAAGTTATCTATTCAGAAAACAAGAATGAAATTGGTCATCTAATGAATTCAACCATTGAGAATTCTTTAAAGACTGAAAGCTTTGTTCGTTATTCTGAAAATGGTGAAACTTTCATTGTAGCAGCAAGTGAAATTGAAAACACCCCCTGGATTGCTGTTATGTATGTTCCCATTGTTAGTATTTTAGGCAATGTCTATGATTTGAGTAATACCTTGTTGATTGCCTTCATCATTACTTTTATTGTTTTATTCATATATTATTCAAATTTCTCAAAAAAATACATTGTGCCAATTCGAAAGCTAACGCAACATTTTAAAGAGTACAATAAAGGTTTACCTTTGCGACCATTAAAACGAAGACGAAGAACATATGAGGAAATTGGAAACCTTATTACCTGGTTTAACCAATATATTAAAGATTTAGAAGCAAAGGACAGGACTGAAAAAAAATTAGCCGAAAGTCTTATTCAACAACGACAGGTGATTAAAGGGATTTCTGAAGTTATAATTCAATTTTCAACCGCCGGGGAGGTTCTTTTTCTCAATCCTGCCTGGGAACATATTACTGGATACAAGCTTAACGACTGTATTGGAAAAAAATTCTTAACCTTTGTGTATGAAGACGATAAAGAAAAATTCTTCTCTGCTTTCCAGGATACTGTTGATACAAAATCCAAAGTTGCAAATTATACAATTCGAATCGTTCGTTCTGACGGTACAGTATGTTGGATTGAAATTCACTTAAATTCGATGAAGTTTTCGAAAAGGATTTATGTAGTTGGTGTCTTCTCCGATATCACCCAGAAAATGAATATAGCAAAAATGAAGGATGAGTTTATAAGCACAGTTTCCCATGAACTAAGAACCCCCTTAACTGCAATAAAGGAAAGCTTGCACTTGGTAATGGATCCTTGTACAGGAAATCTAGACAAAATGCATGAGAACTTGTTAAATATAACAACAAGAAACATTGATCGTTTAAGTGTATTGATTAACAACGTATTGGATTATCAGAAATACCAAGCCGAAACACAGAAAGTACAGTTACGTAAACTAAATCTGAATACTATTATTTTAGATCTTGTGAATTTAATGCAACCTGTTGCGAATGCAAGAAAAAATAAAATTACATTAAATTTGAAAGAAGACTTATCGCTCGTATTAGGAAACAATGATGCAGTAATGCAAATATGTATTAACTTAATGAATAATGCAATTAAGTTTACTGAGAATGGTTGCATTACAATCACTACAAATTGTGACGATCAATATGCTTATGTTACGTTTAAAGACACTGGATTAGGAATTAAAGAAGAAGATATCTCTAAACTGTTCCAAACTTTTTCTCAGGCTTCAAATGCAAAAAATTCTGAATTCGTTGGTTCGGGTCTAGGACTGGCAATATGTAAAAAGATTATTGACAATCATAGTGGAGAAATATGGGTAAAAAGCAAATATGGGGAAGGATCTGAGTTCGGCTTTAAATTACCAATCAGCCCCTGATTTGATATTTAATCTTCCATATCTTTTTTAATTAATTCAAACTGATTCTCAATTTCTTTTAATCGCTCTTTACTTGCCTTTACTAAAGCGAAGCCTTCTTTAACTTTTTGTAAACTTTCTTCGATGTCAATGTCATCATTATTTTCAAACCAATCATTAATTTCTTTTAGTTTTTGCATAGTTTCTGTTAAGTTTACTTCTTTCATTCTATCTCCTTTTCTTGTTTTGAATTTACAGTTGATTGAACAATTCCATCAAGCAGTTGGATGCTAATAGCATCTTCTGGATTTAGGTCTTGTATTGTTTGAATGATTTTGTTGTTTAGCCGTACTATTCCGTATCCTCTTTTTAAAACTGTTTTCGGATTGTTTACGTTAAGAAGAGATAGGTAATAATCGAGTGCATTTTTAACAGATTGCATTTGAGTCTGCATAAGGGTAGAGAAATAGTTTTGTATTGTGTCTACTTTCTTTTTTGATTCAGATATACTTCTCCTAAGTAAACTGACATTGAAAATAAGTAAAGATATTGATTCAGTAAACCTATCTTTTATTCTTCTTAAACATAAGAGAATTCTATTTTCGTAATGATCTATCGATTGTTTGTTTTGAACAAGAGCCATAGACATATGGTGAAGAAGATTCTTTTGGCAAATAACAACTTGATCATTTGCTTTTTCCCAGGATGTGTTTAAAGATTTCGCAACTGCAGTAGGAGTGGAAACAGCAAGATCGGCAACTAGAGAAATAAGGGGTACATCTTTATCGTGACCTATTCCACAAATGATAGGAATTGGATATTCAATAACAGAGCGAATTAAGTACTCATTGTTAAAAGCTTGCAAACTTTCCAGGCTTCCTCCGCCTCGAATGATTACAAGAATGTCAATTGATTTATTTCTGAAATGCTCGATCCCTTTGTGAATATCATCTACGGCAGAGATACCTTCTACTCTCGAGTCGTAAAGACTAATTTGAAATCCGTAATTACCAAGGTTGTTTAATAAATCTTTTATAACAGCTCCATTTTGTGAAGTGATTACACCAATCTTTTGGGGGAACAATGGAATTGGTTTTTTTCGATCTTCTAAAAACAAACCCTCCTCTTCGAGTTTGTTCTTTAGTTCTTCGTACGCTTTTTGCAATACTCCTTCACCTACAAGCTCTATGCTTTTGGTTTGGAAAGTAAGTCTCCCTGTTGGTTTGTAAATTTCCGGATACCCACGAACAATAACTTCTAAGCCCTGTTCCATTTGTATTGACATCATTTTAAAAACATTTTCCCACATAAAACAACTTAATACAGCTTCATTCGATTTATCTTTTAGTGTGAAGTAGCAGTGTCTTCTAAAAGAAAAACTAGATATTTCACCTATTATGGTTGCTTGTAACGGTTTAATAGATGAATTAACTTCATCAAGAAAAGAACTCACTGTATATGTCTCTTCAAACAAATGATTCATTCAGTACCCTTTCAAAATTGGCTAGTACAAACTTTATGTAAGAAAGTGAAAAATACAACCAATCCTTTTTGAAATCAACTAAACTTTTTATAATGGATGGTAATAAACATTTACTAAGAACTGGGGAATACTATGATTAAAAGAAAGTCACCTTTGTTAACAATGAATCGTTTAGAGTCCATCACAGATGGAATTTTTGCTATAATCATCACAATCATGGTTTTAGGTTTAGAACTACCTACTACTACAACAGTCCCAGTAGAAGGACGCGAGTTGTTAAGAGCTCTTCTTATACAAGCTCCGCAGTACATATCGTACAGTATTTCATTCTTCTTGATTGCATCTTTTTGGTTAACCCATATACATCAGTTCAAAATGTGTGTTTGTACTAATAGAACCCATATTTACTTGAATTTCGGTTTTTTGTTTTTCGTATCTTTTATTCCATTTACCACCTCATTGGCTGGGCATTGTCTTTCTTCAAGAACGGCTATCATTATATTTCACCTTTCAGTTTTATTTGTGTATATTATGTCACTAGTCCAGTGGTATTTTATGTCAAGAAGTGAAACGTTAATTAATCCAAAGATATCAGAAAAGGAAATACATGTACAAGACACCATTCAGTTTGTGAATATTGCCGGAGCACTATTAGGAATTATTATTGCAATATTTACTCCTTTATACAGCTATTTTATATATTTAGTGATGCCTTTGGTCGTCAGAGAAATTAGAAAAAAATTACCCGAGCAATATCAAAGCTGTGGATCTCTATAAATTTCTTAAGATTGTGTTAATAAATTACCCTATTGCTATTTGTGTAGAGCATGCTATAAATTAAAATTTGGAACAATAAATCGAGAATATTAATTTAAAATGACTAACAAAATATTAATTGTTGATGATGAGACTGAATTAGTAGATGTTATGAGAACTTTCTTTCAATATGAGGGTTATTCTGTTCTATGCGCTTACGACGGTGAAAATGCTCTAAAGCTCATTGACGATTCTGTTGATATTGTCTTACTCGATGTAATGATGCCACGTCTTAATGGCTTACAAGTTTGTAAAGCTATCCGACAAAAGTATAGTACCCCAATTTTGTTCCTTACTGCAAAAACAGGAGATCAAGACCAGATTGATGGTTTTCTTTGTGGAGCGGATGATTATGTAAAAAAACCCTTCACCTTGCCTGTGCTTTTACATCGTATAAAGGCACTGCAAAATAGAAACAAAATGAATCACCAAGTACAGATGAAGAACATATTATCTGTCGGTTCATTTTCAATTCATTTGGACTCTAATCAGTTATTTTTCAGGAGTACAGAAATACAATTAACAAGAATTGAGTTTCAACTTCTTGTATATCTTGCTTCAAGGCATGTTGTACGATCATTAAAGGAAATGTATGAGAATGTTTGGGACGAAGAATACAGTAAGTGCAAGGTTAATACAGTAATGGTCCATCTAAATCATTTGAAAATAAAACTACCCAAGAAAGCTAATGGTGAATCTTATATAAAAAATATTTGGGGAAAAGGATATATTTTTGATATTGAAGAAGATACAATTGATGTTCTTACTAAATCTTAAGAAAAACATAAGAATTCAAAACACCCTTTTTATTCATGAAATTTTATAGTTGTATTCGTGAATCAGATAATGAGGGAGGGATAGTAGGAGCGGTGAATGGCCAACGAACTTGGGTGTCGGTTTTAAAAAAATGAAGAGAAAAAGAAATGCAAAGATTTCTTTAAAGATCTTTTTCATCATATGTTTAAGTCTCCTTACTGCTCTTGTATCTTTTGTGTTAGTTGTATTAGCTGGCTATTACACTCCCTTATTGCGAATAATTGACCCCCCTGCTAGTACTTTTTCAATCGAAGAAAGCTATGTCAATGAGACAAGATTTCCCCAAAAATATCTTTATGTACATTCCGGTCATAATTATCTTACTGTTTTAATACGTCCATCTTTTCAAGAAACACCAAACGAAAAAAAACTATCATTGGGTTACTGTTATGACGAATTTGGAAATATAGTAATAAAAAGCCAATGGAGATATATAACTAGCTGTCTTGACATGTCGTTAACTCCAAGCAGCATAGCTTATTATGCTATCTATATTAAATTTGATAATACTGAAGGAGTCAAATTCTATATAGATGTTACAGATAGGAACAAGTATCCTCGATCAGCAATAATAAACCGTCTTGAAAAAGAATCTCAAACCAGTGTATATCCTTTCCCATATATCTTCCAATATTGTTTTTTTTATTACGATGATCTGTGCTCAATCCTGGATCACTTTCATTATGATTATATTTTAAAGGATACTGATAAAGAACTAAATCTACTCTCAAATATTGATGCAGCCTACATAAGAACATCCAGGAAATTTGGATATGTTAATTCAAAGCTAGAAGATCTGAATCTAAAGCATACTTTTCGTGATCCTATTCAAACTATTTTAAGACGGAGAATAACCTTTGAAGCAATTGATGTTCCAGTCTATTCTTTTGATCACTCTACTAGATATATCTCGTATGCCTACAGGGGAGATTTTACTAAACTTTACTGGATTGGAATTATTGTAGGTATTCTTGTATTTCTTCTCATGTTTTTTGTCCTTATACAGAGGATGTTTTCCTATGTAAAAATTATTGAAAAGGGTATTGTTACAGCTTCAGAGGGAAATTTAGATCACAGAATACCTGTAAACGGTTCAGATGAATTAGCTCATTTAGCTGACAACATTAATCAAATGACCAATTCTTTACGAAAGCACATACAGGATGAAAAAGGGTTAATAGAATCAAGAGCTAATCTTATTACGAACCTATCGCATGATCTTCTTACTCCCATTACTACTATCATGGGGTATATTACTCTATTACAGGAAAATAAATGGGAAACCCAAGAAGAGAAAAATCGATATCTTTCTGCAGCAATGAATAAGGCCGACCAGTTAAAAAATCTAATCCAAAGAGCCTTGAATTTCTCCCTACTTATAAAGAAACATACCACAGTTTCAATTAATGAAATACCTATCGATGCGCTGTTCAAAGACTTACGGTTACAATTGCAAGCATTAGCCTGTGAAAAGAATTATGATCTTCTTATTACAAAACCCACTTACAACGGATTCTTATACGGAAACAAGATTTTTCTCGAAAGAGTAATCGGGAATGTAATGATGAATGCTACTCGATATGGAGATCCCTTACAGCCAATAACAATGGAAATAGAGGAAGAGAAAAAGTTTATTGAAATCCGAATTCAAAATGGAATAAAGTGTGATGACTATAGTATACAAACCGAGTACTTAAGGAAGAAAAAGAAATATGTTAATGAAAGAGGTACAGGTTTAGGACTGCCAATATGTGAACAGTTAATGTCCCTGCAACGGGGGTATATTAAAACTGAACTTTACCACGATGAATTTAACCGATGTATTTTTTCTGTAACGTTGGGTTTTCTAAAGAAATTACCTTAAAAAACGATACGGAAACGATAAAAATCTACTATATTTAACCAAATATTAATAGAAAGTTAATTTACGGTCACACCCTCTTTAAATGTAGTTTGAACTGTATAATATGTGTAAAACTCTAAATGTATATGGTATAAACCCTCTTTAGAAAAGACTTAGACGCTAAAGAAGCAAATGTGGATAAAAAGATTGAAACTGAAACTAAAAAATCAAGAGTTTTGTAAACTTTTTTAAGAAAATGCTTAAAAAAGTATTATATCCCACCCATAAGACAAACCTAGGATTACAAAAAGTATTCCGAAAAACCCGCAAAAGCACAATACACACTGAGCCCAGGTTTGTTTTGAAATTTTAACTTGCTTTGAAAAAGACCAAACAAAAAGAAGAATCAAGCCAACGATAGGGATACAAAGAAATAAATAAGTAACAATCCACTCTTTCAATGAAATAGGTTCATGACGATCAAAATAGTCATTCTTCTTCATAACAATACTCCCTATATAATTTTCAGGAATTTACGTTTACCAACTTTGATTATATCACCTTTTGATAAATTAACCTCTTCAAAAGGATCACTTACTTTGTTTCCATTGATAGAAACTCCCCCTCCTTTAATAACTCTTTTGGCTTCAGATTTAGAGGGACACATATTGTGCTCAGTGATAAACTCATATACCTTCACTCGAAGGTTATCAGATATTTCTAATTCAGGTAAGTTGTCTGGAATGTCTTTCTTTTGATGAATTGTCTCAAAATTTTTCAAGGCATCTTCTGCTAGTTTTTCGGTATGAAATTTCTGTGCAATATCGAAAGCAAGTTTCATTTTGTATTTCATTGGGTTCACCCCAGACTGGATATCATCGTGGGTTTTCTGCAAATCAGCATCATTCATCTGAAGTATAAGTTTGTTGTAGGGTAGAATAAGTTCATCAGGAATAGACATTACTTTTCCAAACATAGTATTAGGTTCATCAGTCAAGCCGATGTAGTTGCCCAAACTTTTACTCATTTTATCGGTACCATCTGTGCCGACAAGAAGAGGCATTGTAAGGATAGATTGAGGTTTTTGTCCATAAAATATCTGTAATTCTCTAGCTAAAAGAAAATTGAAGAGTTGGTCTGAACCACCCAGTTCAAGATCTGCTTTTATGCATACTGAATCATAGGCTTGCATCAAAGGATACATAAACTCATGCAGAAAAATGGGAGTTTGAGAATGAAAGCGTTTTGTAAAGTCATCTCTTTCGAGAATTTGTGATAAAGTAAAATGAGCCATCATTTTAAGTAGTTCATTCATAGATACTTCATTTGACCACTCACTGTTGTATCGTATCTCAGTTTTTGATAAATCGAGAACCTTTCCAACTTGTTCAAAATAGGTTTTAGAATTTTCTTTGATTTGATCTTCAGTTAATGGTTTACGAACTTTAGAACGACCGGTGGGATCCCCAATTTTTGCAGTGAAATCCCCTATTATAAATACTATTGTGTGTCCCATGTCCTGAAAAAGCTTAAGTTTTGAGATGGGAACATAATGACCTAAATGCAAATCGGGTGCGCTTGGATCGGCTCCATATTTAATTCGAAGCTTTTATCCACTTGCGGTTCTTTTCAGAAGTTCATCCCCGCCGATAAAATCGACTGTATTATGTTGTATGCACTCTAATTGTTCATTTGTCATTGTCTACCTCTTAATGTGTTAAGCTAATCCTAATCAACAATGTTGCAGTAAAAAAAATGGCACATTAATCAATTTACTACATAATATGCTATTATATATTAATGTGTACATAGATAACAATAAAAATTTGCTGAACAAAACAAAATTGTACAGAAAGGATCTAGAATGAAAAGAACTATAAAAGCACCGAGAGGTACAACATTAACTTGTAAGGGTTGGTTGCAAGAAGCACCCATGAGAATGTTAATGAATAATCTTGATCCTGAAGTTGCAGAATGTCCTGATGAATTAATCGTATATGGTGGATCTGGTCAAGCTGCCAGAAACTGGGATTGTTATGACGCTATTATTAAAAGTCTGAAAAACCTCGAGGAAGACGAAACTTTACTGGTACAATCAGGAAAACCAGTTGGTATTTTTAAAACAACCGTAGATGCTCCCCGGGTTCTCTTAGCTAATTCGTTGTTAGTTCCAGATTGGGCTACGTGGGATGAATTCAGAAGATTACAACATCTAGGGTTAACAATGTATGGACAAATGACTGCTGGTAGCTGGATATATATTGGCACACAAGGAATTTTACAGGGTACATATGAAACATTTGGAGCCTTAGCAAGGAAACATTACGGACCCACAAGTGACCTTACAGGCAAATTTGTATTGACTGCTGGATTAGGTGGAATGAGCGGAGCACAGCCATTATCTGTTACTATGAATAATGGAGTATGTCTTTGCGTAGAAGTTGACCCAAAGCGTGCAGAAAAACGATTGCACGATAAGTATGTACAAAAAATTGTATCGTCTTTACCTGAAGCAGTTGCTTTATGTAAAAAAGCATGTGAAGAGAAAAAGCCTCTTTCGGTTGGGCTAATAGGAAATGCTGCTGATGTATATCCTGCATTAGTAGAACAAAACATAATTCCTGATGTAGTCACTGACCAAACTTCGGCCCATGATGCCCTAAACGGATATGTGCCAAATAAAATGTCACTTGCCGAAGCATTGGAATTACGAAAGAATAATCCTGAAGCCTATATTAAAAAAGCTATGGATGCGATGACGGTTCATGTACAAGCAATGCTTGATATGCAGAAGAAGGGTGCTGTGGTTTTTGATTATGGAAACAATATTAGAGGGCAAGCAAAAACAAATGGTTTAGAAAATGCTTTTGATTTCCCCGGTTTCGTACCGGCCTATATTCGACCTTTATTTTGTGAAGGAAAGGGTCCTTTCAGATGGGCTGCTTTGTCGGGTGATCCTAACGATATTTACGAAACGGATAAAGCAATTTTGGAACTTTTCCCCGAAAATAAACATTTATGTAACTGGATAAAAAAAGCCCAGAAAGAAGTTGCTTTTCAAGGTCTACCAACCCGTATCTGCTGGTTGGGATATGGAGAAAGGGCAAAAGCAGGTCTGCGTTTCAATCAGTTAGTAAAAGAGGGTAAAATATCTGCACCAATTGTAATTGGACGTGACCACCTAGATTGTGGATCAGTCGCTTCACCTTATAGAGAAACAGAGTCCATGAAAGATGGTTCTGATGCTATTGCCGATTGGCCCGTTTTAAATGCACTTCTCAATGCAACTAGTGGAGCTACATGGATATCTGTACATCATGGTGGTGGAGTTGGCATTGGAAAATCGATTCATGCCGGAATGGTTATTGTTTGTGATGGTTCAGACGAACAAGCAAAACGAATTGAAAGAGTATTGAATAATGATCCAGGTACTGGAATAATGAGGCATGTTGATGCAGGATATGAAGAAGCAAAAGAGAATGCAAAAAAACATAAAATCAAAATCCCAATGATGGAAGAGAGATCATAATGAAAGCCTATCCAAAAAGTGTTGTAGAAACAAATGATACGGTTAAAGAGCTAAGAAATAACCAACATTACTTTTATCTACAGCAAGTTGATTCAATTGATAAACAGTACATCTATTGTGATGGAAAGAAAATGATTAACTTAGCTAGCTATAGTTATCTTGGATTATTACATCACCCCGAAATTGATGCCTATGCAAAAAAAGCTGTTGATGAATTTGGAACTGGAACACATGGTGTACGAATACTGGCAGGTACAATCCCGTATCATACCGAACTTGAGAAAAAAATCGCTTCCTTTAAAAATAGAGAAGATGCTATTGTATATTCGAGTGGGTATGTTGCGAATTTATCAACAATTTCAACTTTGTTTGGAAGACACGATGCAGTTATATGTGATAAATATGATCATGCATCCATTGTTGATGGTTGTTTGTTGTCTGGTGCAAATTTGGTTCGTTTTAACCATAACGACCTTAACAGTTTAGAAAAACGATTGCAGCAAACACAAAGCTATAACAACAGATGTGTCATTATTGACGGTGTATATAGTATGGATGGAGACATTGCCCCTATACCTGAAATGATTACACTTTGTAAAAAATACGATGCCTATTTCTTTGTTGACGAAGCCCATTCACTTGGTGTACTTGGTGAACATGGAAAAGGAGTTGAAGAGTATTTTAATTGCCATGGACAGATTGATATACTAATGGGTACCTTGAGCAAAGTGATTCCTTCAATGGGTGGATATATAACGGGGGATTCTATTTTAATAAATCACCTTAAACACAGATCTCGAGCTTTTGTTTTTTCTGCGGCCCTAACACCTGCAAATACGGCCGCTGCTACAGCATCTTTCGAGATAATTGAAAAAGAACAGTGGAGAATTAAGAAATTAAACGAGAATATTCAGTACTTCACCTCCATTCTTCGCGAAAAAGGTTTTAATCTTCTTAATACACAAACAGCTATCATTCCTTTAATTATTCCCGAAGAAGAAAAAACTTGGGAAGTTTGTAAATTCATGCAAGAAAACAACGTATTTGTACTACCAGTTGTCACTCCTGCAGTCCCCCCCAATACGTCAAGATTAAGAATGAATGTTTCTTCTGATATGACTAAGGAAGATTTAAATTATGTTATTGAATTAATCGTGAAAGCCGATGATAAATACAAAATCCTTTAAAAGGAGGAAATATGTACCCTATTTTATTTGAGATTGGTAATTTTTCTTTTAGAAGTTATGGTTTAATGATTGCGATTGGTACTTTAGTAGGATATTGGGTTGCGTATCGCAATAGAAGTAAGATTGGTTTAAAAGATGATGATATGCTTGATCTTTTACTTCTTTTGATTGTATTTGGAATCATTGGAGCAAAGGTAACATACATTCTCACTAACAATCCTCTTTATTACTTCTCGAACCCCAAGGAAATTATATCGGGTTCTGGACTTTCTTTTATTGGTATTGTTATTTTTGGACTGGCTACTTGTTGGTTTTACGCGCTAAAAAAGAAAATTAATTTTTTTGGTTTGATTGATGTTTTAGCACCTGGTTTAATGATAGGCTATGCAATCGGAAGAATTGGATGTTTTCTGAATGGATGCTGTTACGGACTTCCTACTACTTCATGGATCGGATTTCAATTTAATAGTTTTTACGAACCACGGTATCCCACCCAATTGTTTATTTCATTCGGAGCTTTAGTATGTTTCTTTATTCTTCTGTATATATTAAAAAAGAAAAAATTTCATGGTGCAGTTTTTGGATCTTTTTGTTTACTTTACTCAATCATCACATTTATAGTTGGTTTCTATCGCGATATGGTACATTATCCTCCTTTTAATCTTACTTTGAATCAATACTCCATTTTTATTATCGTACCTGTGGGTATATGCATACTTGTTTACGGGAGTAAAAAATATCAAATGATACAAATGGACGGGAAAACAATGGAAGGAAAAGTAGAAGTATGGGATAAACGAAAATTTGATGATGACAATAACGAGGTTATTGTTCAATAAAAAAATGTTCAAATAAAAAAAACCGAATGTATTTGAAAAAATACATTCGGTTTTTTTTATGCGTTATTTTAATGATTTAATGTCTTCTTCTAAAAGAGATCTATCTTCTTTTTCTTCAATCAAATCCAAAAACGTTTCTGCTTTTCCAAGCATATCAAGTCCATTCTCAGGTTGGTTCAGTAAAAACAATGCTCGAGCTAAGGCTTCATAAGCATATCCATTACAAAATGCACTTAGCTTATTTTCCGTTGAAACATCTAAACATTTTTTTGCGTAAAATACTGCTTCTTCCCCTTTATTTGCTACAGAATATACTCTGGAAAGCATCCAATATCCAATAGAAATGTTCTCGGGAGTATGCTCTTCAACGTTTGACCAGTGATAAAAAGAGGTATGTGCAAGGTGTAATGCATTTTCAATGTCGGATTCAGTTCTATCGGCGGGTTTTTTATCTAGAATATTCCAGATATTATTAAAACAATTTACAGCAAAATAACGATGTGAACGATTCAACTTCTGTTCTTGTGTTTCTTCATTTTTATCCATAATCAACTCCTTTTAGTAATTAATGTACGTGTCAAATTCTTCACTATTAGGATAATTTACACATGGTAATGCTTCTTTTGTTTTTTTATCAATCCACATATTTATAAAATCTTCATTTAATATGGGTTTCAGAAAATCAAAGTCTTTTTCTAATTCATGAAAAGCTTCAAACAAATTCGACGGAACTCCTTTTGATTTATCAATGGAAGAGTCCTGGTAAGGATCAATTTTATGCAGTACTCCATCTATACCCGCCATAAGTAGTGAGGTAATTGCTAAATAAGGATTGGATGTGGCATCACCAGAACGATATTCGAATCGAGTATCTTCGAGAGATGTATAAGCTGGAATTCTTATAGCAGCATTGCGATTTGATTTTGCGAACGATTTGCTTGAAGGTGCTTCGTAACCTTGTATCAAGCGCTTATAGGAATTTGTTGAGGGATTTGTAAAGGCCATAATTGCTCCAAGATGCTTTAAAATACCTCCCATAAAATAAAGGGCTTTTTCACTCAAATGAAGAGGATGATTTTGATTAAAAAAGAGGGATTGATTCTGTGCATCCGTCAGAAACATGTGCATATGCATGCCATTACCGGGTGCTCCATAGATGGGTTTTGGCATAAATGTTGCATAGAGCCCATGCCGAGAGGCAACATTACGAACAATAAATTTCGATATCAGAATTGCATCAGCTGCTTTAATTGCTGGCATAAAGTCAAGTTCAATTTCTTGCTGTCCTGGTAGACCTACTTCGTGGTGATGATATTTTACGGGAATACTACACTGCTCTATTAAAGAAACCATTTCTGCTCGATATTCATAGGTATTGTCATCAGGTCTTGCTATATGGTAGCCTTTTGAATGATTAATCATGTTTTCATTTTCAAGAATATCTACGTAATTAGACATCGGATTTGTAGAGAAATCAATTGACTCAAAAATATGGAATTCAAGTTCAGGAAGAATTTTTAAATCAGTTGCTATTTTGTATTGAGATAACTGAGCTAATGCATTAGAAAGAATGATGTGAGGATCAAATGAAAAGGGTTCAGGTTGAGAAGAATTCGGAAAATGATGAATTGTTCCCATCATATTTAGTGTTGGAGATTGAGAAAATGGATCCTCCCAAGACATTGACATATCTGGTATGATCACTAAATCTGAAGAAGTTACATCGGCGTATCCGAAATTCGAGGCATCAAAACCAACCCCTTGTTTAAACACTTCATCATTGAAATAAGATGCAGGAAGAGTTACTTTCCTAAGCTTCCCAAATAAATCTATTATCTCAAGGTTAATTGCTTCGTAATTTGTTTTAATGTCACTAATAGTCATTTTACATCCTCCGAAAATAAATGGTATCATGATCGTATCAAACTACTATCAAATATACATACTCAAAGTATATGATAGCAATCAATAAGTTCAATTGTGTGAAATAATGGCTAAATATCGTTAGGAATTTTTGAAAAATTAAATGGAATGTCAAATTGATCAATGAAATCCTGAAAACAACCAGGAGGTTCACAGCAAAATTTATACTTTTTTTGATTAATTCCAGTAAATTCTATTGAATAGGCATGGAGTAGTAGGGGAGTGGGTTTTGTATAGTCAATGGTTTTTGTCATAGTTTTTTTCCCATATTGAGCAGTAACAGGTGGATCAATAACATCGTCGGATAAATCGGAAAGTTCGGTTGAAGGTTCTTGTTTGCTGCTACCTTTGTCTTGAAAATCTCTATTCTCAATAGAATTGATGACACTTTTCGGAGGAATAAATAAGGATGTTTTGTATAAGGGAATGCGGGGTTTATCAAGTGCATACAGTAAATCACCAACAACAGGATGCCCAATATACTCCATATGCACTCTTATCTGGTGAGTACGACCGGTAAAAATACGTACCTTAAGAATATTATACTGATCATTTCCACCAATTTTAAATGCTCGAGTTGCTGCAAATTTGCCTTTTGGTGAAGGAACAACTTTTCTCAATTTATGATTCACTTCAAGAGGAACTATAATGTCTGTTGTTTTTTGTTTTACATTGCCATATACAATAGCGATGTAGTGCTTAACAACTTCTCTTTTCTGAAATTGTTCAGCAATCCAGGCATGCGAGATATTATTTTTTGCTACTACAATAATACCAGATGTGTCTCGATCAAGACGATGTACTATCCCTGCGCGTTCTACCCCGTACTTAAGAGCCAGATCTTTTGTGTGGTATAGAAGGGCGTTAACTAGGGTACCTGTTTCTTCTTTAGGGGTTGGATGTGTTAACATCCCTTTTGGTTTATTCACGACAATAATGTCATCATCTTCATATATTATGTCAAGAGGGATGTTCTCAGGTAATATAGAAGAACCAGCAGGATCATGATACATTATTTCAATTTTTTCGTTTTCATGAACTTTATATGCAGGTTTGCGAATCTGTTTTTTGAAAATTCGTACAAAACCCATAATAATAAGTTCATTTGCTTTTGCTCTAGAAATACCACATAAAGATGAAACAACTTTATCTAGTCTTTCGTTCTCCAAACTTTTATCAGCTTCAAATTCTTTTATCATGGTAATCAATATATATGAAATAGTGAATTTTGCAAAACATTTCAATGTAAGTCCCTTTTGACAAATAGTTGAAAGTTAGAGACAATATATATTTAGGAAACTTTGATGAGGTATATATGAAACTAAAACAAAAATACGTTCAATATAGTTTTGGGATTATGCTTTTTTTTGCAGTATTACTGATTGACAGATTATCTAAAAATTGGGTTTTAAAAGAAATTGCGTATCAGCCTAAAACAATATTACCCTTTGTTAATTTTGTTTATGTAGAGAATTATGGAGCTGTTTTTGGCTTGTTTTCAAATTCAAATCTAAATTTTGCTCTCATAAGCATAAGCTCTATCATTGTGATTATTGTCATGTTGATAGTATTTCTTAAAAAAATTCCTATTATTCCCACTTCTCTTATTATTGGAGGAGCTATCGGAAATATTTGGGATCGCTATCTGTATGGATATGTTGTAGATTTCATTAAAGTCGGAAATTTTTACGTATTTAATGTTGCTGATGCAGCAATCTGTATAGGTGCATTTTTACTTCTGTTAAATTTATTTTTGGAAGAAAAGAAAAACAGCAATTCCTCAAAAAAGACAACGGGTTGAATTTCAGATAAATATTCTTAAAGTATTTACGGTTTCATTTTTTCAAATTTTCAAATTTACTATTCAAATAGCTAATAAAACATGTCTAACCATGTAAACATATTATTTAATCGCTAAATAAAACTCTATTAACCTTTAAACTTAACCCCATGTGTAAAGTATATTTAGCAATGATTGAGTTTATCAAACTTCTTGTTATACTTTATTTGGCTTATTTCATTATTGGAGTGTAATATGGTTGACGAAAAAGATGTAAGTGTTGTTGAAGAACTAAAGGATGACGTTGTATCTTCCACTAATGGAGATTACAATGCATCAAGTATTAAAGTTTTAGAAGGTCTTGAAGCTGTTCGTAAGCGACCTGCGATGTATATCGGTTCCACAGATGATAGAGGTTTAAATCATTTAGCCTTAGAAATTATTGACAATTGTATTGATGAAGCCATGGCCGGTTTTTGCAATACTATTTGTGTTGATTTAAAAGAACCTGATGTTATTTCTATTACCGATGATGGAAGAGGTTTTCCTGTTGATATTCATCCTGAACTTGGTATACCCGGTGTTACAGTCGCATTAACGATGCTGCATGCAGGAGGAAAATTTGATGCTAATAGCTATAAGGTTTCTGGAGGATTACACGGTGTTGGTGTTTCCGTAGTAAATGCTTTATCTGAATGGTTATTAGTTGAAGTAAAACGGGATGGTAAAATTTATCGACAAGAGTTTAAAAGAGGAGAACCAATAACTGAATTAGAAGTTGTTGGCGAAACAACTGAAACGGGAACCTTGGTATCCTTTAAACCGGATATTGATATTTTCGAAAATATTGAGTTCAACAGTACTTTTTTACAGAATAGACTGAAAGAATTAGCCTTTCTTAATCGTAATACTCGGATACGTTTTGTAAATCACCCAAAGTGTTTTGGGGTCCAGTATTTATATAAAGGAGGGATTTTAGAATATCTCTCCAACCTTACTAAAAAAGAAACCCCAGTGTTCAACGAACCAATGTACTTTGAAGGTGAAACAAAGGGTGTATATATTGAAACAGCTTTTAATTACCTTCGGAAGTCAGATAACACAATTCTATCTTTTGTAAACTCAATTTTTACCCGTGATGGAGGAACCCATGTTACTGGTTTTAAATCAGGTATTCTACGAGTTATAAATGAAAAAGCTCGAATGCTTAAGTACAATAAAGATGAAAAAGATCTTTTTGCCAGTGCTGATATACAAGAGGGGCTTTCTGTTATTTTGAATACTCGTCTTTTCGAACCGCAGTTCGAAGGTCAGACTAAAGGTAGACTTGGGAATAGTAAAGTAAGAAAAATCGTCGATGGTTTTATCTATCAAAATTTTTCTTTCTTCCTCGATAAAAACCCAGATGTTGCAAAAGACATTATAGAGCGATGCTTAATAACAAAACAGGCAAGAGAAGACGCTCAGAAAGCCAGAGAACGTGTCCTTCGAAAGAATTTCTTGTCCAGCTCGGTATTGCCGGGTAAGCTAGCAGATTGTTCTGAAAGAAAACCTGAGTTAAGTGAAATATTTATTGTAGAAGGTAATTCAGCCGGTGGCAATGCAAAGCAGGCTCGTAATCGACATACACAAGCAATTTTACCGCTTAGAGGTAAAATTCTAAATGTTGAAAAAGCTTCTATGGACCGTATTTTAGCTAGTGCAGAGATTCAAGCTATGATTTCTGCCCTGGGAACTGGTATTGGTGAAAACTTTGATTACGAAAAACTTAGATATCATAAAGTTTTCATTATGACAGATGCGGATGTCGATGGAGCTCATATCCGAACATTACTGTTAACCTTTTTCTATCGTTTTATGAAACCTCTTATTGAACATGGACACATTTACATTGCTCAGCCACCTCTATACTTAATCATGCATGGTAAAAAGCAAGAGATATGGTGTTTTTCTGACGAAGAACTGTCTCGTGAGCTTGCACAGATTGACGGCAAAGTTGAGATTCAACGTTATAAAGGTTTAGGAGAAATGAGCGCAGCTCAGTTGGCTGACACAACCATGGACATAGAAAAACGCACATGGATGGTCAAGTCCAACACCGGGGAGAC
>CAYRBR010000020.1:15600-21595 GCA_964422555.1 uncultured Caldisericota bacterium | reverse complement strand
AATCTAATAAAAGAAATAATTCCAAAACCAGCGGTTGAAAGAAAATTGGAGGGCACCTACTCGGAACCCCCAACTTTCTAAAGAAGTTCTTTAATTTGTTCTACAGTGAGAACTTTTCCCATCGTTTTTACTTTTTCATCTACTACAAGAGCGGGTGTTTGCATCACGCCATATTCGGCAATATCGTTTATGTCTTTCACTTTTTCAATAGTGGCTTCCAAGTTTAATTCTGCGACGGCTTTTTTTGCATTTTCTTCTAGCTTTTTACATTTTGCGCAACCCGATCCTAATACTTTAATAATCATTGATACACTCCTTGTTAATAAATGATGTAGCCTGCTACCATTCCAATAATGGCAGAAAGCAAGATGACTAATCCAATATAGGTGAGTGTTTTTTTCACTCCCATAATTTTCGAGATAACAATCATATTTGGCAAGCTAAGGGAAGGTCCAGCTAACAGCAAGGCTGTGGCAGGCCCCTTTAGCATCCCTAAAGCCATAAAACTGTTTACAATAGGAACTTCTGTAAGAGTGGCAAAATACATGAATGCTCCAAATACAGAAGCCATAATATTGGCTTCGAAGGAATTATTTCCAACAAACTTAACCATAAATTCTTGAGGAATAAGAGCTTCCATAATGCCAGCTAAGAATACACCCAATATAAATAAGGGTATAATTTTCTTGGCTAACTCCCATGTAGCCTGACACCATTCGATAAGTTCTTCTTTGTGGAAATACAAAACTAACTGGATCATTAACCCAATAGTGGCAACACCTGTAATAATCAAATGTTTTGTTCCAGAAACCAGAATGACAATTAAGGTTATGAAGAATAGAACATTCTGCCATGGTTTTCGTGTGTGGTCATCTTCTATGTTGAACATCCCTTCATTGGCATTTACTTCTTCACTCTTGTTATAGAGCAGGTACATGATAAAACCAATTGCCAGCGATACTATAACAGCTCCCACTACTCGAACAAAACCAATATCGACTCCTATTAAGCCAAATGTAAAAGTAATGGCTAAAATATTAATTGCTGGTCCAGCAAAAAGAAAAGTAACTGCTGGTCCGATGCCAGCTCCTTTTTTTCGAATACTGGCAAACATAGGCAGAACAGAACAAGAGCAAACAGCTAAGATAGATCCAGACACAGAAGCAATTAAGTACGATGTGCTCTTTTTTGCTTTGGGACCAAAGTATTTCATAACGGCCCCTTGGGACATAAATTGCGAAATAGCCCCTGACAAAAAGAAAGCAATGGTTAGCATAATAATCCTGCTAAGAGTTAAATAATCTACTAACGCATTCCAGCCAGATAACAGCATAGATAAGAAATAAGCCAAAACACACCCCACTAAAATTACTTATAGATTTTTTGTCTTACAGTTATTTAAGTATACATCCTTGTGGATCAACTGTTTTCGATCTTCACTTAAAACTGGATACTGATGTATTCTTTGAACAATTCCATGAATAAGTTGCTGTAGATTTTCATCTTGAACTTGAAGCGAATATCGAATGTACTTGTCAATTCTTTCATCTTTTACATAGTTTAAATCTCTAAGCTTCGAAAGGTGCTTGGATATTTTAGGTTGCGATAGATTTAGCACTCCAGCTATCTGACACACATACAAATCTTCTTGTGCTAAAAGAACTACAATGCGTAACCGGGTTTCGTCTGATAACAGTTTAAAAAACTCTACCAACGTAATCATATTGTACCTTTCTTTGTTAGTATTCTCATATACGCATATACGTATATGTGTACAAAAGAAAATAGTACTTAAGATTGGTAGGTTGTCAAATCAATTTTGTTAACTCTACTTTACACTTTAAAACTTCTTTTGTTAACTCCACTTTACACTTTTCTCATTGGTTTGCTAAATGATGGTTGCCTATTCTATATTTACTCCATTGAAAAGTTCTCTATGCCGTTAGAAAATTTGGTAAAATAATCTATACTGTAATTACGTAATAGAATACGGTAAACACTGTAAGAAGGTGGCTTGAGCAAGTGAATACAAACGAAAAAAAATCGAATCCCTTACTGAATCTTTTATTTGGAACCATTATTTTTGTGGTTCTTATGTATATCATCTTTGGAGTTCTTACTTTTTCAGTTCAACAAGCTCAAATACAAAATAATGCCGACTATATGCAAAAACGGTTTATACAACTCCAAAGCAACCTGGAAGTGCTGGAAGAAGTGTATGTAAAGGCATATGGAGAAGAAGATGAACGTACGATTGAAGTACGTGACCTTCTTGCAGAAGCACCTACCGTTACAACGTACGAAGAACTGGAACAATACATATCCCAGGTAGATTTACTTCGAGAGAATATTACGTATTCATCGGAAAGTTCTAAACACCTTCAGCGTGTTTTGCACTTTGTGCTATTTGTGAACAGCAAAACAAATGCAGGACTGGAAGAAATATACATGCGATTCCGATCCTACGAAGGTGCTTCTCGAATACTCCCCGGTATGCAATATATTTACCCCATTGAAACGGAACAAATAAAGTGAAAACAAACTGGGTTGTGATTGTCATTTTCTTACTCTGCTTCTATATTGCTTCAGGTCTCATTATGCTGAACTATCACAATGCAAAGCAAGATAAAGTAGAAGCTCAGACACAAGTTCTTATCACTTACATGGAAAAATTCGACGAAATGGTAGAAGAAAAACCATTCTATGAAGATGCTCTTATCCAGTTTGACTTATTAGTTGATAAAGCTGAGGATCATATTGAAGATGACAGACAAGCATTAGAATACGAGTCTCTTTTGCTGGAAATAGAAGAATTTTATCAAACGATCCCAGATGAAGAACTAACAAAAGAAGAAAAATCGCTGAAAAAGAAAATAGTCTTTACGATTGAAAAAATGAATAAAGAGATTGACTATGTAATAACTAGTCGTGCTTACTTCCCTTTTATGGCCCCGTTTTTTCAGTTCTAGATTTTTCCCTATTTACTTCCTCTGATTGCAACCACACTTTTTTCAAATACAAGCCGTGGGCAGGAGCTTTTAACTTTGTCGCATTGGTATACCGATTAACAAATTCTGTGTACGTGGAAACGTCTTGAATCAGTATGTCGGGATTCCCGACTATGTGGATCAAACACCCAACCAGCCTACGTATTTGATTGTATAAAAATCGATTTCCAACAAACGATACGATTGTACAATTTGCTTCTTTTGGAATGGGAAATGTTTCGGGGCATATTTCGTTCGAAAAACAATCGGATATCTTTCGAACTCGAACTTTCTCTATGTTGCAAATAGTGGATTCATATTTCTGAGCGTCTTTTGCGAATGGGGCAAAGTCGTGTTCTCCTGTAATCAATTGACAGCATTGTTGTAGTTTCGATTCGTCTATCTTATCGGCAATTCGCCAAAAATATCTTGCATAAAAAACCCCAAGGTACGAATTGCTAATTGCATACCAGTATTCTTTTTTTTCGATTACTGAACGCAAATGAAATTCTGGATCAACGGTTTGGATATTTTGCACCGATAAAGGAAATGGAAGTTTGTGGGATAGTATCATTTCCAGTTTCTGATTTGTGAAGTAGGTGGGCATATCAAAACAAATTGGTTGTGCTAAACCGTGTACACCTGCATCGGTTCGAGAAGAATAGGATATCCCCTGAAATGATTCAGATGGTGGATATAAGGAAGAGAGAATTCTCTCTAATTCGCCTTGAACGGTTTTTACATTTCTGTTTTTTGCAAATCCGTGAAAGAAGGCTCCATCATATGAGACGGTAGCCAACCGACGTGAAAGGTTCATTAGAACAGATATGAAATGACAGCAATATAAAGAAGTACCGATACAATGAACACATAGTCACTGGGTTTGTAATGTAAGACATGTAGATGAGTTCTTGGGTGTCCTACCTGGAATGATCGTGCTTCCATTGCAACTGCTAAATCATCTGCTCTTCGAAGGGCGGAAATAAACAAAGGAACAATAATGGGGATTAAATTCGTAATTCGCTTCATAAGATTTCCCTTTTCGAAATCTACCCCTCTTGCTGTTTGTGCCTTCATGAGTCGATCCGTTTCTTCCATAATGGTGGGAACAAATCGAAGGGCAATGGTGATCATCATAGATATTTCTGCCACAGGTAATCCTACATACTTAAAAGGATGCAATATATATTCCAGTGCCGATGTTAATTCCATAGGACTCGTGCTTAGTGTTAGGAGAGAAGAAGCAAAAACAAGAAGTATTAGTCGAAGAAATATAAACACACTCTCGTATACTCCGTCAGTGGTTATTTTGAAAATCCACCAGTCTACCAACGGTTCTCCTGTTTTGGTGAAGAACAGCTGTAAAACTGTAGTAAAAACAAGCAAGAAGATAATGGGTTTTAATGCTCGTAAAAAGTGCTCTATTGGTATTCTGGAAGCAAACACCCCTAGCAACATCACAAGCAGAAATAACAAGTATCCTGTAATACTGTGAACTAAAAATATTGCCACCACAAATACCATGAGGAAAATCATTTTAAAACGTGGGTCTAATGTGTGAATAATCGATTCTGTTGGAATATATTGCCCAATAGAAATGCTCTTTTTAAATTCCATTCGACCCTCTCCGTTTTACAAATTGCATAATTTCTTCACAGGTATCCGGCACTTCAGTGTGCCTTATGTTGACAGAAGTGTCTTGGTGGTGTAAATAAGATAAAATCTCTATTGTTTCAGGTACACTTAAATGCAAATTGTGCAATTGTTCCTTTTGAACAAACACATCGAGGGCTTTCCCTTGCAGTTGAATTCGACCCTTGTTCATAACATACACATAGTCAGATACTTCTGCAATCTCTTCCATGTCATGCGATACAATCACAACCGACATGTTCTGATTTTTCTGAATTCGAATAATATTCTCTAACAGTTCTTTCCTTGCAACAGGATCCAATCCAGCGGTTGGTTCATCCAGAATAAGGTACTTCGGATTCATAGCAAGTATATCGGCTATAGCTACTTTTCGTTTTTCCCCCCCACTGAGCATAAAGGGAGATCGCTCGAAGTATTCTTCGTATTGAAGTCCAACCAATTCCAGAGATTGTCGAGAAAGATGATCAATTTCTTCTTCGGAGAGACCACAATTCTTGGGCCCGAATGAAAGTTCTTTTTGAACAGTTTCTTCAAACAATTGATTTTCGGGATATTGGAACACCATCCCTACTTTTTTTCGAAGCCAACTTAAACTACCTTCTGCTGTAAATAAATCTTGATCATCCACCAGCACAGTGTTTTCTTCCTGCGGTGCAATCAAAGCATTGAAGTGTTGAATTAATGTTGATTTACCTGAACCGGAGTGACCAATGATCCCTGTAATACCAGTGTCAGGTATTAGCATTGAAACATCGACTAGAGCCTGCTTCTCGTAAACCAGTCCCTTGTCGTAGGTAAAATTTAAATTTTTTATTTGTATTGACATAAATACTCAGCTAACTGTTTTGAATTGACAATCCCAGATGGGATTGTAATTCCTTTTGCATGCAGCATGTTCATAATAGCAATCAGTTGAGGGGGATACAAGTGGTAATCATACAAGGTTTCGGAATCGAAATCGAAGGCATTCACCGGATTTCCTTCAAATACAATTTGCCCCTCTTTCATAATCATCAACCGATCTGCTAAGAGAATTTCTTCCATGATATGCGTGACATATAAAACGGTCATACCTTTTTTGTGCAACTTTTCAATTTGCTTCAACACCAATGATCGACTTAATGGATCCAGCAATGCTGTTGGTTCATCAAAAATAATACACTTTGGTTCCATTGCTAACACCGATGCAATACAAAGGAGCTGCTTTTGCCCACCCGACAAAAGATGAGGGGGTCTTTTTCGGATTTCTACCATATCCATTTCAATAAGAATTTCGTTTACTCTTTTTTGGATTTCGTCGGTAGGGATTTGGAGGTTTTCAAGTCCAAAGGCAATTTCTTCTTCCACGGTGGTAG
>CAYRBR010000020.1:0-15590 GCA_964422555.1 uncultured Caldisericota bacterium | reverse complement strand
CGACATGCAGATGATCTGTGAGACCTACCAGATGATGCGGGACGGGCTGGGCATGACGAACCGGCAAATGCACGAGGTGTTTGCCGAGTGGAATGCAGGTGAGCTGGATTCGTATCTGATCGAGATTACCCGGGACATCCTGGCTTTCAACTTCCACGGTGGTAGAAACTATTTGGTTGTCTGGATTCTGAAATATCATCCCAATCTTCTTTCGAATGGGATATGTGTTATCTTCATCCAGCACAGTTAATCCTTCAATTTGAACATCCCCTTTAGTGGGGACGAGTAATCGATTACATAACCTACCCATGGTGGTTTTTCCGGAACTATTTGCTCCCACAATAGCTAGGAATTCACCTGAATTTACAGAAAAGGAAATATCCCGAAGCGCGAATTCTTCCTCTTCGGCTTCGGGATATTGATAAGAAACGTTAGAAAAATGTATAAATCTCAAAGTTTCATGCAGTGTAAATGTGTTCTAGTTAATCAACTTAATCGTACACATTTTGGCTGCATCTCCTCTTCTAAATCCCGTGTGAAAAATTCGGATATATCCGCCGTTTCGTTCTTGATAACGGTCGTGTAAAGGTCCGAACATTTTTTTCACAGCTTCTTTGTCTCGCAATTTGCTAAAAGCTTTACGTCGATTATTTAACGAATCGTCTTTGCATAAGTTAATGACAGATTCAGCATATCGCTGTACTTCTTTTGCTCTTGCATCGGTTGTATTAACAGTTTCAGTCATTATTAATGACACAGTCATAGTGCGCAAAACACTTTTTCTTTGTGCAGAATAGAAGTTTAATCTTCTATTTTTTCTTCTATGCCTCATTACATGTCTCCTCTAGTCTTCTTTCAACGTTAAACCATAATGACGAAGGAATTCTTCAATTCGCTCAACATTTTTCTTGGTAATTTTGTGATCCCCAGTTAACAATTGTTCTCTTGTTACACCAGTTAAATCATCAATTAATTCAATAGCATATTTTTTCAGCTTCGTAAGTTGTTTTTGTGAAACACCAATGTGCTTTGCAATATCATCAATAGAAATCTTGAGCACTTCATCCACTGGCATGGTTTCATATTGAGGTGTAGCTTTTGTAACGGGAACAATTTCTTCTTCCTGTTTTGTAGCAGTTGGTTGGATCACTTCTTCAACAGCTTTTTTCTCTTTCTTTGTTTTCTCTTTTGCTTTTTTCGCTTTGGCTTTCGATTTTTTAACATCTGTAAAATCGATTAATAGTGGAAATCGTTCTTTATTCTGAAGGGATTCAATCTCAGGTACTTTCAGTAATTCTTCTACAGTACTGTTTAAAGATTTTGCACCGAAATTCTTTAAACCTAACAACTCTTTTTTAGATCGTTCGAATAAATCGCTTACAGAATAGATTCCGGCTTTCTTGAAAACATTTCCGGTTCGAACAGATAATGGAATGATTTCTTCTAAAGGTTTGGTAAGAATTTCTTCCGTTTCGTCGTCGATTTGTGTTTCCACAATCTCATCTTCCATTTGCTCACGCATAATGTTACGGAAATACTCTACTAAGATTTTAGAAGCATGATCAAGAGAGGTTCTTGGATCAACGGCACCATTTGTTTCAATTTCAATGGAAACATTTTCAAAGTCTAACGATTCTTTTACCATTACTTGTTTTACCGAAAAGGCAACGTGCCGTACTGGGCAGAACATAGAGTCGATAAAGAATGTGTTAATAGGATACGAAGGTCCACGATTGTCTTCTGCTAATCGATACTCAATTCCTGTTTCGACATACAGTTGCATTTGTAAAACAAAATCTTCATCTACAATGTTCATTAAAACCAAATCGGGATTCACAACCTCAATGCCTTCCGGACAAATTAAATCGGAAGCCTTAATAGGGCCTGTCCCCTTTTTAGTGAGTTCCAATACTTTTCTTTCATTGGATTGGGATTTCAATACTAATTTCTTAATATTGGATACAATTTGAATTCCATCTTCCAAAACCCCTGAAATCGGTGTAAATTGATGAGATATCCCTTCAATATGAACAGCAACAACGGCTGCACCTTCAATGGAAGAAAGAAGTACCCGACGGAGAGAGTTGCCAATCGTAATCCCAAATCCTTTATGAAGGGGACCAATAAGGTACTCCCCTTTCATCGGATTCTCGTTCACTACATTTAAATTCAATTCTTCCAGGGTGGTTCTCATGATAAACCTCTCTTTAAAATATCCAATTATTTCGAGTAAAATTCAACAATAAACTGCTCATTAAAAGGTACTTGTACGAGTTCTTTTGTGGGTAAAGCTAATATTTCTGCTTCCATAGCTTCTGCATTAAACTGTAGCCATTCACTTACAGAAGTATTTCTGGATAATGCTTCTTTTACAAATACATTATCTTTAACAGAAGGTACAAAGGTAATCTTTTCACCAGGTTTAATTCGATAGGAAGGAATATTACAAAAACGACCATTAATTTTTAC
The DNA here is from genome assembly GCA_964422555.1 of uncultured Caldisericota bacterium. Lineage (GTDB taxonomy): Bacteria > Caldisericota > Caldisericia > UBA6126 > UBA6126 > JAGLCW01. The sequence continues at coordinate 13,121 of CAYRBR010000020.1, read as the reverse complement.
TTTTCTGTGTAAAATAATTTGTCTTGCATGTGCTCGGGATGTAGCAATACCTAAACGATAGACTACATTATCGAGACGTGATTCCAGTAACTGAATCAAACGATCACCGGTAGGAATTTTACGCTGTCTGGCAGCTTCGTTATAGTACCCTTTGAATTGGGTTTCCATAACTCCATAATAAAACTTTGCTTTTTGTTTTTCATGCAAATGTATACCGTAATCGGTAATTTTTTTTCTTCTACCAGTTTGTCCGTGCATTCCAGGTACTGTAGGTCGAGTCTCAAAAGGACATTTTTTAGTATTACACTTATCCCCTTTCAGGAAAAGTTTCTCTCCATATCGTCTACATTTTTTACATGAAGCTTGTGTATATCTTGCCATAACTATCTCCTAACCTCTTCTTGGTTTACGTGGTCTGCATCCATTGTGAGGGATTGGGGTAACATCCGCTATATAAACAACGTCTAAACCAGCTGCAGATAAAGCTCTAATTGACGTTTCTCTTCCAGGTCCAGGTCCTTTTACAAAAACTCGTACAGCACGCATACCCATCGAGATAGCTTTTTTGGCAGCATTTTCAGCAGCTACTTGGGCTGCATATGCTGTTCCTTTTCTTGTACCTTTGAAACCACCGGTTCCAGCAGTACCCCAGCAAATCACATCACCGTTATTGTTCGTAATACTTACAGTCGTATTGTTAAATGTTGCTTTTATGAAAGCTTTGCCTTCTACAGGTGCTCTCTTTTTCCCTTTTCTTCGGGAAGGTTTGGCAGCAGCAGGAGTTGCTATTTTGCTATCAGCAGGTGTAGTAGTAGTAGCTTCATTTACAGTTTCTTCTTGTTTTTTGATTTCTTCAGCCATATGCTTTCCTTTCTTTATTTTTTACCGACAGTTTTTACAGGTCCTTTACGAGAACGTGCATTTGTTCTTGTTCTTTGTCCACGTACGGGAAGACCTCTTTTATGTCGGGTACCACGGTAGCATCCAATGTCCATTAAAGTACGGATATTCTGTGTAACTTCTTTTTTCAGATCACCCTCAACTTTAAAATTATCTTGGAGTATTCTTTGTAATCGCATAATTTGATCCTGGGATAAGTCTTTCAATTTAACATTCAGATCAATACTAGCTAATTTACATACATCAATTGCGTTTACAGGACCAATGCCATATAAACGTCTTAAAGCAATGTCTATTCTTTTGTTATCTGGTAAATCTACACCAGCAATTCTAGCCATCTAGTCCTCCTTAACCCTGTCTCTGTTTATGTTTAGGGTTTCTACAAATAACATATAATCGACCTTTGCGTCGAACTATCTTACAATCTTTACATCGTTTTTTTACAGAAGCCTGAACTTTCATCATATCCTCCAATTAAGTTCTGTATGTAATTCTGCCCTTGGTTAAGTCGTATCGACTAATTTCGAGTTTCACTCGATCCCCAACGACAAGTCTTATGTAATGCATTCTCATTTTTCCTGCAATATGTGCAAGGATTACATGTCCATTTTTCAGTTTGACACGAAATTGGGAGTTAGGGAGTTTTTCAACTATTACTCCTTCAGTTTCTAATATGTCAGAGTTGCTCTTTTTTGTGCTCAAATGCATCCCCCTTGTATTTTTGTCAGTATTTCAGGTCCATTAGAACCTATATAGATTGAGTTTTCAAAGTGTGCTGAATCGCGTTGATCTTTTGTGACCACTGTCCAACCATTCGGTAAGGTTTTCACTTGCCAAGTTCCCTCGTTTACCATGGGTTCTAAGGCTAAGGTCATTCCTTCACGAAGAGTAGGTCCTTTTCCAGGTTGTCCATAGTTTGGAACCTGCGGTTCTTCATGTAATTGTAAACCAAGTCCATGACCACAATATTCACGTACAATAGAGTAGCCTTGTTTCTCTACATATTGTTGTACCGCATAGCCAATATCACCAACAGTATTGTTGGGTTTTGCTTCCTCGATAGCAATTTGTAAAGATTTCTCCGTTACGTCCATAATTCTCTTTCGGGATTTAGATATTTTTCCAACAGGAAACGTACGAGCCATATCAGAATGAAAGCCACCCCAAATACAACCCATATCAATTTTGATCATATCCCCTTCAGAGAGAATTCTATTTTCTTCAGGTATTCCATGAATTACTTCTTCATTGATAGAAGAACAAATCGTGGCTGGAAAATTATACAATCCGAGAAAGTTAGGTTTTGCATCATTCTTTAAAATGTAATCATATGCAATCGAATCCAAAGCAGCAGTAGAAATTCCAGGTTTCACTGCCATACGCAATTTTTCCATCGTACAAGCAATAATGTGACCTGCTTTTTTCATTCGAGTAATTTCGTCTTTACTTTTTAACAATATCATTACATCTCGTTTCTATTCTTTAAACATTCCTTGGCAGAAGTAAATACTTCCTGAATGGAATGTGATGCATCGATAGCACACAATCTGTTTGTGTCGCTGTAGTACTCACAAACAGGCAAAGATTTTTTTTGATACTCTTTCATCCTACAAACTAAAGATGAAGCAGTATCATCTTCTCTGGGAACAACTTTTGATCCACATTTCGAACAAATAAAATCCGTGGGGACTTCTTCTTTAGAGTATGTACTTCCACAAGATGGACACTGGTATCGACCTGCAATCCTGTCGGATATAGCATTTTCATGAACATTGTTTAAATACAAAACTACAGATAAAACCTGCCTGTTTTGTTTGAGATACTCATCTAACAAAACTGCCTGTCCGGTGGTTCTGGGATATCCTTCCAGAACCAATCCCTTAGAAAGGTCCATTTTGTCAAGTTCCTCTTTAACAATATCAAAAACTACATGATCGGGTAACAAGTTGCCACTATTCACTTTTGATTCATACTCGTTGTTCGAGTGAATCATTTCTCGCACTAAATCTCCAACTCCCACAAAGGGCCATTGATATTCGTTCGAAATTAAGTGACCTTGTGTACTTTTACCAGATCCAGGAGGGCCAATCAATACCACGATCATCCTCGCAAAAATCCTTTGTATTGTCTCATAGCCAAGAATGCTTCCATTTGGTTGGAAGTTTCAATCGCTACACCAACAATAATAAGAATGGATGTACCACCAAAATAGAATATGGACAGATTGGTAGAAGCCAGTAAAAGATTTGGTACAACTGCTAATGCACCAAGAAATACAGAGGCTGGAAGTGTAATTCTGGAAAGAACAAATCGGATAAACTCTGAAGTAGCTTGTCCTGGTCTGACTCCTGGAATAAATCCACCAGATTTCTGTAGATTTTCTGACATCTGATCTGGATCATATGTAATTGTGGTATAGAAATAAGTAAAGAAGACAATTAGTAAGAAAAATCCTACATTGAAGAAAAGAGAAGTCTGTTTTGACAGATAGTTTTCAACAAATGTAGCAAATGCGGTTCCTTGTACAAACTGTGCAATAATAGTTGGGAATGTCAGCACCGATGAAGCAAAGATAATGGGAAGTACACCGGTTTGAACAAGTTTTATTGGAATATAACTTGCCTGACTGCTCATCCCACCTCCCGATATTCTTCGAGAATACTGAACAGCAATTCTTCTTTCGGATTGATAACAATATATAATACCACCCAATGTTGCCACTAGAACAACAAGTGCAACAATTAGTGTAACCCAGGATAAGGTTCCACCTTGTAGCATGGTACTTGCTTCACGGAAAGACATAGGAATACGAGTAATAATACCCACAAAAATGATTAAGGATACACCGTTCCCCAATCCTTTTTCGGTAATAAACTCACCCATCCATATCAGCAAGAACGAACCTGCTACCAGGGTAATCATAATGACAATTTTCGCCATGATCGATGTATTTGTTAATGCATCCACGAATACATAGTTGGTGAACATAAAAGCTTGAAGAACAGCTAAAACTAGTGCTAAGTAATTAGTATACTTGGCGATTTGTCTTCTACCATCTTCTCCACCTTCTTTAGATAGATACTCTAAGTGAGGAATTACAACAACTAGAAGCTGTAAAATAATGGATGAGTTGATGTAAGGGAGTACACCTAAAGAAAAAATGGAGAAATTCTGATAGCCACCACCAGAGAAAAGATCTAGCAATGCTAAAAATCCTCCCTGATCTACCATGCCAGAAATGACAGCACGATCTATGTAAGGAATGACAACATAGTAACCCAAACGAATCAGAATGAAAATGCCAACTGTAACTAAAATTCGTTTCTGTACTTCAGGTAATTTCAAGGCAGCGAAAAAATTCTTCAACATTTAGTCCTCCTCTACCTTCCCACCTTTTTCCTCGATAAGGGTTCTGGCAGAATTTGTTGCTTTGCCTTTAACAATTAATTTTTTCTCTATGGTACCAGTACATAATACTTTAAAGGACTGTGCATTTTTATGTACTAGTTTTTTCTCTTTGAGAGATGCAAGAGTTATTGTATCTCCCTCTTCAAAATAGTGATTCAAATTTCGAAGTGTAACTCCAACACACTTAAAAGGTGTTAATGAGTTAAAACCTCTGAATTTTGGTATTCGTCTATAAAAAGGAGTTTGTCCGCCTTCAAAACCGATAGATTTACCTCTTCCGGATCGAGCTTTTTGTCCTTTGTTACCATAACCACTACGGACACCTTTTCCAGAGCTAGATCCTCTACCTAATCTCTTGGCAGGTTTTGTGAAACCTTTTCTGACGGGTAATTGATTCATATCCATAACATAACCTCCGGAATAATCCTAAAGTCCAAACAACTGTTTCATTGATATGCCACGTTGTTTGCTAACATCTACAGGATCCTTCAGTTGTTCTAATGCATCAATAGTAGCTCTTGCCGTGTTGACAGCATTATGTGAACCAATGATTTTTGCAACAACATCCGTTACGCCTGCTTTTTCAAGAATCTTTCTTACAGATCCACCAGCAATAATACCAGTACCTGGCACAGCTGGGAATAAGTATACTTTAACTGATCCTTGTCTACCGATTACGTCGCAAGGAAGGGTTCCTTTGCGAAGAGGAAATTCGATCATTTCTCTTTTGGCACCATTCACGGCTTTGCGGATACCATTAGGAATCTGGTCAGATTTACCAATTCCGATACCCACTTTACCTTGTCGGTTTCCAACTACCATCAGTACACGAAATTTCATTCGCTTTCCGCCTTTGACAGTTTTGGATACACGGTTGATATGAACGATTTCTTCTTCGAATTGATCTACATCTTCTTCTAGTTCTTCTTGTCTGACTACTGGTTCTTTATTCATTAGAATTTCACTCCTTCCTGTCGAACTGCATCGGCGAATTCTTTAACAACACCATGATAAAGATAACCACCTCTATCAAAAACACAGGTCTTGATTCCAGCTTCGATCATTTTTTTACCGAAATAAGAACCAAGTGTTTTTCCAGCATTTTTGCATTTCAAAGATCCTTCTGTAATTAATGGTTTTACCGTTCCATCTTTTGTGGAAGCTGCAAGAAGGGTGTTCCCTTTTGTATCATCAATTAGCTGTGCATACAGAAATTGAGTACTTTTATAAAAGGAAATACGTGGTTTTTGTTCAGTTCCCGATAAATGCTTTCGGATTCTTTTATGTCTAATATGTCGTAATTCTTGTTTTCTAAGCATACTAAGCACCCTTTCCAAGAGCTTTACCAGCTTTTTTGATAAGCACTTCACCACTATACTTAACCCCTTTGTTCTTATAGGGATCCGGATTACGAAGTTTACGAATATTAGCTGCTACTTGTCCAACGAGATGCTTGTCAACACCTTTGACTTCAATAATTGTTTCAGCTGGGGATTCGAAGTACACGGTTTCAGGAGGTACAATTTCTATAGGATGGGAAAAACCAAGGTTCAAAACTAATTTTCTCCCTTCAAGTTTACATCTGTATCCTACTCCGTTTAATTCGAGACGTTTTGTAAACTCGTTCACTACACCTTCTACCATATTGGCTATGAGTGCTCGTGTTAATCCATGCATCATTTTTGAACGTTTCTGTTCATTTTTTCGAGTGAGTTCCATCACTCCATCTTCTAACGTTATATCAACAACTGGATCAAAAGATTGTGTCAATTCACCCTTGGGGCCCTTTACTTTCACAATTCTATTATTTTGGTCAATATCGACCGTTACACCAGTTGGTATTTGGATCGGTTGTTTTCCTACTTTTGACATCTTTTACCTCTCTACTACCAAATATAACAAAGTACTTCCCCACCGATACGGGATTTACGAGCTTCTTTGTCAGTCATGATACCTTTTGACGTTGAGACGATTGAAATTCCCATCCCACGTTTTACTTTTTTGAGATCATCACAAGAAGAATAAATTCTTCTGCTTGATTTAGAAACTCTAACAATATCAGTAATAACACGATCACGTTCTGAGGCATATTTCAAAAAGATTTTCATCTTTTGTCGTGTACCTTCTTCAAATACATGATAGTCACTGATAAACCCTTCGTCTTTAAGGATTTGTACAATACTTTTTACCATCTTATTTGAATATACTTCAACGTACGATTCAAATGTAGTATTTGCATTTTTTACTCTACAAATAAAGTCCGATAATTGATCAACTGCTAACATAGTGCCCTCCTACCAGCTTGCCTTTTTGAGACCAGGAATTTTGCCTTCGTTAGCATATTTTCTCAGACAAAGTCGACATAAACCAAAATCTCTATAATAAGCATGTGGACGTCCACAAATTTTACATCGGTTATAGGCTCTTGTAGAAAATTTAGGTTTTCTGTTGCTTTTATTAATTAAAGCTGTTTTTGCCATTATTTTTTGTCCTTTCGAAACGGAAAGCTAAATGCTTCTAACAAGGCTTTTCCTTTCTCATCTGTATCTGCGCTTGTGATGATTGAGACATTAAATCCTCGAACTTTATCGACTCGGTTGTAGTCGATTTCAGAGAAGATTAACTGTTCTCGAATTCCAAATGTATAGTTGCCACGTCCATCAAAAGAGTTTGGGTTTAGTCCCTTAAAGTCTCTAATTCTGGGTAAGGCATCCGTAATAAGTTTTTCTAAGAAAGCATACATTCTTTTTCCACGTAATGTTGTCATAACTCCAATTGGTTGCCCAGCTCTTAATTTAAAGTTTGCAACCGATTTTTTTGCTTTTCTGACAACCGGTTTCTGGCTGGTTACAATATGCATTTCTTCCATTGTTGATTCGAGAGCTTTTGTATCTTGAGTCGCTTCACCAACGCCACGATTTACAACAATCTTTTCAAGCTTAGGTACTTGCATAACAGATGAAAACTCGAATTTTTTCTTTAGCATAGGAGTAATATCAGTTTTATACTGTTCACTCAATGTAGCAGAAAAGCCTTCTCGCTTTGTTTCTAGTTTTACTTCTTGTTTCTGTGTTTGTTCTTTTTTTGCTTTCGCCATCTGTTAACGCTCCTAAAGTTTATCAATCAACTCGCCACATTTTTTACAGTAGCGAGCATGTTTTCCGTCAGCCAAGTTTTTTCTTCCAACTCTGGCAGGTTGTCCACAAGCAGGACAAACCAACATCAGTTTACAAGGCATGATGGGTTTTTCTTTTTCCAAAATACCACCTTGTGGTAAATTCTGATTTGGTTTCACATGTTTTCTACACATGTTTAATCCTTCAACAATGATGCGAGGATGATCAGTTTTGGCTCCGATAACGCGTTGAATCACACCATGTTCGTTGCGGTCTTTTCCGGTGCGAACAACTACCTTATCTCCTTTTCGTAATTTAAGTTTCATTTATATCACCTCGGGTGCTAAGGATATAATCTTCATATATCCTTTTTCACGTAACTCTCGGCAGACCGGGCCAAAGATACGGGTTCCTTTTGGATTACCATCGTCGTCGATAATGACAGCTGCATTGCCATCAAAACGAACAATCGAACCATCTTTTCTACGAACAGGAAAAGCAGTTCTAACGATAACAGCCTTTTCAACGGTTCCTTTTTTAACTTGACCATTTGGAATAGACTGTTTAACAGTAACCACAATTTTGTCACCAACAAATCCGTATCTTCTTTTGGATCCACCAACTACTCGAATTACAGATACAATTTTAGCTCCACTGTTATCAGCTACTTTTAATCTAGAATAAATTCCAATCATTTTTGGACTCCTTCCATCCCATCCGCGGCTGATTGAATGGAAACGATTTTCCATCGAACGGTGGCAGAGTATGGTCTACTTTCTTGAATTGTAACAACATCTCCTACCTTCGATTTGTTCTCTTCATCATAAACATGAAATTTACGAGTTTTGTTTACAAGTTTTCTGTATAACTTGTGACCAAGTACGCGGATTTTCTGTTCTACTACTCTGAAGTTTTTATTCTTATCACTAATCACTACTGCTGTTATGGTTTTTCTGTTTTCATTACTCATTAATTCCTCCTCTCACGTATGATTGTCTCCATTCGTCGAATATCACTACGAATATTACGAATCTTGAGAGGTTCATCTACTTGTTGCATCATCATTTTAAACCGAAGTTCAAAAAGATCTTTCTTTAAATCTACTATACGCTTTTCCATTTCTTCAGTGGATAGCTCTTTAATCTGCCATAGTTTCATTAAAAAGCCTCCTGTTCTTCTCGAAGTACCAGTTTAACTCGCATGGGGAGTTTGGCACTTACTAGTTTTGTTACTCTTCTAGCATGAGGGGTATCAATTCCTACAAATTCAAACATGACTCTTCCTGGTTTTACGACTGCTTCCCAGCGATCTACATCACCTTTTCCTCCACCCATACGGACTTCGGCAGGTTTTTTTGTAACCGGTTTATGTGGGAATATTCGAATCCAGAATCGACCTGTCTTCGATACATTTTGCGTAATAATCAAACGACATGCTTCTATTTGGCGAGCTGTAACACGGTGTGGTTCAAGAGCCATAATACCAAAATCACCAAAAGAGACTGTGGATCCGCGATAGGATTTTCCACGCATGCGTCCTCTATGTTGCATTCTATATTTTACTCTTTCAGGTAAAAGCATTCTTTATCCTCCGTATTCCGCAAACAAAGTTGGTAGATTCGTAGGATCGGTAGGTTGATCTCCCTGATAAATCCATACTTTTACGCCTACACAACCAAATTTAGTATTTGCCACTGTTTCATGGTAATCGATCTTTGCTCTGATTGTATGAAGAGGGATTCTTCCTTCACGGAACCATTCGGTTCTGGCAATATCAGCACCATTTAATCGACCAGAAACCATCACTTTGATTCCTTTGGCTCCGGCTTTCATTGTTCTGAACATTGCTTGTTTCATGGCTCGTTTGAATGCAACTCTTCGTTCAATTTGCATCGCTACATTTTCACCAACAAGTTTGGCACTAAAATCAGGTTTGTTCACTTCGATGACTTCGATTTTCAATTGAGATTTCTCTACGATTTTATCGAAACGTTTTTTCAATCGCTCGATATTGGCACCTCTTTTACCAATTAAAACACCGGGTCTTGATGTATGAATCTGAACTCGTAATTCTTTACCTCTTCTGTTAATAATAACTTTTGAGATACAAACTTCTTTTCCAAGTTTGTCAATTTCTTTTCGAATTCGGATATCTTCCACCAAAAATTGGTTGTAATTGCCAGGTTTAGCAAACCAATGCGTTCGCCAGTCATAGATTACTCCGACTCTATAACCAAAAGGATGTACTTTGCGACCCATAACTTATATCTCCTTTTCGCGAACGTAGATCGTGATATGTGAAGTACGATGATACATTACATCAGCTCTTCCCATGGCTCGAGGTTTATATCGTCGCATTGGTTTGGCTGCATCAACCAACACACGACTTACAACCAATTGATCTTCGTTCATTAAATAATTTTCTTTTGCATTTGCTACAGCAGATTTTAAAGTACCGCTTAGAATTCGAGCAGCTTTATGAGGTAAAGAACTAAGAATACCTTGAGCCATTTCTAGATCTTTATTACGAATCAAAGCAGCTACTTTACGGGCCTTAAAAGGAGAAAGTCGGGTATATCTTAATTTTGCATATGCTTCCATGTGTATCCTACTTTCCTACAATACCTTTACCTATGCCCTTATGAGGTCTGTAAGTTCGGGTGGCAGCAAACTCACCGAGTTTGTGTCCAACCATTGCCTCATTGACATAGACAGGTACGTGTGCTTTTCCATTGTGTATAGCAAAGGTAAAGCTAACCATTTCAGGTGTTATCGTGGAACGTCTGCTCCAAGTTTTAATAATACGCTTTTCTCCCGTAAGCTTCATAGCTTCCACTTTAGTGAGAAGCTTTGGATCGGTATATCCTGCAGCTCGATTTCGTTGAGTTTTGTTTTTCTTCAATCTTAAGCTCCTTTACTATTTTCTCTTTTTCAGAATTAAACGACTAGATTTTTTCTTCTTGTTACGAGTTTTGTACCCTAAAGCTGGTTTACCCCAAGGTGTTAATGGACCTGGATGCCCGATTGGAGCTTTTCCTTCACCACCACCATGTGGGTGATCGACTGGGTTCATAACAGATCCACGGACACGTGGTCTGTGACCCATAATTCTTGTTCTTCCAGCTTTTGCGAGAACTGTATCTTTGTGTTCTGCATTGCTTACTTGTCCTACAGTAGCACGACAAGCTAATGGTACATAACGCATTTCTGAAGAAGGTAAACGAAGATGAGCATACTTCTCATCCTTTGCTAACAACTGTGCATAGGAACCAGCACTTCTAGCCATAACGCCACCACAACCAGCACGAAGTTCAATATTATGAACCAGTGTACCGGTGGGAATGTTTTTTAGTAGAAGACTGTTTCCAGGATGGATATCTGCAGCTTCTGAAGAAAGGACTGTATCGCCCACTTTTAATCCGTCGGGAGTGATAATGTATCTTTTTTCTCCATCAATGTAATGAAGTAAAGAAATTAAGGCACTTCTGTTTGGATCGTATTCGACAGTGGCTACTTTGGCAGGAATTTCGTATTTGTTACGTTTAAAATCAATCTTACGATATTTGATTTTGGTTCCGCCACCAATATAACGCATTGTTATCTTACCCTGGTTATTTCTTCCACCCGATTTGTTGAAAGCTTTTGTTAAAGCTTTGTGGGGTGTATTCTTATTACCAGTAGAAGTAGCTCGAATAACAGAAACACGACCACGTGTTCCTGGAGATGTTGGTTTGTATTTTTTTAAAGCCATTGTATTTCCTCTCTACTGTACCTTAAGGGTTTCAATGACATATCCCTCTTTTAACTGAACTTCAGCTTTTTTCAGAGCAGAGGTATGAGTAAAACCACTTCTTGTACGTTTCGGTTTTGGATATACTTTTGTTGTTCGTACTCTTGCTACTTTCACATCAAACATTTGTTCTACTGCATTTCCGATTTCGATTTTGTTAGCAATACGATCTACAATAAATGTGTAAATTCCAGATTCTTGCTGTTCCATAGACTTTTCACTGACTAACGGCCTACGGAGGATGTCTCTATTTTTTGGCATATGCTACCCTCTTTTCTAAGCCTTGGACAGCTTCTTCAGTGATGAGTACACAACGACAATTAATTAAATCGTAGGTACAAACATCTTTCCATTCAACAGGAATATAAGAAGGGACGTTTCGAAGGCTTAAATCCAATTTACCATTTGCTTCGGGATCAAAAATAACCAAATTTCTTCCGTTAGCGAATGTTTCATGATTTAGCATTTTCACAATTGGATTGGTTTTCCCTTTCTCGTCGATAAGATTTGAAACTAAAACCACTTTGCTTTCATTTAAAATTAATCTCACAGCATTAACGAAAGCAACTCGTTTTTGCTTTTTTGGTAATTTTGTAGCAAAACTACGCGGTCTGGGTGGAAAAGCAACTCCACCATGAACCCAAATAGGAGATCGTCGTGTACCTGCACGAGCATTACCAGTTCCTTTTTGTCTCCAAGGTTTTCTGGTACTGAATCGAACCTCTCCACGAGTTTTGGCACAAGCGGAACCAATTCTAGCATTATTTCTAGTTTGGATAACTACACGAAGAACTAAATCTTCGTTGACGTTTTCGGGAAGTCCTTTAATGTCCAATTCTGTTTCAGATAATGTTTTTGTATTTGCATTATATACTGATACTGTATTCATTATTTACGCTCCCACTTGTTTATAAAGACTTGGGATCCTTTTGCACCGGGAACTCCACCTTTAATCAAAAGTAAGTTTTTATCAGGTACGATCTGTACAACTTCTTTTCCCATTTCGGTAACTCGTTTGTTTCCTAAGTGACCAGGCATTTTTCTGCCTTTGATAACTTTTCCTGGAGTGGATCGGTTACCAATGGAACCTGTTCTTCTATGAGACATAGCACCGTGAGAATTTGGCTGTCCGTGGAAACCATGTCTTCTCATAGCTCCACTAAACCCAAAGCCTTTAGAAATACCAGATACCATAACTTTTTCGCCTTCAGCAAACAAATCTACATTTACTTGCTGATCTTCTTTGATTTCTGTATCTCGCATTTCGTACATAACTTTATAACCGCTATCAACATTTTTTAACTGACCCAAGGTTGGTTTATTCACTCTATTTTTATCAACTTTGATAGAAGCAACTTTGGTTGCATCATATCCATGTTGTTCTTTCGTTTTCTTTTCAATTACTACAGTTTCTGGTACCTGTATAACAGTAACTGGAATAAACTTATCTTTTTTCCATATATGGGTCATACCAATTTTAATACCCATTAATCGAAGACTCATGTCATACTCCTTCCAGTTGAAACTACTTACAGCTTGATCTCAATATCCACACCCGCGGGTAAATCGATATTCATTAAAGCACGTGTAACTTCCGAAGAAGGATTGCAAATATCAATTAAGCGATTGTGAATTCGTAATTCAAATTGCTCACGAGAATCTTTATCAATATGAGGAGATCGTAAGACTGTATAAACATGACGTCTAGTGGGAAGGGGTATAGGACCCTTCACTTGAGCTCCACAACTTAATGCTGTTTCTAAAATCCGTTTTACTGATTGATCTAATATTCTGTGATCATAAGATCGCAGTCTAATTCGCATTTTTTGACTTTCCATTAAAAGACCCTTTCCTATTCGATGATCTTGGTAACAACTCCAGCACCTACTGTTCGACCACCTTCACGGA
>CAYRBR010000019.1:8380-21620 GCA_964422555.1 uncultured Caldisericota bacterium | reverse complement strand
ATGAATCAAGGAGGAGAGATATACCATCTCTCCTCCTTTTCTATTAATGAGAAATATTGAAAAAAAATCAAAAAAAAATCTTTTATGGATCATCCCTCTCTTAGTACTAATTGTTGTCGGTGTTTATTTTGTAAATGATTACAACAACAATAGAACCCCTGAAGTTCCTAACTATATTCAATTCAAGCAGGGAATGTATTACAGAATGTTTCCATGGGATACATATCAGAATGAATCTGATGTTCAGTATTCCTATAAAGAATTACTACCTCAAGTTGAAAAGTATCAGTATAAAGAGCCACAAAAAGAAAAAAAACCAAATGAAATAGAAGATCAAAATGAAAATAATGGTACCGAATACAAAAAGACTGTAAAGAAACCATGGGCCCAGATATTTGCAAGTCTATCTTCTGCCAGTGGTGCTTTAGGGGTATCCGGTAAAGCAAGGAATGCTGTGTTTCAAATTGGTGATTCTACCATGGGAAATTCATTTTCTACAGGAACAGGTACAAGCTTTACTGTTAAAGTTTTATCAGCTACCAATTCAAGAACTGTATCGATCACTTCTCCAGCCTTTGCAACGAATGCTACCCTACAGTCATTATCGATTGGGGTGGATCCCTATTCGATGTATATGACATTAAGTGGGTCTGTAAAATTAGATTTACCGGGCGATATTATGGGCACTATCTATAATACTTCTAATGGTACGTCGGGAAGTGCAACGTTACAAAACGGAAGTTTCAGCGTCTCTGTCCCATTACAAATGGGGCAAAACAATATAACTGCTTCAGGGAAGTGGATGACTATTGAATTGCAATTCCCAGGTATTTCTGTTAATATCAGTCAATAACACATAGGTGATAATAATGGATGAAAATATAAGTCAACAAGAATTAAGTTCGATGGACGAAATATCGTTTGAAGATATTTGGAACATATTGGTACGCAGGTGGTTAATTATTGTTCTTTGCACAATAACAGCAGTTGTAGCAGGATACTTGTATTACGATAGAATTGTTCCTTTATATCGTTCTACTGCTACACTTTTAGTACAAGTTCCTAGTTCTTCATCAGGCACTTCTTTTGATCCAATGGGAAACTATTCTGCAAGTGAGAAATGGGCACTTACTTATGCTGAAATGCTTAGAGGTGAACCAGTTTTAAAAGAAGCATCCAATAGAATAAATTATCCTACCTTCACTGTTGAAGATTTGAGAAAACGTTTAACTGTTTCCGTTGTACCTGATACCATGCTTTTAAAAGTAAGTTATGATTACGTCGATGCTGGGTATGCTCAGAAGATTGTTAATACTATTAACGATATCTTTATTAAAAAAGTAAATGAGATGTATGAATCTCGACTTGCAGAGAGTAATAAGAAACTGCAGGATCAAATCGATCAGATAAATCATCGAATATCCTCCTTAACAGAGCAACAGGATAACGAAGGTATTACACAACTTGAGAAAAGAAGTCTTCAAGATGACATAGAATATCAATATTCTATTCGTGCTGTTCTGATGGATCAACTCCTGAAGATAGAACTGCAGGAGAAGCAGTTTGCCCCTACTGTAAAGGTATATCAAGAAGGAACAAAGTCGGAAACTCCTACTAATAAAAATTTCATGTTAATAATGGCAATATGCCTAGTGTTAGGTTTATTTGTTGGTGTTTTATTAGCGTTTTTGTTTGAATATCTCGATGACACCATAAAATCAGAGAATGATCTTAAGAGAATTACAGATAAAAGGATTCTTGGAAATATCTTTTACTATAATCCATTAAAAGAAAAGAAAGGGTATTACTACCAACATTACAAATCTTATAAAAAGACAGAAGAGTAGTAGTTCTTTAGGGTAGTAATATCGGTCTGATAATACTGAGATTGTTCATTCTTATTTAACTGTTTGATATAGTATCCGATTGTTGCCTTGCATGTATCGATTACTTCTTTTTTGGGTAATTTTCTTTTCTCCAGCATTAAAGGGAGAGTAATTACTCCTGCTAGTTCATCTAAATGAACTGGTTTATCAATTTTCTCTGCGTTTCCAGCATAATCGAGTAAATCGTCTGTTATTTGGAAGGCTAGTCCGAAGTAGTACCCAATCGTACTTTCCTTTTTTGAGAAACCATCTTCAGTTAAGCCACTTGCCAGTGAAAACAAAGAAGCAGTTTTGTACGAAATTATTCGCAGATAAGAAAGTAACGTGTAACACTGGTTATTAATTTCATAAATCTGACCCAGGGACATTTTCCGTAGTGTAGAACAAAAAGGTTGGTAAAAACCTTTTGATTCTTGTAAAAGAGAAAGAATAATCTTTGAAAACAGATAAAAACCGCAACTAACCGGAATGGAAATTGGGAACAAAGAATTTAAAGTAGGCAATCCTCTTCTTTTATGACTTTGATCAATGATATCATCGTGAACCAGGGAAGCAGCATGTACCAGTTCAATATAAGCTGCGAAACGGATTTTAATCTCATTGGAGTGAAGATTAGGGTTGTGAAACAAGAATTTAGACCTGTATCGTTTTCCTTTTTTTAGTATGTTAAAAAAGGAAGGAGAGAGACCTGCGAAGGATGCAAGTTGATTCTGGTAAGAATGAATTAAAAGGTTAACTTGTTGGATAAATTCAAATTCATTCATTGTTATTCTCAAAATAATCCAAAATCGATTGTCCGATAAAAGATAAAGGCTTCGGATTAGAAATGGTGTTTGATCCGGTAGCTGTTATCGTAAGAAATGGTGTGTATTCTCTTGTGTGATCTGTATGGTTTTTGAAAGTTGGATCATTTCCATGATCTGCACTGATAATTATACGATCGGATGATTGAAGGAACGTTGAAGTTTTATATAGAACATTGCTGAATCGAGAAATTTCTTCTGCATAGCCATTTACATCCCGTCTATGTCCAAAGAGCATATCAAAATCTTCCAGATTAATTAAATAAAGAGAAGGCTCATTCGGAGTTGATTGTATTGTTTGTATGAAGAAGTCGTAAAGCATTTGATTATTTGTTCCTGGAATAGGAATAATGCTGTTGTGAAGAAAGATGTCTTGAAATATTCTATTACCGTAAATTCTAATCGATTGGGATGACAAAGTATGTAAAATGGAATTTTTTTCTGTTGGATACACAAAATCTTTTCGATCGGAGGTTCTATAAAATCCCTGCAACGTGTTCCCAAGAAATGGACGTGCGATAACTCTACCAATAGGAAGAGAATGGCAAAAAGTGTTGCGAGCAATTTCGCATAAGTAATACAGACTACTTAAACTAAAACTTTCAACATGAGAAGCAATCTGCATTACAGAATCGGCAGAAGTGTAAAGGATTGGATTTCCAGTTATCCTTGCTTCTTCTCCTAGTTCCTGAATAATTTCAGTTCCTGAAGCTGCTTTGTTTCCAAGGAACTTACAATCTGTAATTGTTTCAAGTGTTTCAACAACACTTTGTGGAAAGCCATTTGGGAATGTTTTAAACTCACATAGCAGGGTGTGAAACATTTCCTGTGTGCAAGAGAACGTATCCTTGTTGGGATTTTGTGGGAAGCAATAGCTCTTATTCTCAAGACAATGGAAAAGACCTAATTCATAAAGATAAGAATCTGTTAAAAATGGGGCATTTTCTAAAATATGCCGGGAAGTATTAGCCCCAGCATCGCCATACTGAGAAGCATCCTCTGTTTCTCCGCATCCAAAACCATCCATTAAAAAATAGAAGAGACGTTTAATCATAAATTCATTATATGCATATTCAATAACTACACAATTCATGATATAATGTGTTGTTATGATGAAATTATTTGATACAACTGAAAGATTTAAACGAAAATACGGATCCATGGTTCGACGCATTGGGCAACTGGAGCCTCAGATAGAATCGTTATCAGATGAACAAATGGTAGCGAAGACAAATGAATTTAAAGAAAGGCATTCGAAAGGAGAGCCTTTAGAAAAATTACTCCCAGAGGCATTTGCTTTGGTGCGAGAAGCAGCATATAGAACTCTGCACATGAAACACTTCGACGTTCAGCTTCTTGGTGGAATTGCTTTGTTCGAGGGGAAAATAGCTGAAATGAGAACGGGTGAAGGAAAAACACTGGTTTCAACTTTGCCTGCTTACCTCGAAGCTCTCGCAGGACAAGGGTGTCATATTGTAACCGTTAATTCATATTTGGTTAAACGTGACGCCGCCTGGATGGGGGAAATATATCGTTTTCTTGGTTTAAATGTTGGCTATATTAAAGCTGACCAGGAACCCAAAGAAAAAATTGAAGCCTATCAAGCCGATATCACTTATGGTACAAATAGTGAATTTGGTTTTGACTATCTACGAGACAATATGGTTCGAGATATTAAAAACAGAATTCAGGGCAATCTGCATTATGCAATCGTTGACGAAGTTGACTCAGTATTAGTAGATGAAGCTCGAACTCCATTAATCATTTCGGGTCCTTCTGATCGTTCAACAGATATGTATTATCGAGCAGCAAATGCAATTCGAAACCTGCAGATTGATGAAGATTTTGAAGTGGATGAAAAAACAAAATCAGTTACTATTACTGATAAAGGAATTATCAAACTGCAATCTTCTTTGTCAATTGAAAACTTGTATGCCGATTCACAAATTGATACGCTTCGACATTTAAATCAGGCCTTGCGTGCAAAAAACTGCTTTAAAAGTGAAGTTGACTATATTGTTAAAGACAACGAAGTGATCATTGTTGACGAGTTTACAGGACGATTACTTCCTGGGCGTCGTTATAGTGATGGTCTTCACCAGGCGATTGAAGCAAAAGAAGGCATTAAAGTACGAAGTGAAAACCAAACGTTGGCCACTATTACTTTCCAGAATTTCTTTAGAATGTATGATAAGTTATCTGGAATGACAGGTACTGCCAAAACAGAAGAGAACGAATTTCGTGAAATATATGGACTAGACGTCATTGTAGTTCCTACTAACAAACCTGTAGCTCGTCTCGATCATCCCGATGTAGTTTATAAAACAGAAAGCATGAAGTATAAGAAAATTGCAGAGGAAATTGGGCAATGTTACAAAGCAGGACAACCTGTACTAGTGGGTACACGATCGATTGAAAAATCAGAAAAAGTTTCCCAGATGTTAAAGAAAAAAGGAGTTCCCCACCAAGTTTTAAATGCAAAGCATCACGAAAGAGAAGCAGAGATCATTAAACTTGCTGGTGAACGAAATGCGGTTACGATTGCCACCAACATGGCGGGTAGAGGTGTTGATATTGTACTGGGGAATGGTGTAAAAGAATTGGGTGGACTACATGTTATTGGTACAGAGAGACATGAATCCAGACGTATTGACAACCAGTTACGAGGACGTTCTGGACGACAAGGAGACCCAGGTTCTACTCGATTCTTCTTATCGTTAGAAGATGAATTGCTTCGAATTTTCGGAGGAGAAAGAATCACAACCATTTTCAATACGTTGAAGTTGGAAGAAGATATGCCGTTGGAAAGTAAACTTTTAACTCGAGCAATTGAAAATGCACAGAAAAAAGTTGAATCTTACAACTACGATATCCGAAAAAATCTTCTTCAATACGATGATGTTCTCAGTAAGCAAAGAGATATTATTTATAAC
This sequence comes from uncultured Caldisericota bacterium, assembly GCA_964422555.1. Lineage (GTDB taxonomy): Bacteria > Caldisericota > Caldisericia > UBA6126 > UBA6126 > JAGLCW01. The sequence goes on along the minus strand of CAYRBR010000019.1, from coordinate 15,998 downwards.
GAAAGAAAACGTGTGTTGGAAGCCGATGAAGTGGAAACACATATCCAAAATATGGTGGAAGAGCTTGCCACCGATATTGCCAATAGAGCTATACCGAAAGAAAACCGACTGCAAACCAATACTGAAGAGTATGTAAAAGGGATTTACGAATTGACGACTGCAAAACCTGAAATACCCGATCTGGAAACAGTAAAAGATATTCCTGGCTATACAATTGACCTAATAAAAGATTTATATGCCAAGAAAGAAGAGCAGGTTGGTTCTGACAATATGCGTAGCCTGGAACGGCAAATCCTTCTTTATATAGTGGATTCAAAATGGAAAGATCATTTATATAGTATGGATCAGCTCAAAGAGGGAATTGGATTGCGTGGTTACGGACAGGAAGATCCGCTGGTTCGCTACCAGATCGAAGGATTCCAAATCTTTGAGAAAATGTTGAATTCAATTAAAGAAGAAGTAATTAAACTAATTTTCCGAATTCAGGTACAAGCCAGACCCGTAATTGTGAATCGAAATCCTTCTCAAAAGAAACAGTACAAGGAAACTAGAGAATTACCGAATAAAAAGAAAAAAGATGCCCCAAAACCAGCTCGATCAAAAAAAGTTGGTAGAAACGACCCCTGTCCTTGTGGGAGTGGACTGAAATACAAAAAGTGTTGTGGTCGGAGGAACAACTAATGGTTGACCTTCAATCTGAAAAAGAGAGATACAGAGCTTTTTTAGAGCGTATTAAAAAAGCAAAGGAGTTTCTTTGACGCAAATGGAACATTTGCTACCTTAGAAGAATTACAGAATAAAGTAAACCAGCAGGAGTTCTGGACCAATACTTCGGATGAAAATACTCAAGTGTTAAAGAAGCTTGAGCAATTGAAACGGTTGAAGGGTTCTGTGGGTGAGTTAGAACATCTTATTGCTGAAATGAACACAAACCTTGAATTAATTGAAATGGAGCCAGAAGAAATTTCGTTTCAGGATGAGTTAGCCAAGATTACTTCCTCGATTAATAAAAAAATGAGGGATCTTGAAATCCGTTCTTTTTTAAATGGCAAATATGATTCACATGATTGTTATTTATCTTTGTCGAGTGGTGCGGGTGGAGTGGACGCAATGGACTGGACAGAAATTCTATTCCACATGTATATGGCTTATTTCCAAAAAAAGAATTTCAAATGTACCGTTTTGTCGATCTCGTATGGTTCTGAGGCTGGGGTAAAAAGTGCTACAATAAAAATTAGTGGCGATTATGCCTATGGTTTCTTGAAAAGTGAAAAAGGAGTACATCGACTTGTTCGAATTTCTCCATTTGATGCGAACCATAGAAGACATACGTCATTTACAATGGTAGAAGTCATTCCAATCCTTTCTGAAGTTGAGGTAACAATTGATGAAAGCGATCTTCGCATTGACACCTTTAATGCTTCTGGTCATGGTGGACAGAATGTGCAAAAAAACGATACTGCCGTTCGAATTGTTCATATTCCTACAGGTATAACAGCATCGTGTCAGTCGGAACGTTCACAAACACAGAATCGAGCGAATGCAATGCAAATTCTTACTTCGAAGCTAGTTGCAAAAGTAGAAGAGCATCGGCTTGAAAAAGTAAACGATCTTCGATTGAAGGGTATATCCGCTGAATGGGGAAATCAGGTACGTTCTTACGTAATGCATCCCTATTCATTAGTAAAAGACACAAGAACAAATTATGAAACTTCAGATGTTACAGGAATCCTTGAAGGAAACCTTGATGACATGATCTGGGAGTACATTGGTACAGTATCATCCTAGGAGGAACGAATGTTTAAAACAGTTGAATTAACAAAAAAATGGACAGACATTGAAAAGGGGATATTAGAGCTATGGGAAGATAAGAATATCTTTCAGCAGTCTCTGGATCAAAATGTAGAAAATGAGCATTTTGTATTCTTTGAAGGTCCTCCAACTGCGAATGGAAAACCTGGGATACACCATATTTTAGCCAGAGCTTATAAAGATCTGGTTTGTCGCTACAAGACTATGCAGGGATACTATGTTCCCCGTAAAGCAGGATGGGATACACATGGTTTGCCAGTAGAGCTGGAAGTCGAAAAGCGATTGAAAATCAATGGAAAACACGAAATCGAAGAATACGGAATTGAGAAATTTATTGAGAAGTGTAAAGAAAGTATATTTACCTATAAGGGACTCTGGGAAGACTATGCAACAAAGCGTATTGGGTATTGGATTGACATGGAACATCCTTATATTACTTGTTCGAATTCATATATTGAATCAATTTGGTGGGGATTAAAACAAATATTCGAAAAGAATCTTCTGTACAAGGGTTATAAATCTGTACCCCATTGTCCTCGTTGTCAGACTACACTTAGCTCACATGAAGTTGCACAGGGATATAAAGAGGTACAAGATCCATCCATTTTTATTTCTTTTCCTTTGCTTGAAGATCCATCTGTTTCTTTACTTGTGTGGACTACAACTCCCTGGACATTAACTGCCAACGTGGGCGCTGCTGTAAAAAAAGAAGCAGAGTATGTGAAAGTTAAAACAGAAAAAGGTTGCTATATTGTAGCAAAAGATCGATTAGAAGCTGTTTTTGATAAAGACGAATACGAAGTGCTTGACCAGTTCCCGGGTTCTACACTAGTAGGGCAAAAATACGATGCTCCTTACCATTTCTATGATGATGAAATGGAGGGGAAAGGGCATGTGGTTATTGCAGCTGATTATGTAAGTATGGAAGATGGAACAGGCATTGTTCATATTGCACCTGCGTTTGGTACCGAAGATATGGAGGTAGGCAAAGAAAATAACTTACCCTTAGTTCTTTCAGTGAATATTGACGGAACAATGAAGGACAAGGTAACTCCATGGGCAGGAATGTGGATTAAAGATGCAGATAAAAAGATAATTGCTGACTTGAAGAATCGAGAAATTCTATATAAGTCTACTCTAATTAAACATACCTACCCGTTCTGTTGGCGTTGCAAATCACCACTAGTATATATGGCTAAATCGAGCTGGTTTATAGAAGTGAGTTCTCTTCGGAAGGAATTACAGGAACAGAATGAGAAAATAAATTGGCTCCCAGAGCACATTAAAAAAGGTCGATTTGGTGAATGGTTACGAGAAGCGAAAGATTGGGCCATAAGTCGTGAACGTTACTGGGGCACTCCGTTAAATATATGGGAATGTACCGAATGTGAACATATCGAATCCATTGGCAGCATTCAAGAACTAAAAGATAAGGCGAACCTTTCGGCGGATACAGACATTGAACTGCACAGACCGTATGTGGACGCCATTTCTATTCCCTGTCCGAATTGTGGGAAGCCAATGAAAAGAGTAAAGGATGTACTTGATTGCTGGTTAGATTCTGGTTCTATGCCTTATGCACAGCAGCATTATCCGTTTGAACACAAAGATGATTTTAACACATTATTCCCAGCAGATTTTATCTCTGAAGGGATCGACCAAACCCGTGGCTGGTTCTATACTATGCTAACCTTAAGTACCATTTTGTTTGATCAAAACCCCTATAAGAATGTTTTGACATTTGAGCTTGTGCTAGATAACAAGGGCGAGAAGATGTCAAAATCCAGAGGGAACGTAGTGAATGTGGAAGAGGTAATTGATCACTTTGGAGCAGACGCCATTCGATGGTCTATGTATACGGCCTCAACCCCTTATGTTCCAAGACGTTTTTCCAAAGATCAATTGAAAGACTCTCTAAAGAATTACATTATACCTATTCTGAATGTGGCCTCTTTCTTCGTAACGTATGCAAATATTGATGAATGGAAACCTTCTACCCTTTCTTTAGATAAGGACACAATTACTGCCGACATCGATCGATGGATTTTATCGAAAGTGTCTTCTCTTACTAAAGAAGTAACTAACAAACTAAATGCGTATGAAATTACGGAAGCAGCAAGGTTGATTACGGTTTTTGTGGACGAATTAACAAATTGGTATATTCGAAGATCAAGAAGAAGATTTTGGAAAAGCGGAAGTGATCAGGACAAAAATTCAGCCTACAATTCTCTGTTTACTGTTTTGCTACAACTTAGCAAAATAATTGCTCCTTTTACTCCATTTCTTGCTGAATATATTTATCAGGTTATTTCCTCTGATTGTTCCATGTTAAACAAAGAAAGCGTTCATTTGTATTCCTATCCTTGTGAAGAAACGTTTATCGATACCGAACTAGAATCAAGAATGGATGTTACAAGAGCTTTGGTTACGTCTGGGCTGCGAGCAAGAAAATTATCCAAAGTGAAAGTACGTATTCCATTTGCCAATGCGTATGTATATGTGCCGGAAGATCTGAAATTAGATAAAGACGCATTTTCTCTTATCCAAGAAGAAATAAACGTGAAAAATGTAGTGGCTATAAAGTCTTTTGATGAATATGCAGAGTATTCTGTAAAACCAAACTTACCCATTCTAGGAAAGAAACATGGTCGCAAAATTCCTCTTATTCGAAAGGCATTAGCAAAACTTTCTACTAACGACTTTAAAGAGATTGTATCAAAGAATAAAAATCAGGAATTAATGTTGGATGATCAATCCACAATTAAAATTTCATCGGAAGATATTTTGATTAATGTGGAAGGCAAAAAACCATACATTGCCGAGGAAACAGTTCACCAGGCAGTCATAATTTTGAATCCTGAGTTAAGTCAGGAGCTGGTTGAAGAAGGCTATGCCAGAGAGTTAATCCACCATATTCAACTATATCGAAAGCAACTCGACTTAGATGTGCAAGCACATATTGATTTAGAAGTACAGCTAGAAAGCCAGGATGAGCAAAAATGGATACAAGATCATAAGCAATATATATCCAACGAGACGTTAGCCGATTCATTCGTGATTAACACAGAATTTTCTTCCACCGACAATAAGAACATTGTTGAATTTAACAAAGAAGTTGGAAGAATTGCTATAGTGATTCAGAAGAAATAAGAGTCACTTCAATTGATTTGGGAAAAGCCTGGATAATCACACTGTCAGGAATGTTTTCAAAAACAACTGGCAGTGTGTATGTTCCGGCATCTAGCCCTTTTACGTCTATGTGAGCTTTCACATCCTGGATAGAGTTCAGAACATCCATAAGACCAAATACTTGAATACTAACTGCGTTGAAGTTTAACGTATATTCGAGATCAAAGGGAAGATTCTGAATTGTAATAGGAATTCCTTCTATAAGTACGTTACTATAGGGTTCAATTGTAATAGATACATGGACAACAATCTGATTTTGTCTTGCCTGAACGCCTTCGGGAAGAAGGATTTGAACATCTTTTTCTATAGAGCTATTAAGTCCATCTACAATGATATCTGAAGTAGACAAAGACGTAAGTTGTTCAATAACAGAGACGTCACCGGAAACAGTAATAAGGTAGGGATCAACCTGAATACTCTTAATGACTCCCAAAGGACTCCCCTTAATGGAAGGGATCACTGGAAGTACTTTTGTTATATCTGTATTCAAAACCGGAATGGTAACCTGTACAGTTTTTGGTTCAATCGTGATTCCGGCAACTTCTTCGTTTTCTTCATTCAATGCAATTACCTGTGCATGGCTAAAAATATCTGCATTCGCGTTTGTTGTATCAACTTCAGCAATGATACTTTGAAGGGTCGAAATAATAGATTCTGGTCCGGTAATTTGTACGGTTGCTGGTGTGACTGTTGGTTCTCCAGCAATATTACCAGATTGTAAGTTACCAGATAGAATTGGTTTCACAGGAAATTCCTTCGTGATAATTGTATCCAAAGTTACTTCTATATATTCTGGTTCGTAAGATGTAACAGTTACATCGGAGGGGGTTTTTACGACAGGCTTAATTTTGTATGTACCGGGTTCAAGATCTGCTAGATCTAAATGAACTGATATTTCTTTGCTGCGTGATTCAATATAATTCTTTGGGGCTTCAAATCGAACTTCAACTTGTTCAGTGCTTAAACTTACTGCGTAGTTTGGATTTAAACCTCGAAATTGTATTTGATATATAGAGCTTTCAATAATGTTAGCTCCAAGAACGAAAGATACATATATCCATAAACCAATAGCAATGAAGGCAGAGATGATTTTCAAAAAAGAATTGTGAGTAATCCATTTTTTGAAGTTTCTCATGCTTTTACCTTTAGCATAACGGTAAGCATACCCTTCAGCTCAGATGGAGTAAGATTGCTAGTAATACGACCCGAAACAGAAAGTGAAATACGACCTGTTTCTTCCGAGACCATAATACCAATGGCATCGGTGTCTTCTGTGATTCCAATACCAGCACGATGTCGAGTTCCAAAATTTTTGGTTAAATGTAAATTATCGGTTAGAGGCAGAATAACTCTGGCAGCGGTAATTGTATTGTTCTTAACAATAACAGCCCCATCGTGTAATAGAGAAGGGGGTGTGAAAATTGTGGTTAAAAGTTCCTTTGAAATTTTGCTTTGAAGCATAATTCCGCTTTCCTCAAACGAATCAAGGGACGAATCACGCTGGATAACCAACAATGCTCCTGTTTTCTTTTTGGCAAGGGAGTCGATTGAAGTGATAAGAACATCAATTGTTTCCATTGTAAGCTTTTGTGTATCTAGAAACGAGAATAATCGACCAAAAAGAGAATCTCGAGTTCCAAGCTTTCCAAGCAATCGACGAAGTTCGGGTTGAAATAATATGACGATCAAAATGGGCAGGGAAAAGGTGAGAACATTGATGGCTCCATTTAGTAGCCAATTTAGAGTGTGCAATCCTATAAGTACGCTAAGCCACTGTACCAAATTGAGGAATAGAATTAAAAGGGTCAACCCAATTGCTAATTGAAGTGCTCTGGTCGATTGCAGTAGAACCAAGAATAAATAGACAAGTGTACTTACAATTAAGATATCTACTATCGACATGATTACTGATGTTGCCATACCTAAATATATTAGAATAAATTTCTTAAAAGGAAAGAGACTTTTTAAATAAATAAGAAAAGGCTATAATAATTGTATCTTAAGAATCACAGGAGGCTACTATGAAAATTACAGTAAAAAGTTCCTCTTCTCACTGCTTTGATGAATCCACATTAACGTATGCGGAAGAAAAACTTGAAAAATTAGAGAAAATCTTTCAACCCATTCGCGAAGCCGACTTAGTATTCAGTGAATCGAAAGGGTTGCATATGGCCGAAGTGACAATGTTTGTGAATGGGAAAATTATTCGTGCAGAAACAACCGATTCCAATGTTAGAGCTGCCATTGATCGATTAAAAGACAAACTTGAGAGACAAATCCGTCGGTACAAAGAAAAAGCAATTGACAAAAAAAGACACGTGAAAAAAGAATTTCCGGAAGAAAAACTAGAAGTAATAGAGGAAGAGCATCCTGAAATTATTCGAGAAAAAAAATTCTCTATTGTCCCTCTTTCCGATGAAGATGCAATTGAACAACTTGAACTTCTGGGGCACGACTTCTTTTTGTATTATCGAATTAGCAAAAACCACAAAGGTCTTGCAGTTTTATATAGAAGAAAAGACGGTGGATACGGTCTTTTAATGCCTGAAGAATAAATGAAACAGTTTCATTGGAAATGGATCGATACAATCCTTTGTATAGTTGTTGTTGTATTATT
>CAYRBR010000019.1:0-8370 GCA_964422555.1 uncultured Caldisericota bacterium | reverse complement strand
GGAATTGAATCGAACAAATATAATCAATCACTTGAACCAGTTCTAGTAGAAATTGTTGTACCCAATATGGAACCGGAAGTTGCTGATCAAATTCAAGTGGGAGACTTACTGGTAGATAAAAATGCGAACCCGGTATTTGAGATTATAGAAAAAAAAGAGCGACTTTCTCAACATCCTGTTATTACTCAAGAGGGTGATATTGTAGCGACCGACCACCCCCTTTTGGTAAGTTTGTTTTTGTGGGTGGAATCGGTGGAACCAATGGACTACAAAAACGGGATTCACTATAACTGGCAAGTTGTAAAGGTTGGTGGTTCCTTAATTTGGGAATCTACAACCGAGCGTTTTGTTGGTTTTGTTCGACAATTGAACACTGAACCAAATAAATAGTTGTAAATCCGAACTTATTAATATAAAATTTAACTAACAATTTTTTATATGTGAGTATTTTTTCGTAAACTAATGGTAGTTGTTGACTGACTGAAAGAGGTGAGGCTATGAAGAAATTTTCTGTTTTGCTTGTGATATTATTGCTTGCTACACCTTTGCTCGCTTACGGTTTAACAGCCGATTACGACGAAGGCGGAATTCCATTGCAAACAGTTTTTTATTCCAGAGAAGCCAAGGAAGTAAACGAAGCGCCACCTGCATTTGTTGCAGATGAACAGGGCGAACCAGGGGATGAAGAAATCCCACCTATGGAAGATCCTTTCTTCCCGGAACCAGATGGTTTCAAAGGCACAGTGAAAGATATTGATTATGACCATAACAAAATAACAATATCTGAAGTTCATTATTTCAACAACTACACTCAAACATATGAATTCGCTGAATCGTATACGATCCTTTTCAATCAATACACCGATTTTGTTATCGATGGGGAATCTGGAAGAACCATTAATGACATCATTACTGGCGAACCAGTGACTGCCATTGGTGAGGCTGATTATGAAAAGAAAACAGTCACTTCTACCGCAGCTGTGTATCAGGGCGAAACATACAACGAAGAAGAATGGAGAGATATTCCCATAAATGGGTTAATTCAATCCATTAACCCTGATGCAAACACATTCACTATTCAGTGTGTTGAAACAGCTAAAGTATACAACGTAACCATTGACGAAAATACGCAATTCTTGAAAGAATTTATCAATAACCAGAACGAAAAAGATGCCGAATTGTTAGCTACCGGTGTTTTTCCATCTGAGTTTAAAACGGATGTTTTTTGCACAGTATTTGCAAAAGCCTATCAAAACTTAGAAGCAACTGCATTTGATGTTCTTATTATTGATACAGATCATTCCTAAGGAGGGCAAAGAATGAAATTGACACAAAAAGTACTTTCTTTGTTCATATGTCTGATCCTTGGTTTTGCCTTTATGACATTTACCAATACACATCAGGCACAGGCAACAAACAATTTTGCATGGAAGAGAATAACCCCTGGTTCACCTCCTTTAGCAAGTAATGAAGGTGCCAGTACTTATATGTATGGTTATTCTAACTCTTGGGATGGTCATTATTTACACGGAATGACTTCGTTTACCGATTTAGTTGAAACGAAACCCGATGGTTCGAAAGTAATTCACTATTTCCAGTTTATGCCATCTTCTGCCTATGGTTTCTATAGCTCTACATACCGATGTTATGGTGCAGTTGTTCACTGGTCAACTGAGTCCAATGCCTGGGAGAAAATAAGTCCTTCTTTTTTCAGCAATTCCTGGACTGCCTATGGTGGTGGTTTTGCTGTTTTAAAAGAACCCTACATTGATTCAAATGGCAGTATGTGGAGTGGACGTTTATTTCTTCACACTAACCAAGGCTATGTCCAAACGTATGGATCTACCGCTTCCTATTATTTGTATCGCTACCCAGGCGAAACAACTGTTATAAGATGGGATGGTGCATCCAACTGGACAAATATATGGAGTCAGAGTGCTATTCCTAATGTAGTCCCAGGTGGAAACGGATATTCTTATGGAGATTGGCAAGGAACGCAAAGCGGTAAATACTATATTCAAGCATATAATGGAAGTCTATATATCATTGGATGGCAGGGCAACAATCCAACCAGTACAAGTACTTACCATTACTGGAACCTTCGTGTCTACAAATACAGTGGGAGTACAGATGATTTGGTAAACAACCCTTCTCCTCCACAAACTTGGTCCCAGGTGTGGTCAAATTATTATGGAAGCGTGTATTATTACTACCAGGTTCCTGGAATTTATGATTTCAAAGTGTTAAACGATAAGTGGTTCATATCTACTTCAGACCCTGATACTATGTATTACAATGCAATGGGGTCTAATGGACGTTGGTTTGTTTCCACAAATAACAACCCTTCTACCCTTCAACAGGGCGCTACTGCTGGCGGAGCACTTTTTGCAACTTGTGGTCCCTCAATGATATCAACTGGATATCCATACCTAACTTTTTCAATCACACTAAATAGTGGGCCTAACGCTGGAAATACTTATACTGCAAGAGTTCCTTATTATTTGCGACAAAGCTTATTTTATTGCTACCCCTGGGGTGGATATAGCTATCTGTATTATGGATATTATCTTCGTTATGGTGCTTACTATAATGGGCACTTCTTAGGTAGAAGAGTAAAAGTAACGGGTAATGTGAATGGTTCTTATTTCGACATTACTGGTATGGCCGGTATTTATCGGTACTATTCAGATAGCTATATTGATACTATAACAACACCACTTGATGGCGGTCCTTCTCCTTCCTGTTTTGAGTATTTTAAAGGTCACTATTATGCGGGTTTCTACAAGAATTCAGATTTGCTCCGAGTAGATGCTGCTGATCCTTATTCAACTGTTTCCGATTTAGGTGCTTGGGAGAATTGTGGAACCATTAATGACCCCGATGCTTCTCCTGCAAGGCCTTTGAATACTAGTATTTTAACTTTAGGAAAAACAACCAGCACAGATGCTTTTGGCACTGTAACTGATTTGAATTTATATATTGGTGGTACCGCCATACTTCAGACTGCTAATTCTTATGGTACATGCCCTCTATATTCAACAGAGGGTGAAGACATTACGGGTGATCCAAATACAGTTCCATTAGATTTTACGTTAGAAGAAGATGAATGGCGTTATAATAAAGATCAGAACTCACCAAATTTCCAAAATAGAATGTTTGGTATATACGACGTGTATGGATCAAGCTTAGGGTTGATTACGCAATTTGGTGTTAACTCTATACCTCCTGCTGATGTTTGGGATTATCGAAACAATCATGCTGAATATAAACATCGTCACTTCATGTTGTATAATGCACCACCCTCCTGTGACATTACTCACGATCCAGATCCAATTGTAAATGAGCGCGGTACCTATACTTCTGCAGTGTTTACATTTACTCCTACGGGTGGATTTGGTTCTGGCAATGTAGATGTACGATTGACTTTACCAGAGAATATATATGTACCAACGGAAGATGCCGGTGGAAACCCCATTAACCAGTTGTACCATAGCCACAGCATACCAATGAATGGTGGAGTTTTAAACTTACCTATTACCATAAAATCAACAAATTCCGCAACTGTGAATACATATAGGGATAACCCCGATGCTATGGTGCACATTACAGATCTTACAGCCAACATTACAGTAGATGAGTTTTTGGCTTTAGATGTAATACCTCCGAAACCTGGTTTTACCCCAAATGCAAACCCCAGCATATTCACTTTATTCCAAGGTGATTGCCCGGGTAATGAGTGTTGCGAAGATCACTGTAAACAAATTGATGTTGACATTGAAGCTAGAAATGGTTTCGAAGACAATGTTATAATTGGAACTTACTGGACTGATCCTCCAGCAAACCAACCCGAAGGTGTTACATTTAACTGGCTTGATAACGCATTTATTTATGATGTGTTTGACGTAACGGGTACTGGATTTTCTTCTCTTGCAGAGGTAAAAGTACGTCCTGATATGGGAACACGCTATGCATTCCAGGTTCGTGTTTCTGCTGCTACGTTGCCAGGTATTTACCATTTCAGAATTATGTTCCTCTCCGGTTCTATTAAGAAGCAAATTAACTGCACCATGACAGTATTACCTGCAAGACCTGCCATTGATGTTAACCCATCTGATGCAGCTGGTAATTTCTCTATGTCTATTTACACAAAAGATGTAATACCGGGTGGAGCCGTTAGTTATCGACTGAAAATTGAAAGTAAAAATGGCTTTGACGGGAAAGTAGCATTAACCTTACGCGGATTACCAGACCAGGTTTATTTCAATAACCCATCTGGTTTTGAAGGTATTGTGGCTGAAGTGCCACTACCTGGTTATGCAGAAAACTTTGTCGCTATTAGCCCCATATTAGACGCTTATGCAAATGTTACATTACAAACTACACCATATACTATTAACCCCTATGCTCCTACAAACCTTGAAGTAACCCATGTAAATGGCAACTTAAATGTTATTAACTGGGAAGCTGCAAGAAGAGGTTCTCGACCTATAGCAGGATACGAAGTATGGCGATCCTTAACCAAATACGTAGATGCTGCTAATAGAATAGCAATTGTAAATACACCAAATACCAATTATGAAGATGCCGATGTAGAAGTCCAAACCGATTACTTCTATTTTGTCAGAGCATTTGATACTGACACTCCTCCAAACTATTCCATTTGGGCCAATAGTGGACGAGTTGGTGACAGTATTGATGTTGGTGTAACTATTATTGATGACGATTTAGACCAAGTAATGGCAACTGCAGATAAGCAAGGGACTTTACCAGGGTTCTATACGCTTGAAGTAGTGGGTCATGGAATTGGATTTGGGCCTGGTCATGTACCTGTCAATCCATCCTCTGTTACCTATGTCGGATTACATGTTTACAAACAAGATTTGAACCTGAAAACCCCGTTCTTGAATATTTGGGGTATTCTTGCCTTGTTATTTGGAATGATGTTTGTTGCATGGCAATTTGTCTTTCGAAAAAAAGAACAAAATACCTTGTAAATAAAGGTTAAAAAGGAGGTCACCTAAAGGGTGACCTCCTTTTTTTTTAGGATGATGAAAAAAGAATATTCTAAAATTATTCGATTTGCTATATACTTCGTGGTTTCTCTGTTAGTTTTACAGGTAATTACTCATTTGCCTTTTATTCGAGAACCATTTTCCTACTTAACAACGCAAACAACTTCTTTCATACTACGATTGTTTGACAATACCATTTCAGTGTACCAGTGTCATATTATTGGTAGTATCGATATGGAAATCATTTATGAATGCACTGGGATTTATGGAATTATTATTCTCTTATCTGGCTTTATTGCTTCTTGGTTTCCATGGGAAGAAAAAATAATTGCATGTTTGTGGGGAACGATTGCTATATTTTTGGTGAATCAATTACGCCTGGTAAGTATTTTTCTAATAGCTTCTAAGTGGCCCAGTAGTTTTGAGTTATTGCATACCTATTTCTGGCAGGTATTTTTAATTTTGTTTGTTTGTTTGTTTTATTATCTTTGGTTTCGAAATATGAGCGAAAAATATGAAAAAAAACAAAGTACAAGCAAAGAACACTAAAGAACTCCTTCTGTTTCTATTAGTATTTATTCTTTCCCTGTCTGTTTTGTATGCAATTTGGTATCCAATATCCTTTTATTATTCCTGGCTTCGATTAAAAGGAGCTTATATATTGCTCAATAGCGTTGGGCTTTATCCCCGTTTTGACACAATCGGAATTGGATCCCAGCAAGGGGAAATGTTCGCATTTTTACCTTACATGGCACTTATGATTGCTACTTTCCGAAAAAAGGTCCTTGTTTACTGGAAACCTATTCTTTCAACTTTTCTAGTTATTGTTCTAATAGAAATATGCGGTCGATTCTTTGAAAAACTGGTTGTACTGTATAGTGCTAATTATTTCTTTCAAATGGCTTCTGTTTTCTTTTTAGGAACTGCCAGAGTGGCAGCTCCTTTTTTATCTTGGCTTATTACGCTTTACAAAGAACATAAATACTTCTTTGGGAGAAGTGAACCTTCTTAGGTTTATATTGTATTATTAATAAGTAAAAGACTCCTATATTGTTATTCCTTGAAAGGTGGCAATGATGAAAAAAACAGTAAGCTTTCTTTGTTCACTATTTCTTTCTTTTACAGTGATGCAAAGTGCAACCATACCGTTTTCAAAAGTAGCAGCCAGTACGTATGTGAAGGACGCTGTATTTGCAGCCATAAAATGGATTCCTGTTGGTTATGACAGAGAAGGAGAACCTCTCAGAAATAGTGCTGTGTTTCCATGGCAACGAGGGGGAGAGCAACTTTGGGGAAACAGGCAGTACCCTATGCCATCTCCTACTTCCCCAAGACCTGCTACTTCTGCCAATGAAGCAGAACCATTGTTTTACACGGAAGTATATTTTGATGTAATTGCTGCTGGAGGACGTTCAACTGAAGCGAATCACTACTATGTAGTACTAGACAATAAGCGACAAATATGGTTTGACGAAGATGGTCGTTTTCAGGATGCTCGGGAAAGTAATCAACCTTCTACGAATTGTCGTTATTCTTCTGGTCGAGTCGATCCTAGTTCTGCAAATAATACATTAGGCCCGTACCGTATTGGAGAATACTTACATATTGAAAGTGATAGAGGATATCTATTTACTCCATCCGGGGCTGTTAACCCAATTGAACATTCCGATCTGGATTATTCTGGTCGTGTATTCAAAATTGGGAATGCATTGCTTGGGAATGAAGATAACCACCCAGTTCTTTTGTTATCGGAAGTGTTACAGGCTTCTTGTGGAACATCTGTCTATAATATTTCGGTTGAAAGTGACTTATGGATGGGAACAAACCCTGCAGTTACTTCGGCAAAGTTATTTTCTTCTTCAGCTGATGTTCCTGAAGTGGCTCAACTTATACAGAAAAGTACTGTATTAGATCCTTCGGGGAGAGAATTCTTTGCTCCTGCAACCACGTTTCATAATATTCAGTTGAAGTATCGTGAATACATTGGGGTTGAAATATGGAAAGATAATGGGGTTAACGTAAATGAGTTTGGAGGTAATGCCCGATCTAATAATTTATCAGACGATTATCGAGAGGGAGAAGTGTGTGAAGAGTTTATTGGGATGAACCAGGGAGTGTCGGACAGCGATGCTTATTTGGACCTTATTCCGGTGCCTCCTACCGATCGTTTCTATTCGTCAACCGGTTCTACTCGGTATGGATGCAAAGGGCCGATATATCGAGATTACGATGATTCTCGAACTGTTTCTGCAGGTGATTTACGTGTTTTTCCAATTCACGTAAACCTGGGTGAAACAATTATTGATTATCCAGCTGGAACAATTGTTGCTGAAGGAGATTCTGATGTAACATTTCCTTTGCAAGATTTTTTAGTTGAAGATTATTACGATGCAAACGAATCCGATGAATTTGATTTGGGAGATTTTATATACAGAGATATTGATGGAAACGATCGAGTATCGGGTGGAGACATTCGATTAACTGATGTAGATTACAGGGGGAATCATTACGACTGTGGAAGTACCGTTTCAATTGGAAATGTCTGGTTATTTGAGAATCCAGTTACCGGTATTACAATGGGCAAGAATGGTAATTTTCGATGTATGGATATTGAAGTCCTTCCGGGTGAAGTTGAATTGGATGTACAGGTAAGTCCTGCACTCAAAGTGGAACAGACTTCAACCATAAGTGTACGAATGAATCCGCCTTTAAAAACTGGAGAAAGAGCTTTTATTTTAATTCGAACACCCGAAGGGGGTGATTCAATTCGAGAAGTGAATGCTGGTACAAGTGACTATACATTTACATATACTCCATGGGAAGGAACCTGCACTGATCTTGGAAGAAAACTCCCCATTGTTTTAGAGTTGTACCGAGGAATGAACCTAAGCGATCCAAACCAGGGACCAAAAGATGGTAACTATGGGTATTGGAAGGTAGATACTCCTAGGTCGGTTCATTTCCTGGAAAACAAATATGACTGCAGAATGTTTAAAGAACTACCGGTAGAACCAGAGTCAATTAAATTCAGAACCAATATTGCCTGTTTAAGCAATATTTCCTTTCGGTATCCGAATCTTGTTTTAAAAATATTCGATGATGACAATAAATCAGATGTAAACGATCCTAACAATATGGCGATATCCTCGACAACCGGTAGAACAATACTGGCCAATTACAATGCAACTGGCTCTGGAGTTGAGTATATATTTACAGCCATTGATACAATGAACAACAAGTATATTATTCAAGTAAATGAAGACAATACGTATCTTTTATGGAAATGGATTGACAATCCGTCTCCAACTCCAGGTAAGGGTTATTACGGTGCATTGGATTTTGAAGATGAAGTATCTGG
>CAYRBR010000018.1:0-21673 GCA_964422555.1 uncultured Caldisericota bacterium | reverse complement strand
CCCCTACCGGTCAGTTATTTGCTCTTTGTTTATCTCGTCCTGAATGGTTTGTCTATCTTTCAATAGCTTTTCCAAACGCTCTTGTTCTTTTTGTAAGTGTTCAATTTCTTGTTCTAGCTCGATTCTTTTCTCGCTGTTATCGTAACTAGAAGATGCAATATCCAGTTCTTCCTGTTCGGTTTCTAATGTAGCCAGTTGTGTGTTTAAAGTGGTAACAGTAGCTTCCAAGTGTATTACGTCATCTTTCAGTTTGCTGCACTGAGCATCAAGGTTTAAAGCCCATAGCATAGTACCGAATGCAATAGCCAAAGACACAATTGAAACAGTAATGTAAATTCCAGCTACATTTTTCGTTTTCTTGCTCATCTCACCCCTCTCAATACATTGAATAATATGTACTTGTTACAACGAATCAATCCCCGATATACACAACTTGTATTTTAACCTGAGTTGTATTTTCAGCTTCATCAATAGCTCGTATGCGCACTTCTTCTTCATCTCTGTCAATGGTAAGAGTGTACGAGAATGTACCATCTTTTTCAACATCAACTCGTTTTCTACCAATTTTCAGTTCCACCCCCGGCTCTGTTTTGCCAGTGATCTCAATTTCTCGAGAAGTTGTTTCGTAATACCGAGGTAAATTCACCTCCAGAGTTGGAGGTATAGAATCTTTTATAATCATGCCCGAGAAGGAAGCGGTTCTTCCATCTTTTGCTAATACGTCTATTTCAACGGGATTTTCTCCCTCGATTAGTTTAATTCTGTCGTAAAAATACCCGTTTGGATAGGCAACAACAGTGTATCCATTAATGCAAACCTGGGCAAATGGTTCTGTTTCCCCTTCAATGGTAAATTGTGAATCGTTGGTTAGAATTCCATCTTCAGGAATGTTCACAGTAATAGTAACTGGTTTTGGCACTACTACATGCACTTCTATATCAATTGTTTTTGTACCTTTGTTTGTTTCAATTAACACTTGCGTTTTGTTTGTACCCTCTGGTAATCCTTTTGTATCAAGGGTTAAATAGCAACTTTGGATATTCTGAGTAATGTTAGTGGGAACGATGGTTATCCATGAATCAACGGCAATGGCTTCCCCTTCTAGATTATCGGTTCCCGTCCATACCACCTGGAACTTCTTCTGTGCTGTTTCTCCCTCTTTTATGTTTCCAAACATCATGGTAGAAGGTTCTACAAACAAAATTGGTTCGGCATGTTCTGAAAAACAGTACAATGCATTCCCCGATACATACACATCTTCCCCTGTTACTACCGGCATTCTTCCATAGTTTCCGGTGGCGTATCGGTAATGAATTGAACCATCCGATTTGCTAATACAAAGAAACTCTCCTTCATACAAAATAGTGTATAAATAGTTTTTCGATGCCATTAATTCGGTGAAGTAAGAAAATCGATCCAGTCGCTTTTCCCACCAGATATGTTCTAAATCGTAGTTTACACAATATAGCCGTCCTGTAAAAGAACAAATATAAAGAGCATCTTTTGCCAGCGTAGGAGCAAAACTACCGAAGTTTTCATCTTTAAATCGCATGCTCTGTACCATTTTTCCAGTCGCTAATTCTATTTTCTGAAGCCAGCTTTCGTTTGCTGGACGAGGTCCTCTTCCCATTCGAAAAGGGTTTTCGGTCATGTATATGTAATCACCCCGAATACTAGGAACCCCTAAAAAGCCAGATTCACCTATTGGCTTCACCATCCAAAGTTGTCGATCTTTTTCCAGGTCAAATGCATACAATTGGGGTGGAACAATAGTTCTTGTAGCTCGATCGAACTTATAGGCTGGTCCCATAATTATGGAACCTTGCTTGGTTAAGTGACTTCCATAGAATGAAAACTCTTCTATTTCCAATGATAAGGTAACATTGCCTTCTTCTGTAAATTCCAGAATTTTCCCGCCATCTGTTTTGGAAAAGGTAGGAGTCATTTTTCCAGTAGAAACATATACTTTATCGCCATCTGCTAGGGGTGGAGATACCATTAACGACTGTTCTATTCGTTTATGCCAGGCTTCTTCTCCTGTATCTAAATGAACAGCGTATAGCAAAGCGGCATCGTCTTCTACTCCTCTTCTGGAAAAGATTGGACCATACGTTACATACATATACTTTTCGCTAATATCAATTCCAACCACATATCGTTCTCGCTCTAAAGGATATTTCCACTGAACCGTTGCATCGGTGGAAGAAATGCAGTGAATATACCCACTGTGGTCGGCAAAATACAAATTATCATTAAATACCTGTATGCTTGTTATGTAATCCCCGTAAAAGGAATATCGCCAAAGCATGGATATTTCATTGCTTGTTTCAACATCTATATATCCAGTATGTTGACAATTCCCCTTAAAACCATGGAAATAAAGTGATTCTTCCGGCTCTTCTTCGGGCGGAGTATCATCCTCAAAAGGTACAACCAATAAAGGAGCTTGTACCACAGGAGAAACAATTGTTTCTTCTACGTTTTTATCCAATACAGTTCTTCCGGGAATATGGGGAGGGGGCAAGGTAATGGAACTGAAATTAGGATGTCCAATAGCTTGGGATCGGAAACTGAGATTAGTAGGGTATGAAGTACTATTTATGCTATCGGGGTATTGGTTTGCCCATGAAACACCTTGTCCTAATGAGCCAACTAATAAAATAAGTAGGCAACTTGAAAGGAATTTTTTAACCATTTTAATTATATCTTTTTTGAAGCTCATTTTTCCACCACCGGAATATAATCTTCCGCCTCAAAGTATCCCTTTTTCATGGCAAATATTCGCACATTATTTTTCTGGAACGGTGGATTCACCGAAAATGTTACCATTCCATTCTGATTACTTACCTGGGTTAATGAAAAACCTTCTCCTGAAATGGAAACCGTCACTCCTTCTATTGGAGCTTTTGTTCCCTTTTCCTGTAACTGAATAGTAAACTCATTTTCAGTGTCGGCAATTAAATACTTCTGATAAGGATATACTATTCGAATTGCCTTTAACACATCAAAATGGGTATGCAAATCAACTACATAGGTTTGAGGGGAAGGAAATGTAGCAGCATCGTGTAAATATAAGTTGTTATCTGATGAATATAGCAAAGAAGCAGTATCCTCACCAATCCCAGTTGGCGTAAATGAAATGGTAGCTCTTCGAGTGTACCTGTCTATCGATTCTACTCCACC
Organism: uncultured Caldisericota bacterium; assembly: GCA_964422555.1. Lineage (GTDB taxonomy): Bacteria > Caldisericota > Caldisericia > UBA6126 > UBA6126 > JAGLCW01. The sequence goes on along the minus strand of CAYRBR010000018.1, from coordinate 18,490 downwards.
GTATATAGAGCTTTCGTGCTGATTCCCCTGTAAATGAACCCAGCCTCCTTCGATAGGCATATCACGATTGTCAGCTGGGGTAACATAAATATGAAGAGAATTAGTAATCCCATACACTAAATCATAATTCCCAGGGTTCAGCAAGTCTCTTCTTAAAGGAAGTTGGTCTTCGGAATTGCGAATAACAGTATTAGGAGGTCGAATAGAAATATTTCTTTCGGGGAAAGCATCCCAATCTAGTTTAAAGACACCATCTGCCAGAGAATACCCTGTTCGGGGTTCCCACTCTTTTCGAAAACGACCCCAAATAGAACTGGGGCTATCTGAAAATGTGGGAGGTTTCCCAACCACATCACTGAAAATACCCGAATCAGAAAAATCATTGCAGTTGATTAATACTCCCACATCACATACATCTTCTGCATATACAAAGAAATATACTTCTCCATTTTTATCAATTGTGAAAGAATCTTCTTTGGTTAACATTCCATCATTATCAAAATCAGGGAACATATACACTTCATCGTGTGGGTAATTGTAGATACACCCATATCCCCATCCATCGTTGGCAATCATGGTTGGGTTGGGTTGGATCATGCCTCCCTTTGAGAAGGTTCCATTATCATAACGAACATTCGTTGTATTATAGTAAGTAGTTTCTACATCCGGTTCGTAAATTGTTCCTGCAAATCCAGCCATTTGGAAAGTATTTGAAAGGTCGACTTCCGGATGCTCCAAATCATTGATAACGCTCATATGTAAAAAGTACCCATCGGGAACATAATCGAAGTTTTCGTGTAAATCAAAACTGGCAGGTTTCGTTGTGTAAGGAGTCATTCTTCCAGAGTGAGTCATCGTTTCTCCCTGGTCTTTCGAACGGAATGGATTGGTTCGATCCACTCCTTTTATAATTCTTCCTTGAGGAGTATACGCCTTCAGACCTAGAAGATAGATTTTATTCACACCTGCTGTCATTAAAAAGTCGGGGTCTCGTACATCCATAGCTCCCCGAATGTTTCCTTCTCTATCTAAAAATAGAGGCATAATATTGTATTCCACTTTTGCCGGAGCAACTGTTACGAACGTTCTACCCATGTGCAGATGATCGGGAGAATACACAGTTACTTCAAAAGCTCCTTCATCATTTGCCAGGAAATTGTAAAAACGATACTTCCCTTCGTAACTTTCATCAAAATTAATATGAATTGGGGTAAACCAGTTGTTTGGCTTGGAGTACATTTTCACATTACAGGCATCCACGTTATCAATGTTGTGCAAATCGGTTCTTGTCCAATAATACTGTGGTAATGGTTCTTTTGGAGTATCTTCGAACAAATGTTGCCAGGCATCTTCGGGGTCAATATCAGATCGTCCATTCGGGTCCATTACACCAAATCGGAAATCTACAGATAAACCAGAAGAATCGTACACTTCAAATGTAAGAGGATTCCCTGGATCAACCAATTCCGGAATACAGCCAGCTGTTAATGGGGAGGGGTACGTAGCAATAACCAAGTCTTCGTGAGGTTTTATTGTAATCGATTTTTCACCGGCTAAATATACTTCATGAGAACGCCAGTGATACTTTGGAGTAAAAGCTCTATCTCCATTGTCATCGTAAAATTTATAGGCATTCATGTAAACAGGGGTTACTTCTTCTTTCGAAATAATATGATCGGTACGTCTTGAATAGTCGATTCCCGATCGACTACAAAAATCGACACCATATTGTGTGATTTGCGTACCTGTATCTTCTGACAGCTCTAATGGATATACTCCATTGTCTACATTAAACGTTCGACCATCGAAAACTCCCCCGGCCCAGGTATTTGTATCCAGGTAGTATGTTCCAATAATCTCAGTTTCCCAATCGGCAAAAGCAACCTTACTATCTTCGTTTAAATCGAGCCACTGACTAGCCCCAAAGTTAATTCGACCATCCCCTGCTCCAATTTCATACGGATCTAAAAGCATGGAGGCATGATAACGAATTCCACGGTCTTGCCATAAAATAACAAAAGCATTGTTGCAGAATTTGGTTTCCTGATATGGTTCATCTTCCAGTAAAGTGGGGGTTAGAACATGATCTGTAAAAACTTCCAGACTGTCTGGTAAATTCTCAAATGAAAGTCCATGAACAGGCAATCCAACTTGTGGTTTTTCGCTGCAACAATCGCCTAATTCTATTTCTGTTCCATCTGCTAAAATTACTTTTATATGCAACGTTCCACTTCGTAATGGAGTAATCTCAGGAATTTTTATTACAGCTGGAATACCAGAATAATCTAATATACCGGTTCGAACCAGCAAAGGATTCCAATCTTCTTCTTCAAAAAAGATTTCATCTCGACCAAACCCAATAGAACCAGTCCAGTTTTCTCCTGGCATTTGGTACCACTCAGCAATGTTTCGATCAATAACCAGTTTGCCAGTTTCGTTGTATAACAAAGGAATACGACTTCGAGGGACAACGCTGCCATCTTCTCGGTCTAAAATTTGAGGGCACTTAAAAGGTCCTTCTACTATAATTTTATTAATTCTTCTATGTTCGGGTAATTCATCGCCAAAGGCAATGAATTCACCTGCTTTGGTTTGCAGGGTAAACAAAAAGTCATAATCTGTCATGGGATATTGCTCAGTACCAAGTTTTCGAAATGGACTGTCTTCATAAATCTGACTAGATATAGTAGGGGTAGCACTAAAACCAAATGCCCCTGACCCTCGTCGATATCTTCTTCGATAACTGGTTCTTCCTATATGTGTTTGTCCTGCAGGATAGGCAATAAAATCGAGTTGCCAGTTTTGCACCAAGGGGTTATAGGGAGAAGCAATAACAGGATCATCTAATGGATACAATGGATGTTCTCCTGCTGTATAATCCACAGCAGAGTATTGTAATCCATGGTCAACAATTGCTACATTCGTAAAATTTACATCTTCAACAGTAGGTGTTTTGAGAGAAGTAAGTCCGAAATATTGTATTTGCCCAGTTTCAATTTGTTTAAAGGCAGGTGGGTGCGTAATTGCATTGTTATAATCAAACAGTGCATTGCATGCATAGGTTCGCAAGGTTATCCTTCCATCACCATACACTGGTTTCAGGGCTAGAGGGAAATCTCCACCTGGGTCACCTTCGTTAAGTTCTGCATAAGGTTCATATAATACATCCACTCCGAATTTTTCTACTCGGGCATTGTCGATGATAAAGGTGGAACCCCAGAATTCTACTTCATGTCTTTGCCCGTCAAAAACACCTATTTCATCTCCATACGTAATTTTATTAAATCCTAAAGGATCATTGTTGTAGAGAAATAGTTCTTCAGAACAATCGTTGTTATGGAAGGCAGGATCTTCATATACAAAAATGGGAGTAAACGATAAATCGTCGGTAAAATTAAGAATTCCTTTCGGGACAGTATCGTTCCAAAGCCAAAAGCAATAACTCTGGTCTTGATTTACTTGTACAATGTATCGTTGGGTTCCCCAGGCAGTAGGTGCAAATGCAGTAAACAAGTAGTCAATGCCTGCTCCTTTTGCATTATAATTTCCCACAATCTGTTCTCCATATTGTGAAGAGATAATGGGATATGGATCATTCACATCGTTTGGGTTGTCAGCATCCTTCATATGTGCCCATAGGTTGGGGAAACGAAGATCGAATGTGGAAACACACTTTTTGGAAGGATGTATCGTGGCATCCTCTGGATATACATCAAAACTTACAACCGTGTAGTAATCAGTTGAAAACCCATCAGGCAGAAGTTCCTCATACCGTTCTTTTCGACGATCAATTTCAGAATCGTAGAAATAGGAGTTATAAACTGGATCAATAAAATTCATTGGTTCATACGATATCCCCTGGGAATCCACAAAAACCAAAACCGATAAGGGTTGTTGCCAGCCTTTTTCTGAAAAACTACTTTTATACGGAGTAATGGTTACTTCCTGTAAGGAAGGACTTTTTACTTTCTCTATAAGTTTTTCTACCATTGGCATTGGTCTGGTAGAAGATACAGGGGAAGGCTCATCAACAAACAAACATATAGATTGTTCTTTAGAAGAGGGTTGTAGGTGAATGTCAAACTGAGAAGTTTGTTCCACCTTTAATTGTGGAGATACTTCCATTTGAATTTCCTGACAACCTGGTTGTACGGCAAGATCTATATTGGTAAAAAGACCGTTCATTTGCATGGATATACCATAAAAATGGGAGTATCGATACAAATATGTTGTTGGTTTTACGTACGTTCCTGCAATATATTGAACTTCTGATAAGTCAACAGGAAAAATGCGGAAATCATTCGCCTGTACTTTTGCAATAGGGGGTACACTTGTTTGCTTACGGTACAGAGGTTCTCCTGGTTGAAGAATTCCATCTAAATCTTGTTCCTCAATTCCACTATACCTGTCTGCCCAACGAAAGAGAGAAGGTATTGGCTCGATCACATTCCCGTTGTCTGCATCTCCTTCTGTTACAAAAGAACCTGCAGCATACGATGTTTCGGTGAAATTAACGGATACAGTTGTTTGAATAATACGCTGGTCTCCATGCGATACAACTGCATTGCTATCGTTGTCGATATAGACAGGATCTCCTACCCCAAATCCATTTCCCGTAACGTCATAGAATAGAACATCGGATGGTACGGGGAACAAAGGAATATGTAAGTCAAGATCGGAACTTCTACTGGAACCCCCCAGGAATTCTTCGGAATATCCATCGATATGAAAATTATCATACAGGTCGTGAGTCTGAATTTTTGTCTCTTTTATGGCAGCTTTGTTGTTCACTCCATTGTCGTAAAACCATTCTAACCCAAGGTATCCTGCATATTTAGGGGTGACATCGGAAAGGAAAGTCGAAAACACATACGAATCTCCTTCTACAAGCACTCCCTGAGACAAAGATGAATAAGTATCAGGAATATCCTTGTTTATTGAACGCAATCGAACTGAAAAAAAATCGGTTCGGCTTGTAACAATATTTGATTCAATTCCGATGGAATTGCTTTTCCCTGTAGATGGAATCTCAAAAAGGCAAAACGCATCGGTAACATTAATACCCCAGTCTTGCAAGGAATAGTCCGTGGGATTTATCTTTATATCAATATGGGTTAATCGAGTGCTTCCTTCAATGGCTCGCCAATCATCTACATTAGGTATTCGATAAATAAACTCCTGAAACAAATCATACCCATACCGTTTCCCAACCGTATAACGATGGTCTTGCACTACCTGATCAGTATGCATTTCATCTGATTGAAATGCCTGCAAAGTCCTTCCAACATCAAAATCCGATGGTTGAACAATTGTCATTGGATCATAAATAGTTTCATTCGCAATCACCACAGGAGATAGTCTTTGGTCTCCGGGCTGTACCTGGGTAGTTGCTGGATTTACACATCGATATATACATTCCTGAAAATCGTATTGTCCGTTCACACGTACATTTTCAGTATATTTTTCATTGTTGTTAAACGGAACTAATTTTATCTCAAAATCCCAGTCTGTCTTCTCAACTTTAGTATTTGCATCATAGTCTATTCGATCTAAAAGGGAACATAAAAATTGTCTTTCCTCAATTTGGATCACAGTTGGGTTGTCAGACATTATGGAAAGCACGGGATACGGTCCAAGTGTGTTGTTCCCCGAATCTATATCAACTGAATATCGAATTTTTCCATCTAATTTGTTTGCTTCTTGACAATTACCTGAAACAAAAGCTGGGTTCTGGGGATCGTTAGCAGGATTGTAGATACAATTCTGGAATTTGCCATCCGGATCTAACCAGATATAACCATGATCGTCTAACACAACATAGTATTTTCGAGTGCCGCGAGTTTGCCCACTATCGGCAATTAAATTTAAATAGAAAACAGTGTAATAAACTGGGAATGTTACTGGGCCATGAAGATAGGCAGTCATTGGATATTGGCTATTACCCCATAAAGAAGTTCCAGTTGATTGCCAGGGAAATTGTTTTTCTTCTGAAAGATAGTCTCCTTCGAAATCGGTTCCTACTGAATACCAGTGCTGGATACTTTGAATCCAACTGGATTGTATTTGATTGGTTTTTGCTTGTGCGGGGATTGTCAGACACTGCAAGACCATAATAAAAGACAAAAAAATTCCATAGAAATTCTTCATAGCCAAACCTCTTTATAGTAAGTACTGTTAATGGTACATGAAAAGAAAAGATTTGGTTACAGAAAAAGTTATTTTTTGGTTATTTTATAACAGAATTGTTATAGCGCATAATGAATCCGTTCCAGTTAATCTCATCCACATCATTTTGGATGAATGTAATTGCCTGTGCAGGAATTTGCGGAGACATAGTCCGTCCAGAGAAAAAAAGATTGTTTTCTTGTTTAGAAATGCAAATACTGTCGATGCTGTCTCGATCTGCCCCACCTACATAACTGGAATAGACAAGATGATTGTTGGTTTTATCCAAACACAGTAAAAATCCATCAGACCAGCCACCGGCAAAAGTTTTCTGTCGTGCATTACTAGTGATAGGAAAATGATTGGTTGAGAATGTTTTTCCCGCTACATACAAAATGTTATCGTGCACAAGTAATGAGAAAGGATACTCTGTTTTATCCCCTCCGAAAAATGAAGCATACGCTACCGATTGCAAAGAAGTATCGAAATGGACTAAATAAGCATCGGACAAGTCATGCATTTCAAGTTGAATTGCATCAGGAGTTACAGGAAAATTACCAGAATAAGTGCGTCCTGTAATGTACAACTGCGAATCGGAAGATACCATTTTTGAAACAAAATCATTTCGACTCCCACCCAAATAAGTAGAGTAGGTGGGGGTACCGATATCAGAAAAAGAAACTAGGTACAAATCCCATTGTCCGCCATTGAAAGACGAATTGTAGGCAGTATCAGACAAAGGATAATCGTGTGAAGAGGTTCTTCCCACCATGTATGGCATACCATCTACAAGACATATGTCAGAGGCAAACTCTTCATTAGATCCACCAAAGTAGGTTGAATATACTAATTTATTGGTTGTATCATCAAAACATAAATAAAATCCATCCGTAGTTCCATATAGCCTTTTCTGAAATGCATTCTCGGTTATGGGAAAAGAGGATGACCAGGTTGTTCCAGTCACATATATTTTTGAATCTTTTTTGCATAGAGCACTGCAGTACTCCATTAGATCGCCACCAAAATAGGTACAGTAATCGATTGTACCGGTTTCTGCATCCAAAATTAGTAAGAATCCATCATCCAGTCCAGATAAAGTTCTATACAATGCATTTTCTGTGACAGGAAAATCGATGGATCGAGTGCTACCGCAAATATAGATTTTCCCATTGTCATAAATTGCATCTGTTACATATTCATCGCCAGCTCCACCAATAGTGAAACGGTACAGTTCGCGAGAAAAGTTTTCAGATAATTTCTCAATAAAAATATCGCTTTGGTTTACATTGTTTTTTTCTGATCGGATTGTACCCAGAAGATAGTGCTGTCCAGTTTCATCTATGCAAGAAATAAAAGGAGAGTCTTCGTCTAGATACTGATTAATTGTGATAGTAGAATAAGGGAAAAAGGTGAAAGCAGACAAAAAAGACATAGCAATCATAAGAAGTATGGCTATCCATAAAACATTCTTACTGCACCAACAAGTCATGCTGTTCCTCCTTGTTCCATTATACCTTTGTGCAAGAAATGTTGCAAGTAAACTGTATTTTCAGATGTTTTCGAATACAATTTTAGTATGAAAAAGCAATTTGCTTCTGTAGCAATGAATGAAAATAATGAAAAATGGGAACAAGCAATTCTTCGAGTTATCCCTCTGTACACTCGTGAACACGATATTCGTTCTCCCTTTTACCGAGACTATACACGAATTATCCACTCAAGAGGTTTTCGAAGACTAAAGCATAAAACACAAGTATTTTATGCAACTGACAACGATCATATTTGTACACGAATCGAACACGTTCAGCATGTAGAGGCTGTAAGCAACATTATATGCAGCTATTTAGGATTAAATACAGCCTTGGCTCGGGCTATTGCGCTTGGGCATGATATTGGTCACTCGCCTTTTGGCCATGCAGGTGAAAAGCAGTTGTCCAAGCTTGCATTACAATACTGTAACCATTTTGTATTCTGGCACGAAAAAAACGGTCTTCGTTTTGCTGATTATTTTGAAACTTTACCGGGACCAACCGGGAACAAAGAAACATTAAATTTAACCTATGCGGTTCGAGATGGGATTGTGTGTCACTGCGGAGAAGTAGTAGACCAAATCATGAAACCACGGGTAGAAGCACTTGATTTGCATTCCATTCAACATCCTGGAGAAACCCTTCCTTTCTCGTGGGAAGGGTGTATTGTTCGAATAGCAGACAAAATATCCTATCTTGGTCGAGATATTGAAGATGCAATCTCGTTACAGATACTTTCTGAAAAACAAATGCAACACCTTCAGGATATTTACGAACAAAGCACCCTGCCGGAATCAGGTAACACACTAAACAATACAGTACTCATTCATGAGTTAATTATGGATTTATGTTCAAATAGTACTATAGAAAAGGGACTGCGATTTTCACCAATGTATTATTCTCTTCTCCAAAAGCTTCGAGCTTTTAGTGAAAAAAATATCTACGAACACCCTCGTCTAAGAACATACAAAAAATATGCAGAACTAATGATTACCTCTATATTCGAATATTTAGAAAATGAAAAAAAACACATTGTTACAGACATACACAAATGGAAAGATACATGCCCATTTCCCATCCTTAGTAAGTACTTTGCACGGTGGTTATTATCCTATTCTGATATAGAAAAATCCTCTTCTATTCCTTTTGTGAAAACCAAATATGTTTATACTATTCCAAAAGACTATGAATTAGCCATTATTGAATTTATTTCTGGTATGACAGATCATTTTATAATGAAAATATTTGACGAAATGACTCGTTTTTAAGGAGAATACTATGAAACGTTTTGTTAGCATTTTCTTAGCAACTATCCTTGCTGGTAGTTTATGTTCTTGTTCTTTACAATCTATCTTTCAAAGCAAACCAAAAGAAAACACTGCAGAAACAGATGCTTCTGTAAAAAAAGTTGAAGCTCCAAAAAATACTATCAAAGAAGTTTCTTTTGCTCTAAAAGTAGGTTCTCCTATTATATATGTCAACAACTCCCCTGTTGAGTTTGATGTTCCCGTTCGCGAAATTGATGGAAGAACCATGGTACCACTAAGTTTTTTCAAAGATTATTGCCAAATGAAAGATATGTATTACGATCCTGAAAATGAAACTATTTCTTTTTCAATGCCTGTACCAGAAGATGTTTTAGAAAAAGCTACTCCTGTAATGAGCATGGAAAATCCTGGATTCCCAAATGAAGTATATGATATTGCTTTTACCGATTCTTTTACTGGGGAAACCATTGTATCAATAAAGATTTCAGACATTATTCAGGGAGAAGAAGCCTACCATTTGGTTGCTGAGAAAGATCCTCTTGCAATACCTCCAAGTGACACTAACTTTTACACCATTTGCACTATTACTACTAAACTCGTCTCTATTGAAAACACAGATAATTTCCCATTACAAAAAGACATGTTTAACTTTTATGCAGGCAACGAGGAACAAATTGGTTTTGAGAACATCACCATATTATCTGAAGCACCGCTCGAAGGAATATTGAATTCAGAACAAGAGTATGTAACACAGCTATGCATTGTTTCACCCACTACAGATCCTCCAATAATAGCTTTTATGGATGCAACTGAAAACCCCATATTTATTAAAATCACACCATAATGAAGCATACCTATTTTGATCAACAGCAGCAACCCGTCCCTTCCGTTACAACTGTTATAGGGCAATTAGATAAACCATACCTGCTAAAGTGGGCCAATTCTTTAGGTTTTAAAGGATATAACTTTGAAAAGGTTCGAAACAATGCTGCTGAAACTGGCACTATAGCACACACTATGATTGAGAATTTCATTAAAGGAGAAGAATCAGACTTCTCCTTTCATCCTTTTTATCGACCTGCAAAAAACTCTTTCACTGCGTTTCAGAAGTGGCTGCAAGAGAATGAAGTTGAGTTCTTAGGATCGGAAATATCTTTAGTAGATGGTACTCTTCGATTTGGAGGAACAATTGACATTATTGCAAGGGTAAATGGAAAAACATGTGTTATTGATGCAAAAACATCGAATCAGTTAAGTCTTGAGTACAACTACCAGGTAGCTGCCTACGCGATGCTCTTGGAAACAGCCATGTTAAATGATAAAGGTGAAACCAGAACATTCCCAACTTACTCACCCGACTGTTCTTTATTACTTCGGCTTGACAAGAAACAGGCTGTGTACGAAGAAAAATGGTTAACAAAAGCAGATCTGCAAAAGCCAAAAGAAATATTTACATCCCTTTTGAAAGTTTATAATCTGCGTGCTGAATACACTGGTTGTTTACTTTAGAGTAAATTCCAATTTTTGAGAAAACAAATGAGCTTTATCGGAAAATTTCTGTTTCACATTTGGGTCATTTGTTAAAAAACTTCTGAAGAAAAGTGACACTAGCTCTGAGAAATCAGCCCCGGTTAAGGTATAGTTTTGGCTTGCCTTATCAATTTTCCCCTGATAAAAAGATTTCTTTTCGTAACTATTCGGTAAGGAATTTAAATCTTCTTTTGCCTGCACAAAATTTCCAATAACAATATTTTGTTCAATACGTAGAGCAAGTGCATCATTTTTCTTGTCGCGATAGTTTTGATTTTCTTTATTATACAAAACAGCTTTCTGATAAAAACTGATAGCTGAATTGTAATTGCCAGCTTCTTGTTCACTTACAGCTTTCTGATAATATTCTTCGGCAAGATGGGGGTTTTGACGAACAAAAGAATTCCGAACAGACATAAACGCAGCTGGCTTAAAAATAAGACTTAACAAGACACCAATAAAACCAATGACAAAGATGATAAGAATGGTGGAATAAATCTTTTTTGGCTTATCCTGCTTTTCGTTTGAAGTTTCTTCCTTTTTGGTTCGAACAGGGTATTTCGCGTCCATCATTCCAAGATTACTTAAAATCCATAATCGAGCTTTTATTGCAATACCCTGCGGTAATAAAATCTCAAACCCAGTTTCGAAATTGTAAACAAGAAACAACTTACTCATATTTTTCTCACTAGTGTTTGGCTGCAAAACTACATCTTGTAAAATCCGAATTGGTACTTCTAATTGTGGTTCCTGATCAGGATCAGCATATATAAGCATACCCTGATGTAGTATAAAAAATCCGTAATCTCCCTCGTTCCCTAATGAAAAAACTTTCGCAGCAGAGTCTTTACGATCCATTTTCTTTCCATGTAAGGGACACAAATTTGTGGTCGGGAGACCAAATTACATCTACGTTAAAAGCTCTGGCAGTAAACAATACAGGGATATAGCTTCGGTCGTTCAGAATAAACGGAGCAACTTCGTGATTCTCTTCATCAATCCACACTTCTGAATCATTCAGAAAGGCTTTCGGATTTCCAATCTGTAAAACAGTTTCCATGGCACTCTCATCTTTCGAAAGAGTTACCTCTTTGGTGGTTGCCTCCCAGGCAATATCAATCCCAATGTGTTCAACAATTCCTTTTAAAGGGATAAAAGCCCTGTCCCATTCATCAACAATTAGAGGGCATGAGTCCGATTCGTTAATTTTCATAGTAACCCCATCAACAGTTATATAAGGATTCCCAATTTGCATATAAATGTAATGAAGCTCATGTGTTTGAAAAGGACTGGCAATTGTTTGCGGAATGACAAATAGTCCAGAAAAAAGGAACAGCGTTGTGCAAACTATGACAATTCGTAAGGTTCTAAAGCACATTTTCTGGATCACCTTCTCTCATTTTTTTTCTAACTTTTTCAGCAGTAGGCGTGATAGCCAAACCTCCTCGAGAGGTTTCTTTCAAACTAGCTGGTAAATCGTCTCCGATTTGCTTCATTGCTTCTACTACTTCGTCAAATGGAATAGGACACAGTATGCCAGCTAAGGCCATCTGAGCAGAGGCAATCGCATTTAAAGCACCAGATACATTTCTATTCACGCAGGGAAATTCAACTAATCCAGCTACAGGGTCACAAACTAAACCAAGCATGTTAGCAAGGGCAATAGCAGCAGCACTTTCGATAGTATCTAAACTTGTCTTAAAAAGCGATGCAATAGCAGCTGCTGTTATAGCACTGGCAGAACCAATTTCTGCCTGGCATCCATGTTGAGAACCTGATAAAGAAGCATTAATGCGGATTAATTCACCAATGCCCCCTCCAATAAACAGTGCATTAATTTGCTTTTCTTCGGAAACAGCAAAACGATTACAAACTGTAAAAAAAGCTCCCGGTAATACTCCGCAAGCTCCTGCAGTAGGAGTAGCAACAATACGTCCCATGCAAGAATTTAATTCAGATACGGCAAGTGTGTTAGTAATAACCTGCATAAATTCACTACCAAGAAGCACAGGGTTTGCATCACTATGGGAATACTCCAATAACTTCTTACAACCCCCATTAATTAATCCGCTAGGAGTAGTATTCGCCTTCCTGGAACCCTTTAAAACCGATTCTTGCATCACATGCAAAGCTTGTTTCATGCGTTCCACAACTTCCGTTTTTGGAAGAATTCGGTTTTTTGCTTCATATTCAATAAAGAAATCAGTTATGTCTTGGAATGGATACGTTTGAAGATAATGCCTTACATCTTTTGTGGTTCGAATTCGTATTCGGTTTGGGATTGTTTTAGTATTCATTACTTAACTTCCTTATTGAAATCACACGATGCATTTTCTCATTTTCTTCCAGTTCGCGAACTGCATCTTTTGGACAAATCTCATCCAGCTTCAGCATTGCCATTGCCGTTTTATTTAATGCATTTCTTGAACTTTGCATATAGGCAACATTCACTTTGTATCTGCCAAGAATATCTCCAATGAACCCGATCATTCCAGGAGTATCCATATAATCAAGTAAAAGCACTGCATGTTCCCCACCAAATTCCACGTAGTCTTCTTGTACCTGGGTTATTTTCGCTTTACCAGCTCCAATCGAAATTCCTCGAATCAAAAAGGAATCCTCTCTACCTCGATTAAATACAAGACGAACTTCATTTGGATGATGATCTGCCTTGTAACTTTTTCGAAAGTAATAGGAAATTTTCTTTTTTTTTGCAATTTCAAATGCATCCGGAATTCTTTCATCATCCATTTTCATTCCCATTAATCCAGCAACAATAGCTCTTCCAGTTCCATGCCCATGTCCAGTGCTGGCAAAGGAGTTATACAATTTAATTTCAACCGATTGGAATGGCTTTCCGTATACCAATGTTGCCATGTATCCAATTCGGTTTGCCCCGGCTGTATGAGAACTTGAGGGTCCCACCATTATGGGACCAATTATATCAAAGATCGCCATTCAACAATTTTTCCATTTCTTGTTTGAGTTCTTCAATAATCTCTTTTGTTCTTTCAATTTCCTCTTTTAAACCTTGGTTTGTTGGATCCTTTTCCAGTTCCTTTTCTAATTCTTCCAGGTTCTTAGACATTTCTTCAATTCCCTTATGAATTGAATTCAATTGAATGCCAGCATTTATATCGGGAGGGTCTTCCACATCTCCAAGAGGTGATTGTGGAATAGTAATTACTACTTCCTTAGTGGGAGTTACATGGTCATCTGTACTCTTCCCTTGCAATTCAGATTCATTAGGAGAATCCATGGCTGTATTATTTGGTGCATTGTTTTCAGAAGATTTGACCTCTTCAGTTCCGGTTTGTTCAGAGGGAGTACTAACTGATGTACCTTGTGAACCAGAATCGTTAGGCACATTAGAAGCGGTTTTATTTGCATGGAAATTCCACACAACACCTACCGAAACAAGAATAACTACAACAACTGGAATAATCCAGTAAAGGTTTTTAACTGTCTGTTTTTTATCTGTTTTATTCATGTTTTCATTATAATACAATGAAGAAAAATAAGAAGTTTCGGAGGAGCATATGAACTTTTTAAACACAACTTTTTTTCAGCAAGTCTATTTTGGAAACCCTCTTTCCAATTATTTCTTAGCACTTGTTACTTTAATTCTTGGATTATGTATCACAAAAATCGTTATTCGTCGGATACTTCTTAACTGGTTTCGAAAAAAAACAAAACAAACTTCCTGTCGGTGGGATGATTACATATGCAATTTAGTAGAAAAAACAGTAGTTCCATTAGTAGAACTGTTTGTATTTTACATCTCGCTGCAGTTTATTCAGTTTCCTCCTCAAATAGATGTATGGGTCGACAGAATAGTATTTGTCATTGCGGTTTTCTTTATCACTAAATCGTTGAATTCTCTTGTCAAAGAAAGTATTCACCGATTTCTGACAAAGCAATACTCCTCCCAGGATGCCTCCAAAAACTTTAAGGGATTGGTTCAGATTGTATCTGTTTTCGTGTGGATTATTGCATCATTAGTTATTCTCGATTACTTTGGTATTGATGTCACTGCCCTTATCGCTTCCATTGGTATTGTTGGACTTGCCGGAGCTATGGCAGCAAAAGGCATTGTAGAGGATATTATCTGCTACTTTACGATCATTCTAGACAAACCATTCGAAGTAGGAGATTACATAGCATTTGGAAGTCAATCCGGAACCCTGTTAACAATTGGGTTGGCAAGTTCTCGCATACGAAGCTTAAGCGGAGAAGAAATTGTATTGTCCAACTCACAATTAATAAACGACATGGTTCGAAATTACAAAAAAATGGAGAATCGACGAATCTCCTTCCAAATTGGAATTACATATGAAACTCCAGCCGCCCTGGTTGAATCAATCCCTTCCACAGTAAAATCTATATTCGATAAAATCCAAAACACTTCATTTGCCCGGTGCCATTTTAAAAGTTTTGGAGATTTTAGTCTTAACTTCGAAATAGTTTACTTTGTTCTTACCAATGATTACGACGAATACATGAATGTTCAACAAGCAATAAATCTAAAAATTATGGAAGCTTTCCAGAAACAGGGAATCGAATTTGCTTATCCCACCCAATTAGTATATACACAACCAAATCAGTCTGCCTAGACTGATTTGGTTGTTTCTTTCACAATTCGAAGCAATTGTTGAAATATTTCTTCGGTTGTACCGGTAGCATGTATTTTTCCCTTTCGGAACAACACAGCTTTTTTCCCAGCTCCTGCCATACCTACATCAGCATCTGCAGCTTCTCCCGGGCCGTTTACTTCGCAACCCATTAAGGCAACTTTTAAATTCTTTTCTATCGAAGCAGTTTCCTTTTCAAATAAATCGACATATTTTTTCACATTCCATTTACATCGTCCACATGTTGGGCAGCTAACAATTGTAATGCCCGATCGTTTCCCAAGAGTACGTAATAGTGCCTTTGCAGTTAATACTTCTGCTTTCAGTTCTCCGGTAAGAGAAATGCGAATGGTGCTTCCAATTCCCTGTTGTAGAAGTGGGGTTAAACCAATACTAGAAGTTACAATACCAGTTATTAAGGGGCCTGCTTCTGTAATGCCAATATGAATTGGATACGAATACTGATTGTGCATCCACTCATTAATTTTTTGGTTCAACACTGGTTCTGAACACTTAGCCGATAGAACAATGGATGTAAAATTTTCTTTTTCAAGTAATTGAATTTCGTTCTGTAATAGTTGCTGCATTTGAGACAATGCTTCTTCTTCTGTTTGAACATGCTTCAGCGACCCTTTGTTTACACCTACTCTAATAGGTATTCCTCGTTCTTTTGCTGCCTTTGTTATGGTAGTAATCGCATCTTTGTTTTTAATATTCGAAGGATTCAGTCGAAGCTTATGGACTCCTTTTTTAATACATTCCAGTGCAATGTCTGATCGGAAATGAACATCGGCTACCAAAGGCGTTTTCATGTTTTCGAGAAGGAAAGGAATTGCTTCCACTGCTTCCATATCTGGCATAGCCACTCGAATAATCTCACAACCATGTTCTTCAAGCTCGTGAATCTGTGTTAATACTTCTTCTTTGTTGGCTGGATGACAGCTTAGCATACTCTGAATTGCAATGGGGTATGTTCCTCCAATGGAAACAGACCCGATTTTTATTTCTTTTTTTATGTTCATATCTTCATTTTATAATTGCAACATCGAAAAACAAATCTATTCTGTAACTATGAATCTTTTATTAGTGTTCGCCTTAGCAATGACTCCTGTGGGAGAATTACGATTATCTGTACCTGCTGGCATTGGAGCAGGGATACCCTGGTTTTGGGTACTCCTTGTTTCCATTATAGGAAATATGGTACCTGCTATTATTCTGGTCTATTTTTTCCCCATTCTGGAACCTCTTCGTAACCGGAAAGACTGCATTATATGGAAGTGGTTTGACGCTCTTCTAACACATATGGAAAAAAAGAAGGCTACCGTAGAAAAATACGAATGGTTTGGGCTTATTCTATTAGTAGCTATTCCGTTCCCAGGAACAGGAGCTTATACGGGATCATTTGTTTCGTACCTATTGCGTATGGACAAGAAAAAATCTTTATTTTTTATCCTTATTGGCGTTACAATTGCTGGTATTGTAATGACACTAGCTAGTACAGGTGTCATTCAACTTTTTTTCTAGGAGGGTGCAATGAAAAAAATTCTATCGTTTGTAATTGTGCTATTTATGACGTTTGCAATTCCTTTAGCTACAACAGCCCAGGAAGAAATTCAAACAGAATCGATGTCTATTCACAAAGACTACTTCACAATGGGTACTACTATTACTCTTCCCGACAAAGATATAGAAGGCAATCTATTTGTTACAGCCAGTGATGCCACCAATAATTCGAATGTTGGGCAGGATGTTTTTGCATTTACGGGTCGTTACAACCAAGATAGTAACATTGGTGGTAATGCGTTTGTATTCACTGGTGATGCAGAAATTGCTGGAACAATAGAAGGAAGTCTGTTTATTTTTGGGGGAACTGCTCATATTGACAAAAAGGCGGTCATTCATGGAAATGCCTTTGTTTTCGGTGGAACACTCACAATGGATGGTACAGTTGAAGGTTTACTTTCCTTCAATGGTGGAACAATAAATATCAATGGAAAAGCTGGTGGAGCTAAATTGAATGCTTCTACTATTACAATTGGAGACAATGCTGTTATCGGAACTGTATTGGAATACAATGCAAATGCTTCATTTAGCGCCGCTCCCGATGCAGTTATTCAAGAAAAAAAGGAAGCAAAACAGCCCGAAAAAACCGAACCCACTCCAAAAAAACCCGATATTCCTTCCATGATTTACAGTTGGTTAGCTTCCATAGCCCTTGCTTTGGTTGTTTTTTATTGTCTTAAAAAATTCTCAGAAAAAACAATTCAAAAATCTATCTCCTGCCCCTGGTCCTCTTTGGGTATTGGAGCATTGTCCGTTATTGTTTTCCCCATACTCGTCATTATTTTGTTCATCATTCTGTTTGGATGGAAAATGGCAATTGCTACCATTCTCTCTTTTTCAATTCTTCTTACATTTGCCTATGCTTTCTCTGGTATTGTCATTGGCTACACAATTTTCAAATACCTGTTCAAAAAAGACCGAATGGACTGGTTGTCCATAATTGTTGGAGTGGTAGTTCTTTGCCTGCTACGTCTCATTCCATATGCAGGTATTATTATTCTTATCCTGGCAGTATTAATCGAAGCCGGAGCTATGCTTCAGGTTGTATGGATTCAAAACCATCCCTCGGAAGAAATTCCTCCTCCTTCACTCCCAGCAGAACCCATTACAGTTAGAGAAAATAATCTTAAGTAACCTGCTGATAACTTAAAAAAACAAAAAAGCCTCTACCCTGGAGTAGAGGCTTTTTTTATTTGAATCTTAATGTAAAACTGCCGAAGGGGGGACTCGAACCCTCACGGAGAGTGAACTCCTGCAGATTTTGAGTCTGCCGCGTCTACCAGTTTCGCCACTTCGGCATTTTGCACTCATAATTGTACAATAAATTTTTTATTTGTCAGCAATCAGTTTTTTTCAAATAGAATTGCACTTTTTTTTACATTGTGCTATTATACATATAAGTTCTATGTATTATATAGGAGTTAAACATGAGTGAAATATCAAAGGAGCTAGTAGCTGCTTCCTCCAAAATGGTTGTACTTTCCATTTTGAGAAAAAGAGAAAGTTACGGATACGACATACTTCAGCAAGTAAAACTTCTAAGTGGTGGACAATGGAGTTGGTCCGATGGGTTAATATACCCAGTACTCCATAAGCTAGAAAACGAAAAGTATATCTCTTCTCGATGGGAGCAGTTGGCTGGCAAAAGAAAACGGAAATACTATACCATTACCGAAAAAGGTCTGCGTTTTCTAGATAAATCTATACGTGAATGGAAATTTGTAGACCAAACACTTCAAAAAGCATGGGGGAGTCAATTATGCAAAGCACAGAAGATAGGGTAATCCTGTGGGAACAGTGGATG
>CAYRBR010000017.1:15618-21706 GCA_964422555.1 uncultured Caldisericota bacterium | reverse complement strand
AAACAGGCAAATAAGTTTGGCACCTTTGGGGGTGTATTTACACCTAGCGTTTTAACAATTCTAGGTGTTATCATGTATTTGCGTTTTCCTACCGTAATTGGATATTCGGGTTTTTGGGGTGTTTTATTAATTCTGTTCTTCTCCACCTGTATTACTTTTATAACGGGGCTGTCTGTTTCTTCTATAGCCACCAACATGCGAGTTCGAGGTGGAGGGGCTTATTATATGATAAGCCGAAGCCTGGGTGTGGAATTTGGAACTGTCATTGCTATTTTCTTCTATATTGCTCAATCGTTGGCTGTATCTTTGTACATAATAGGATTCACTGAAGCTATTTTTTCTTTTTTCCCAACTATCGGCATTCCGTTTGTATGGGTGGCAACGATTGCCAACATTCTTGTTTTTATTCTGGTATATGTTGGAGCTGATTGGTCTATTCGAGCACAGTACTTAATTCTTGTAGTTGTTTTATTGTCTATTATCTCGTTTCTTATTGGTTCTGGAAGTCAATTCTCACTGGCTACATTCCAGCTAAATAGTAGTCCTATTTGGACAAATAAGATAACTTTTTTCACTATGTTTGCTCTGTTCTTCCCTGCTGTTACAGGTATTATGGCGGGAGTAAATATGTCGGGTGATTTGAAAAATCCAACTCGTTCTCTGCCAACAGGAACTTTATGGGCGATTGGATTTACCACCGTTATTTATATTGCAATGGCATTTTTCTTGGCTAGTAGTGCTTCACGCGAAGTTTTGCTGGGAGATACTTTTGTAATTAGTGATTTAGCAAAATGGGGGATCTTGGTCTATGCTGGTGTAATATGTGCAACTATTTCATCTGCTATTGGAAGTATGATGGGTGCTCCTCGAATTCTACAGGCATTCTCAAAAGACAACATCTTCCCCTGGTTACAGATTTTTGGAAAGGGAACCGTTACCAAAAATGAACCCAGGAATGCCATTGTTCTAACGTTTGTTATTTCTCAAATTGCCATATTCATTGGTGATTTAGATACAATCGCTCCGGTTATTACCATGTTCTTTTTAATAACTTACGGCACAATCAATTTAGCCTGTTTTTATGAATCCATTACAAAGAATCCCAGTTTTCGACCTACCTTTCGTTTAAATCACTGGGTAGTTTCTTTGGCAGGAGCTGTAAGTTGTTTGTTTATTATGTTTTTAATGAATATTCCCTGGGCATCTGTGGCAATCTTACTTTCGTATGGCATGTACACACTAGTACAGCGTTCGCAAATTACTGTCAGTTGGGGGAATGTTCGAAGTGGAACTGCACTTCAGGTAGCAAGAAACGCTCTGCTACGACTGGAACGGGAGAAATATCATCCTAAAAACTGGCGGTTGTCTGTATTGGTTCTTAGTGGGGGAACTTACAATAGGTTAGTTTTAACTACCTATGCAACCCTTCTTTCCGGGCAACGCGGGATTGTATCATTAGCACAGATTATTATTGGACGACTCGAAGACTATTTTACTCTTCAACCAAGTGCTGAAAAACAGCTTCGGAAATTTATTTTAACCAATAATCTAATGGCCTTTCCTGTGGCAGTGGTAGATGTAAGCTTTACAGAAGGATTGAAATCGCTAATACAGTGTCATGGAATTGGAGGATTGCGTCCAAATACTATTCTATTGGGTTGGAGTGGCGATCCAGATAAATCGGAAGCTTTCCAGCAGATTATAAGTATTGTTAGGAAAATGGACCGAAACATGATTATTGTTCGCTCCAAAAGTCATTATCAGTCGATTGAACCCCCATGTGGTGCAATCAATGTGTGGTGGGAAGAATCAAAAAATGGATCTATGATGTTAATGTTGGCACACTTGTTAAAAGAGAATAGAGAATGGCGAGATTGTCCATTACGACTTCTTCGCACAGTTCCGTGTAAAGCCAATGTAGAAGACATTATGAAAAAAACAAAAGATATGCTGGCAAAAGGAAGAATTAAAGCTGAAATTGTTATCCTTCCCTGTGACAATAATTTGGAGGCTATTCGAGAAGCAATGGAACCATCTGCTGTTTTGTTTGCAGGATTTCATATTAACACTTCTAAAGAGGGTGTGGATACCTACACCTTGGATAAACAGATTATGACACTTCCAGGTGACATTATTTTAGTTCGAAGCACTGAGCATTTTTCTCTAACCGAGTAGTGCATTTCTATTCTTGCATGCGATACTCAGCGATAAGGCAAGCCCTTCTATAAAGGGAGTATCTGCTCTTCCCGAGCAATGTGAAAGTGGTTTTCAATCACGTTCTTGTATTCTCCTTTAGTTGAAGATAGGCAAGGGTTAGTATGATTCAGATGAATGAAGAAAAAGTGATTCTTTTTTTCCATTGGGATGTTTTGGAATCGGCTTAGACTCGATTCTATGGTTGGGTGTGGAACATATTGCATGTTTCTGTTCGACAGTTCTGTTGAATCGTAAAAAGTACCATCCACAAGAATAGTGTCTGAATCTTGAATCAGTTGATCGATTTCTGGAAACGATTCCCATCTGTCGATGTCAGGAATAAAGAGAATGGTTTTGTTGGGTCCAATTATTTGAAAGCCAACTGTTTCGGTGTATTCGTCTCGATGCGGAACAAGGAAAGGTCGAATAGTAATAGAGTCGGATAGCTTACGTGAAACGCGAGACTGTAGATCGTGTAACGAAATGTTCTTCTGATCACACATACCTTTCCATGGAAGGTTCGATGTAAGAAGTTGTTTCATTTTTGACATTGCAAATACAGGAATTTCTTTTGTGTTCATAATAGCTTTATCTAGATGAATTAATCCAGCATAATGACCTACATGTCCGTGTGTAAGGAAGATACCGTCAACAGGTTTACTTGACTGGAAATGACAATGATTATTCAGCGTATGTAACTGATATTTAAAGTCAGGGGTAGCCTCTATCATCCATTTCTGTTTTGAATCAAGATCTACTATTCCAAGGCATGCAGCCATTACTCTATTTTGTGGCTGTTTCCATGCACTACTGCAACATTGTTTTGAACAACCACAATGTGGTACTCCACCGTCTTGGGCAATTCCAAGTACTATAACATAAGGGTTTAAGCCGGTTTGCATAGTAAAGCCATCCTTATAAGTTTCAGTCTGTGTTTAATTGTGTATAACATTGATGTTATTATATATTTATATATGATCATACAATAAGTTAAAGAGAGATTGGTTTTTTGTTTTCCGAAGGAGTGGATAAATGAAAAAAGGCATATCGGTTTTATTGGCAGTTTTGTTATCTATTGTTATTTTGCCGGGGAAAAAAGGGGTTTCTATGCAGAATCCTCTCGACTTTCTCATACTGAATAGAAGTATTATTGAAGATTCATCTTCAATTTCTAGAATAGAAAAGGATACTTTTCTATTCCCATTGAAGCAGTTAAATGTAGATTCGACCAAAGGGAACCTTTCCTTCTCTTTTCCAAATTGTTCTGTTTCGACTGTTCCAGAAGCACCCGATTTTCCTGTTTACAAAAAAACCTATTCCATGGAATTATGTGAGTCTGTTTCCTACATTAATACTGTTTCTGTTGAAGGTATTTGTTTAGGCTATTCAAATAGTAGAATTGCTACCGTTCCTGAACCAAAGCGATATGGCATTGAAGATGAAGTTGGAGTTGGAGTATACCGAACATCCGTCAATGTATCTGAATTTAGTTCTACTTATCCTGCGGTGAATGTGCAAAGTAAGGTATCTTCTATCGACAATAAAAAAACACTTAGCTTAGTAATACACCCTCTTCACATTCACGAAGGTGCTTTGTATTTACTAACTCATATCGAAATAGAAATAGGGTTTGGCACTGGATTTCAACCACTTTCCATTCCAAATAATAAAAAAAATTCGTCCATTATTTTGGCTCCTGATGAGTTTAAAGGAGCTGCTAACGCGTTAGCAGAAATACAGAAGGGAAACGGATACGATGTCGATGTAGTACTGTTATCTGAAATAGAAAAACTAGAGCCAGCTGCATTTCCAAAAATTGTTGCTTCGGGTTATTCGAAAGAAAAAGCAGACAGTGGTGAATATGCAGGGTTTCTTAAAGATTATGACTACATATTATCGGCAAAAATAAGAACTTTGTTGGAAACACGTTTGAAAAATGATCGGGTAGATTATTTAACTATTATAGGAGACGCTTTCTGGGTTCCTCCTTCTTTTTATTATTTCGGAAATGACTACCGTATAAAAAAATGGGCAGAACGATATGTACCAACCGATTTCCATTATATGGCCCCGTTTGCATCTGAGTGGGATGTTAACTTCAGCATTAGTGTGGGCAGAATCCCTGTTCACAATGCTGTACATGCAAGTCTATATATAGATAAAATCAGGGATTATTATTCGTCACTCGAGTTACATGAACCTTGGACTAATACAGTCTCTTTGTTTTCTGGTGATCCATTTCGTGGCGATTATTATAGTGAGTTAATACAAATAGATTCCATTAACAAAGATGTATTAAATGGTTTAAACATTTATAAGTACTTTCAAACTGATGGTCTGTTTTTAGAAGAACAGTGCAAGAAAGTAATGTTCTCGGGAAATAATCGACTTTTATGGCTTTCGGGACATGGTTCTGGAACAGAATTCTATACTGCAGATGGTTGTATTGGAGTTCAAGATTTGCTGGAAGCTACGACTAATAAACAGTTGCCAATTATTATAAGTGAAAGCTGTTTGAATGGAATGTGGGATTCCCAGCTAATTAATGGACAGGAAAAAGTACCTCCAGTTAGTTTTTCAGAATCTCTTTTTCAATCGAAAGCAGCTGGTATTGCATATATTGGTGGTGCCAGAACCAATTATTCGTATGGAGAAGTACGCTACAATAAAAGTGTACCTGCAATTGAAAAAGTTACGTATATGGATGCAACCATTCAGTATACAAATGAAAACATGAATTGTTCCAATAGCACTCTTGGAGATGCTGTTAAAAAATCGTTGGAAACCTATTACAGGAATGATATTCTTTCACAGGAGTACTTAAAACAAATTTACACTCCAGATGTAAACACTCTGTTTGGGTACTGTCTGTTGGGAGATCCAACCTTACCGACAATATCATCTGAATCGAAACCAAGTTATTCGACACCTGCTATCCACTCGATTGAAGAGTACGATCCAACTGGAAGAAATGTTCCGGTTTTTTCGGTTGACAATGGGCAAACAATCCAAATAAGTTCTGACTCACCTACATTACGGTACGTGTATTCTTCTTACGATAACAAGGAAAATGGATTGTATTTTTCTGACATTATGGAACCATCTGGAGAAAACAGGTATCAGAAACACTTTGTGCATTTTGTAAAAGCAAAAGGATGTTTACGATTTGAAACCGCAGATAAAAAGGAAACTCGATCTGTTTTCGAAGCAAAACACGATATAGATGTTGGTGTAGAAATAGAAACTCCTTCACTTTCTATTGTACACCAAAATGAATTTGTCACTTGTGCATTTCGAGTTCGAAATGATGGAATATATGATACAGGACCTATTGAAGTAGTAACATCTGTGAAGGGAAACGCTATCGGTTTTTTCCCTATTGAGAACATACCGCCATTAACAAGTGTATTACATAACTATACATTCCATCCAACAGAGTGTACTAATGAAACAGTGCGGGTTTCAGCAAATGTACTTAATGGAGACGATACGTTTCCAGATAATGATATGTGCAACAAACAGTATCGAGTACCAGAAGGGAAAATATTTCGAGTAGGGGTGTTAACAACCAGCGGGAATAGCTCTTTGTACTTTCGCGATTCAGTTACCAACAACACTTTAGATTTAGACAAGTTAAATACTTTATTCTGGGACGATAACATTAATATTGAAATACAAACCGTTTCCAATTATGTGAACAAGAACGGAAATGTATCGTATGATATCCTTGGGTTTTGTCAATGCCGGTTTCTGCGGCAAGGACAAACAGGTCTTCTATGGCCTCATCCCCCATGGCAAGGCAGCCAATAGAACTTGTCTTCCCATGAATCATGATGTCGCCGCCAAGACTGGCTCTCCCGTCCGCTTCACCTCGTTTGCGGTCGTCGGCATT
>CAYRBR010000017.1:399-15608 GCA_964422555.1 uncultured Caldisericota bacterium | reverse complement strand
GTTTCCAATTATGTGAACAAGAACGGAAATGTATCGTATGATATCCTTGGGTTTGATGCACTTGTTTTATACGGAACCATTTGGTATGATTTCCCCCTTTCGCTATTTAGAAAGGAACTAGACAAATTTATTACAAATGGAGGGAAAGTACTGGGCATTTGTCCCTTTAGTCCAGAGAGAATGAAAAAGAGTATTTGGAATGCTCAAATGCAATCCTTTTTTGGGATCAAAACGGATGTAGAAATGAAGCTGGTAGAAACTGAAAAAGGGGAAATGTCAGAACTGTCATTTCTGGAATCGATCCCCGGATTTCAACAGAATAGTTATATGGTTCATAACTATTGCACTTTGTTGCCCTTACAAGAAGCGAACAACAAGGAAGAAATAACTTCCTGGAGTGAAGCACAACTTTTACCCGGGGCAAACGTAGTAGCTACATCCAATAAGGAAATTGCTTATATCCAGTACAACAACCAGATTTATTTTTACAATGGATATTTTGATTCAAAATCCTACAAAAAACAGGAAGATACGTTTCGATTATTTCGAGATATGCTTTTGTCAATGGCGGGTGACTTGTCAGCAGAAGATTCTGTACAATTGGATAATGCTTCAACTGGAACATTTGAAAGATGGAATTCTAAACCGATCGAGAACCAAACAGCTACCAAAGAAACATCTAATGAGCAAGTTGTAAATGCAGTTGAAATGAAAAATGCAAAAGAAGTTTTGTCTTATCAGAAAGAGCATCAGTATTTCATTGTTGATTTTAAAAAGACAGAAGAAGAGCTATATATTGCAACACCTTTCGAGATACAAGTATTCAATGAAGAAGAGGTCTTGGTTGAAACAATTCCGTATCCTTCGGAATTGTACCAGGGGTATACTTCTATCGTTCCCTTGTTAGCAGGGGAGAATTCTGCTTTTTTTGATGTTACTACAAATTATATTGTGCTTAGTGTAGACGACAGAATTATTATCCAAGATAGAAAAAGCTACGATACAGTGAGGGTGATTTACCAGAAGGATTACACAAATCCTTTAACCGAGAACATTCTTTTTTCGAAGATAGCCGATATTCTTGTTCTTGGCGACTCTATCTATGTTACGACACGAAGCTCATTTCTTAGATTCGATATTCACTCAGGAAAACTTCTTTTACAACATGAAATTTTTGCAGAGTGGGATCCTACTCCTCCTTTCATGTCTATGTTTAATGATGAATACATCATGATTAATAGTAACGGGTTCATAATATATCACATACCATCCGACCAGATAAGCCTGTCTTTGTTTTGTTATCCTTTTGATGTGTATTCTTCCTTTCAGAAAGATAGTAATACAGTTACAATATTGTTTCTTGGATTTGCTCTTGAAACAGTTAAGGGAATTGATTTTGCATTTAAGGACTTGCTGGAATCTCGCTATTTCCCTTTTGAATTTTCCGGGGACTTTGATGAATTTATCTGTTTTAATGCTATTGACACTGCTTCCCATGTTTTACAAGAATGCGGAGATTTGTATGTTCTTTCAAAAAAGAAAAAAGAAATTGAAGCTCTTACCTATATTAGTTATTCGGAGCTGACGGTATACGATAAGAAGAATGGTGAATGCATTAAGACTTTTTTTCAAAATGAATTGGATACGATTCAAGAGAACAACAAGTTGCTTCCTTTATCGACCGATGTGAAGGTGCTTTCAAATGAAGAAAGGTATTGTGTTCGATTAGACTCTTGTATTAGTTCACTGGAATATGACATTATGGAGTATTTTCGGGAAAGTGATCCAGATTTTGCAGTGTTAGATTGCAAAAGTGGTCAAAAGAAAATTATGAATAGATTATACTTTGGTGATTGTGAATTCTATCTTCCAGAAATTTTGCATAAAGGTGTTTGGTCGGGCTATTGTTTCAATGAAAATGAATGGGGCTGTTTGCAGTTCGATTTATCTGGGGAATGGTCCGAATTGGAGAATGGATCTTTTATCTCACTTGAATATGATGGCACCTATTTACCATATACAAAAGCTCTTGCTTTAACAGATACGTACATATGTATTTATTCTGAAGCTTCTTCTTCAATTGTTTGGTATGATCGAAAAACAGGGAAGAGAATTCAACAACAACTTTTACTTGGGAATGATTCAGGTTCCAATTTGGGTTATTCAACAATTTGCATAAACGAAATGACATCCGATGGAGATTGGGTGTATTTGCATGATACGTACAACAACTGTATCTATTCGTGCAATAGTAAGACTGGATTTGGACCTACAATTCGATTGGACGATTGTTATCCACACTTGGATTATCGCAATTTGGTTGCATAGCAGGGGAAAGTGTATTTACTCCAAACAAGTACATCGCAAATTGCAGTTTACGAAGATGGAACATTCCAGGGGTGGATTATCCCGGAAGATATTGGAGCTCAATCGATTGAATCTTTTGATATTGGATTTGAAGAAATAGTTGTAAATGATGTTCAGGCTGGATGGGTATACTCACTTCCTTTCGATACACTTGGAAAGAAGAAAAAAGTGAATTAATGATTCCTTAAAATTTCCTTAACGGGATCTTAATACTTCTATGTTACAAATTCCTCCGACATTAAAATATCTCTTTAGGAGGAAATTTATGACCGATACTTTGAAACATTTTGCAACTTTACTGGTAGTGTTAGGATTAGTTCTCGGAGCTGGTTTTTTTACCGTGGGTTGTGGAACTGAAACAACAGACAATGATTCTCAAGAAGTAGTTGAAGTAGTAGAAGATGATACTTTATCTGGTGTAATTCGTGAAGCTGGTTCAACCAGTGTTTTGCCTTTAGCAGAAAAATTTGCATTAGCATTCATGGAACAGAATCCTGAGTTAGAAATTACCTATACCGGTGGTGGTTCTAGTGCTGGTGTAAAACAATGTGCAGCTGGAACAGTTGACATTGGTGCTGCTTCTCGCGAAATCAAAATTACTGAAAAAGATCTTATTTCTATTCCTGTTGCTCGTGATGGCGTAGCCATTATTGTCAACAGTGCTAATCCTTTAACCGATCTTACCTTGGAACAGGTAGCCAAAATCTACTCTGGTGAAATTACTAATTGGTCCGAAGTAGGTGGCGACGATTTAGCTATTACAGTTTATGGTCGTGAAGAAGGATCGGGTACACGTGATTGTTTTGATTCGAAAGTTTTAAAAGGGTTTGGTGTGAAAATTATTGATACAGCATTGGCCAAAAAATCCAATGGTGAAGTTCAGATCGGTATTCAGGAAGATGCCAGTAGTATTGGTTATGTATCTTTAGGGTACATTAATGGTGTAAAAGCTTTAAATATCAATGGTGGAATTTGTAGTGTCGAAACTTGCCAGGATGGTTCTTATCCAATCGTAAGAAGACTTTATTTTATCACTCAAAATGCTCCTTCCGATGCAACTCAAGCTTTCATTAACTTCTGCAGAAGTGATGAAGGACAAGCTATTGTAGAAGCTAACGGTTTTGTGCCCTTAGTGAAATAATTCTACAATTAAGCAAGAAGTATATAGCCCGAAGCAGTATTCTATCCCCCTCTCAAATGCTTCGGGCTTGTTCTTTGTAGAAAACAAGGAGTAATACGGTGACAAAAAAAACAGTTGACATAACAATGCGATGGGTGTTGTTACTTTCGGCTCTCATCTCCTTAATCATTTTAATAGGAATTATTTATTTTATACTCCAAAACGGTTTTGCAGCTTTTATTGAAAACGGAGTTGGTAATTTTCTTTTCGGCAAAGAGTGGAGTTTAGCTGATGAAACATTTGGGGCCTTCCCGTTAATTGTTGGTTCTTTGTATGTAACTGTGGGCAGTATGCTAGTAGCAGCTCCGGTTAGTATCATAGTCGCTGTTTTTATGACTGATGTTGCTCCGTTAATCATACGAAATATTGTTCGACCCGCTATCGATTTGCTGGTTGGAATTCCTTCTGTTGTATATGGTTTAATTGGCATGGTGTTTCTTGTGCCTCTTATTCGAAACAATTTGGGACCTCCCGGTTATAGCTTATTGGCAGCCATAGTGGTTCTCATTATCATGACTATTCCCACTATTGTTTCTGTAAGTGAAGATGCCTTACGAGCTGTTCCCCGGAAGTACAAAGAGGCTTCTCTTGCCCTGGGTGCTACAAAATGGCAAACAATATGGAAAGTTACGATTCCAGCTGCAAAATCGGGGATTATTAGTGCAGTTATTCTTGGAACTGGAAGAGCTATTGGCGAAGCAATGGCAATTTATATGGTAATTGGAAATTCTTTCAGTATCCCAAAATCTTTGCTTGATCCTTCCCGGACGCTTACCAGTAACATTGTGGGTCAAATCGAAGAAGCAGCACTCGGTAGCCAGCATATACATGCACTATTTGGTTGCGGAATAGTGTTGTTGTTCTTTGTTTTCTTGTTCAATAGCATCAGTTTTACCCTGGGAAGCAAAGGGGGAAATAGATGATTCATCCAAAAACAACACAAAAAATGGCATGGGCAGTTATGTATGTAATTACAGCATTAGTGTTAGCTGCTTTGCTGTTTATCTTAGTCTATACTGTGGTACATGGTTGGAGTTCTTTAAGCTGGGGCTTTGTATTTGGTCCTACTACCAAAGGTGGCTTGCTGGCTCCTATCGTGGGTACCATTTATCTAATATTCATGACCCTTTTATTTGTTGTTCCTCTCGGGATTGGAGCTGCTATTTACCTATCTGAATATGCCCCTGTAAATACTTTAACTCAGTTTATTCGATATGCTTTAAATAGTCTGGCAGGCATTCCATCTATTATCTTTGGTTTGTTTGGAGTTGCCTTGTTTGTTACTGCTTTAGTTGGGCATGCCAGTATTCTTGCCGGTGCTTTAACAATGGCTTGTTTATCTCTTCCCTTTATGGTTACTGCAACTGAAGAAGCGATAAAAGCGGTTCCTTTATCTTGGAGAGAAGCATCGCTTGGTTTGGGAGCAACAAAGTGGGAAACAATATGGAAGATAGTGGTGCCCTCTGCAATGCCTGGAATTATTACAGGTGTTATTCTGTGTATGGGTCGGGTCGTGGCGGAAACTGCTCCACTGTTGGCAACAGCTGGTTTCAGTCCATTTGTGCCAAACAGTCCGTTTGATGGAGCAAGAACTCTTGCACTTCATTTGTTTTATCTTGCGACAGAAGCCCCTTGTACAGGTGAATTAACCAGACACGATCTAATATCGCAAGCCATGGGTGTAGCGGTGATACTAATTATTATTATTCTGTTTGTAAATTTCTTGGTTCGATGGATTAGTAATATGTACACAAACAGACTTTATAAACAGGGAGCAAAGTAATGAAACCAAAATTATATTCTGAAGATTTACATTTATGGTATGGGAAAAAGGAAGCTTTAAAAGGCGTTTCTCTTTCTTTTGAAGAGAAGAGCATAACAGCCATAATGGGGCCTTCCGGTTGTGGTAAATCCACTTATCTTCGTTGCTTTAATCGAATGAACGACTTAATCCCAAGTGTTAGAATTACTGGGAAAGCAATTTTTGACGATATTGATATTTATGGGAAAGATACCGATCCAGTTGAAATACGAAAACGTATTGGTATGGTGTTTCAACAGCCAAATCCTTTGCCTAGAAGTATATATGAGAACGTAGCATACGGGCCAAGAATTGCAGGGGAAAAGCGAAAAAAAGTGTTGGATGAAATTGTAGAAAAAAGTCTTCGGAAAGCAGCATTGTGGGAAGAAGTAAAAGAGGATCTGAAAAAAAGTGGATTGTCTCTTTCTGGTGGTCAGCAACAACGTCTTTGCTTGGCAAGAACATTGGCTATTGAACCCGAGTTTATTCTTATGGATGAACCATGTTCTGCTTTAGATCCTATTGCTACTGCCAAAATTGAGCAGACAATGCAAGAGTTAAAAAAGGATTACACCATTGCGATTGTCACCCATAACATGCAGCAAGCTGCTCGATCTTCTGATTACACAGCGTTTCTCCTTTTAGGGGAGTTAATTGAGTATGGTGTAACAAAAGATATGTTTATTAAACCAAAACACCAGGAGACTATGGATTATATTACCGGTCGGTTTGGATAACTAATTAGAAAGGATAGGCATTTTAGAATACCTATCCTTTTTTTATTGACTTAAAGTTAGACTTGACTAACATATATATACGAGCTTAATAATTTAGTGTACGGAGGTTTCTTTGAAATCTACTTCAATAAGTGCTGATGAAAAATTTGGATGGTTCAAGTATGCACCATAGGAAAATGCATGGTTGCCGACGTAGAAATGGTAATAGATGCTGTTGTCTGGCTGATATGCCCTGCCGTAAATGCATGCGTGTACACAATGTATCAGGCGATGAAGCTTATGTAAGGAGACTTTCGTGTATGGGGATTTTAAAAGGAAAACCCATTTCAATTGTCCGGAAAAATGGAAAAAATGAAGCCATGATTATTGAATCAGGTGGGTCTAAGTTTGCTATTGATCAAAATATTTACAAGCATATCGAAGTGGAAGAGGAAGAATAACCTTTGCATATAGAAGCTTCGAGGTAGTTATGAAATCAAAATGTACGATTGCTCTGGCTGGGAATCCAAATTGTGGGAAAACAACTTTATTTAATGCCCTTACAGGTGGGCATCAACATATCGGGAACTATCCGGGGGTAACAGTTGAAAAAAAAGAAGGATCGTTTACAGAAAATGGGCATACTGTTCATGTTATAGATCTACCAGGGATGTATGATTTGAATGCTCATTCTCCCGAAGAAGTAGTAGCACGTGATGTTCTTCATAAAGAGTCTCCCAGTCTTATTGTGTGTGTTGTAGATGCATCTAATCTGGAGCGAAACTTATTTCTTACTTCTCAACTAATGGAACTTGGCATTCCTTTGCTTGTAGTATTGAATATGTCAGATACAGCTGAAAAAAAAGGATATATTATACACAAAGATGCATTCTCAAAAGCACTGGGGGTTCCTGTAATACAAACTATAGGACATAAAAGTAAGGGCATCTCAACTTTAAAAAAAACAATTTTAGATCTTTGCTTGAATCGAATTACGCATACAAATCAAACAAACAAAAACACTTGTATGGATTCTTGTACGACGGGTTCTAAATCAAAGGATGAAAAAAAACCAACACAGAAAATTGCCAGTGCTGAAGATAGGTATCAGATAATCGACAAATGGTTACACAAAACAGTTACCAGAAAGAGAACTACCCAGTCTGGATTCACGGAAAAGCTGGATGAGGTGTTAACTCACCCCTTTTGGGGAGTGCTTGTATTTCTTGGGCTTATGTATATTGTCTTTTCGCTGGTATTTGTTATAGGTGCCCCTTTTATGGAGTGGATTGAACAGTTTTTTGCCTGGATTACGGGCATCATTCTAACGTACTGGCCCATTACATTTGCTCCTTTTCTGCGCTCTCTTCTGGTGGATGGCATCATTGGTGGAGTAGGTGGAGTGATTGTATTTCTCCCCAATATCCTACTTCTGTTTCTTGCTATTGCATTTTTAGAAGGTACTGGATACATGTCTCGTGTAGCATTTGTGATGGATCGATTTATGAACAAAATTCAACTCCATGGGAAGAGTATTGTCCCAATGCTGTTAGGATTTGGTTGCTCTGTGCCAGCAATTATGGCAACCCGTACTTTGGAATCAAAACAGGAGCGTATGACCACTATGATGGTCTTACCTTTAATGAGCTGTGGTGCAAGGTTAACTATTTACGCATTAATCATTCCGGCTTTTTTCCCTGCATCCTGGCAAGGACCAATGCTTTGGATTATGTACTTCATTGGAATTCTAGTAGCAGTTGTGGTAGCAAAACTTCTTCGAAAAACAATATTCAAAGGAGATACCGTTCCCTTTTTAATTGAATTACCTGATTATCGAATGCCTACTTTTAAGAGCATTATTATTGAGATGTGGAATCAATCGAAAGAATATTTAAAAAAAGCAGGAACTATTATACTTGTCTTATCTGTAGTTTTATGGTTGTTAGCTACTTATCCATCAAAAACAGAATATACACAAAACTATTCTTTGCTGCAACAGAATATTGAGCAATCTTCTATGGAAGAAGCAGATAAGAATACAGCTGTTGCAGAATTGCAGCAAGAGAAACAGGAAGAAGAACTATCCTATACGTTTGCAGGAAGAATTGGGCATGCGTTAGAACCTGTCATTAAGCCCTTAGGTTTTGACTGGAAAATCGGAACTGCTCTTATTGGAGCTTTGGCTGCAAAAGAAATGTTTGTGGCACAGTTGGGGATTGTAAATGCCGTTGGCGAAGCTGATGAAAACAGTATTCCATTACGGGATAAATTGAAAGATCAATATACACCCCTGATTGCTTTTTGTATTATGCTGTTCTGCCTAATTAGTGCTCCGTGTGTTGCTACTTGTGCAGTAACAAGGCGAGAAAGCAATTCGTGGAAGTGGGCTTTAATCCAGTTTGGTGGTTTAACTGTTTTAGCGTATGTTATTACCTTGGCTGTGTACCAAATTGGGAGTTTACTCTACAGTTATATCGTCATTTAACTGAACAAGATCGTTTATTTCTTCATTTGATAATTCAGTAATCCATTGTTGCGAAGAAGTTTCAATGATTTGCCCAGAAACTTTTGTTTTGTGCTCTAGTAGTTCGTCAATATGTTCCTCTAAAGTCCCAGCTGTTATGAGCTTGTGTACATGAACATTCTTGTGTTGTCCTATGCGGAATGCTCTGTCGGTAGCCTGGTTTTCGACAGCAGGATTCCACCATCGATCGAAATGGATAATATGATTTGCTCGTGTTAGGTTTACTCCTGTTCCCCCGGCTTTCAAAGAAAGAATAAAGATAGAAGGTGCGTGAGTATCTGTTTGGAAATCATGAATCATAGTATCTCTTTTATCCTTTGGAACTCCTCCGTGAAGAAAGAAAACTGGTTGGGAGAAATGAGATTCAAAGTATTTTTGAAGAATGATACCCATTTGAACAAACTGAGTAAAAACCAAAACGTGTTCTTTCATTAATTGAATATCATCAATTAATTCACAGGTTCTCATTAATTTTCCCGAACGATTCCCAAAGTTGTATGTTTCTTTCTTAAAATGAGCAGGATGGTTGCAAATTTGTTTCAGCTTTATAAATGCTGACAATATTAGTCCTTTTCTGCTAATACCAGTAGATGTCTGTAATTGGGATTCCAGGTGTTTTGTGTAAGCTCGGTATAAAGAAACTTGTTCTTTGGTCAGCAGGCAGTATTCTTTGTTTTCAATTTTGTCAGGAAGATCGGCAATAATAGAAGAATCTGTTTTTTCTCTGCGGAGAATGAATGGATTCACAATTGATTTTAACTGTTGCGTCTTCTCGGTATCTCCCTGTATGTGGATTGGTTTTAAAAAATCTTTTTCAAAAGAATGCAATTTACCAAGCAATCCTGGATTGAGAAAGTCCATTATAGCCCACAAATCTCCGATATGGTTTTCAATAGGAGTACCAGTGAGTGCTAACTTAAAATCGGCCTGAAGAGTTCGAGCTGCTTTCGATTGAAGAGAGTCGGGGTTTTTCATGTTTTGAGCTTCGTCGGCAATGATATAGCCCCAATGAATTGGATGAATAAAGGAGATATCTCTGTGTAACAATTGATAACTTGTAATAACAATAGTATTCACACCAATACGTTCCTGAAATTCTCGATATTTCATTCGTTTAGGTCCGTGATGAACGTAAAAAGGAAGAGTAGGAGTAAAACGTTGAATTTCCTTTTTCCAATTGTTGATTACAGAGGTTGGGCAAACTAGTAAAATGGGTTTATGGCATTCTTTGTTAAATTCTCTCTGTAGAAATGCCAATGCCTGAATTGTTTTACCTAATCCCATGTCATCTGCTAGACAGGCACCTAATCCCCATTTACGTAGGAAAGCTATCCAGGAGAAGCCATGTATCTGGTATTGTCTGAGTGTCCCAACAAAATCTCGAGGTTGATGCAAATATCGAACGCGTTTATGCTGTTGAAGGGTAGTCACAACTTTCTGTATCCAACCTGTATTATGAATGGAATGAATGGGAATACCATTCCATTCATTCTGTTTCCCTATTGAAATATCTAATACTTCTTTTCCTGTAATGGTGTGATTGAATCCATCCAATTTTTGTAAGGACATTTTTATCTGAGAGGGATTAATATGTACCCATTTATTTTGTAATTTCACGAATGGTTCCTGAGCAGCTGCCAATGTGTCAATTTCTTCAGGAGAAAGTGTATCGCCATCAATACAAGCATTTACCTGGAAATCAACAATATCAAAAAGGGAAAGATTTTTTCCTGTTATACTTTTCTTTTCAGAAAGGGTATCTCCTTTTATGGAAATTGTTTTTGCATTTTGGTTTGATTCCCACCAGTCAGGAGTAATTACTAAAAAACCTGATGCCATTAACATAGGAACATCTTTTTCCAGGAAGTGAAGAGCTTCTTTGGAAGTAAGTTGAATGCAATACTTATGTTGGATTGTAGGGTGCATCTGTAGCAATGTGCTAATTGAAAAGGCGTGTTGTAAAGAACCTTGGATGTAATTGATGGGATATGTTTCCTGGAAAGATTTATTGGCATGCAAAGTTTGCAGTGCATGAATGGAGTGGGTTTGATTTGTTTCCTGCAGAATAATTTCTAGTACCCACGAGTCGCTTGTTTCTGTAGGTTCCTGAATCCGAAACCCAAAAAGATATCTTGGATGTTGGATTAAAGGGGTTATAACTTGAGAATCTTTTTTAGTTGGTGAAGTATATAATTGGTTGTGATTTTTATTTTCTTTGTCTCCTGTTAGGTATTGAAGCCATTCAGTAAAAATAGAGGTTTCGGATGATTTAGTTTTATAAGTTTCACGAGATACTTTCTGGAGAATATCATTAAAGCAATAGTTGAGAGTGTTTACCAATATCTTTTTTCTAGTAGTGGTTGGTTTTGCTGTACTTTTTTTTGTTCCGCATCTGCATATTGCAGGAATTGTTTTTCCTACTCTAAGAAGTGTTTGTTGTTCCTCAGGATCCATAAATAGACGTAATTCATCAAAAGTAAGTAAGAAATCCTGTAAGAAAAAAGGAAGGAAGACTTCCTGTTTTAAAATTGATCGGAAGAAATGAGTTGCCATACTGGTCCACTTATAAGAGTTACTAACAGACAACTGATTATTTTTTAAGACTTGGGATTGTGACAAAGCTATAAGTTTTTTAAAAGAGAGAAACTCCAAATGCAGGGCAATAACTTTATGTGATTTTAACAAAGGAGTTTTACCATCTTTTTTAGGGTTGGTACTTGGGAGCCAAATATAAATCTCTTCGAAATGCTCTTTTACGGGCAAATCTAACAAATTTCTTAGAACAGGATAAATAGAGGGCAGTAAAGTATGATTATTCTCCCATGCAAAAGAAGTATTTGTACACCATAAAAAAGGTTTTTCCTGTATCCAGGTTATGTGTAGGGGGGTCACGCTACTCAGAGCAAATCCAATCGATGTTTTCTTTAATTCTGCTAAGCGACTGATCCCAGAATTGTCGTGTGCTTACATCAATACCAAAAGCACTGGTAATATCTTCTACCGAACCTTTACCACAATTCTGTAACAGATTTTTATATCGGGGCACAAATGAAGCAGGTTGTTTCTTGTATTCTTCGAACAAACTTCTACCAAATAATTCTCCGAAGGTGTAGGGGAAATTATAGAAATGAAGCATTGGCATGAAGTAATGGGGTTTATTGATCCACATATAGGAGTGAAGAATGGAATGGTCTAGTCCTTGTAGGTATGCTTTTTGCTGTGATTCTTTCATTAATTCACACAAGTCAGCTACAGATAATAACTGTGTTTGACGAAGATTGAATACAGATGATTCGAATAAGAAGCGACTGTAAATATCAACAACAACTTGTACAGAACGTGTTAAATCTTTTAACAGATATTGTCTTTTTTCAGAGGGAGTGGCTTTTTCTAAAAGGTAGTGTTTAGATAGAGTTTCATTAAAAATAGAAGCTGTTTCTGCCAAGGGCATTGGTGCTCTTTGAAGTAGCACACTAGTTCGGAACATTTGTTCATTGTGAAAAGCGTGACCTAATTCATGGGCCATAGTAAATACGTTATCCAGGCTCCCGGTGAAGTTCATAAGAATTCTACTCTGTTTGACACTGGGACATCCAGAACAAAAAGCTCCATTCCGTTTTCCAACTTTGGGTTCAACATCGATCCAATTTTCTCTGAATGCTCTTACTCCCATGTTGTAAAGTTCTTCATCAAATGATTTGAAAATAGTAAGAACGAGTTCTTTTGCTTCATCAAATGAATATTTTTTTACTTCTTCATTTTGGTTTGAATCGGTGGGGAGTGGAGCATGGATATCATAAAATGGAAGTCCATTTTCGTATCCAAGTTTTTTAGCTTTGTACAGATTGAATTTCTCAAAAGCTGGGAGTGAATCTTGGACAGCTTCAAGCAAGGCATCGAGAGTGTTTTTCTCAAGACGGTGCACGGTTAATGAGCGATCTAAAGGAGATTTATACCCTCTTTTTTCGGTTAGGTTACTATACTCACCCTTAATGGCATTTAAACAGGCAGCACAAGCCTGATCTATTTGTTTGTAGGCTTTCATTTCAAGATTGTAACCATTCTTTCGTTCTTCCCCTTTTTCACTGAATGCCAGATTGCGAACAAGTGCAATTGGAAGATTCTTTACTTCTCCATTTTCTTCGGTTGTAACTGTTAAATTGGAAAGAAGGTCTCCTTGCAATCTGGACCAGGCATTGCTGGCAGTTGGTTTAAGTAAAGAAAGAAGCACTTCTTCTCCGGAGGATAACAAATATTTTTCATCTTTTTGCATTTGTTCAAAGTAATACTTGTAGGGAGACAGGAAAGGGTCATTTTCTAATTTCATCGATAGATTTTTTACTCGACCAAGCCATATCTTCAGTTTTGTTTCAGAAGGAGTTAACACCTGAAGCATCTTATGCAGAGATTCCATTTTGTTGCGAGCTTCTTTGTCCTGTACATTGACTGCACTGGAAAGATGAATCATGCTACTCATGTGTCGTATTTTTAGGTGTAGCCGTTCTGTTCTCCGAACGTACTCCTGAAGAAATTCTATTTCGTGGTCGTGAGTCCTGCACTGATTTAGGAGCCACTGTGCATATTGATGGAGTTCGTTGGGCAATGAAGACCAATCTTGTTGAAAAGATACCGATTGAAAAGAAGAATAAAAGACAGTTAAATCCCAGTTATGATACATTGTTAGTTGCTCCTTCCAAGAAAATTACTCGCAAAGAAATGATTGCAACTTCATAGGTTGTTGCACCATTTCCATGGAATAGAAATTTTGTTTTGATTGTAACGTATAGTAAATTTGATCTTGTATCTTAGAAATAGATGGTAGAATGATGTCGTGTTCTGCCTGAACAGAAAAACTCTGTATTTGTAATTCTTTTGTACGAGCAGTGCAAGATAAAATCCAACCTTCGTGTGAATCTTTTTTTCCGTTTACGAACAACAGCCACGAGTAAGGTTCAACCGTTTGGTTTCGAAAGGCAGTGTCATTTTCTATAAAGCCATTAAGAGAAAGATAGACAGGATTTTGTTTTCGAATAGAGTTGGATTCACGTATCCAAACCGGAGTTCTAACAGGATAGTTCTCTAAAGAGCGGGGGAAAATAAAAACTTGTACTCCTTCGGGATGAGCTATCAATCTTGCAGCGGATGCAAGTGTAACTGGTGTTTCAAGTAGGAATGGGTTGGTTGGATTGTGTAAGTCTATCAGTAGAAGTGTGGAAGATGCATAATCAGATTCTTCAAAGGTGGTTCCAGGGATTTGTGATGCATCGAACAAATCAATCAGCGGTTGATTATCCAGTAGTATAAATGTATTGGATAGATAGTTATAATCAGCTGGAAACCATTCATATTGATCCCAAAATGGAATGGATACCTCGTAAGGTGTTCCAAGTTTGTTGTTATTCTTTGGAAAGAACAAGAATCGATAGGGTTTTTCTATTCCATACGTGCTAACAACAAGCATGTAGCCAAGTTGAAAGCTATGAAGAGATGAAGGAGTATACATGTTTGGTTTTTGAGATGTACTAGAAACAAATGGAAAAGGATTAGAAATGGTATATACCTGTGGATTATCTGGGGAGAATTCATCTACAAATGTAAATTCAGATTCCCATTGCTGAAAACACATGCATCTATGGTTTGTGTCAGCAATAAACGACCCAGGGATGACTTCGAATGTGTCTTGACGGGTCCCATCTGATTCAATCCATATCGTTTCTTTTGCGTTTTTAAATGGCACTATATTTTTCCACCAAGTTTTATCTCCA
The DNA here is from genome assembly GCA_964422555.1 of uncultured Caldisericota bacterium. Classification (GTDB taxonomy): domain Bacteria; phylum Caldisericota; class Caldisericia; order UBA6126; family UBA6126; genus JAGLCW01. The sequence goes on along the minus strand of CAYRBR010000017.1, from coordinate 1,255 downwards.
GTGCTCCAAATGGGATTGCTCCAATTTTCCATTTTACATTCATCCGAAGCAATGGTGGTTTTTGTATTTCTTTGGAATCGAAGGACAGTATTACGATAGGTATCTTTTTCTGGATCTTTGTTTTCGGTGTTTACGGAATCAAGAACAAAAAGCCCTTCTGCGGTAGCATTAAGAATCTCAATTCGAGTGGAATCAAGCAAGGTGTTTGGAGAAGTCGTTTTTGTTTCATGAGAGGCCACTCTTGTAGGACTTGTAGTGGCTGAATCGCACGAACAGCCGGTAGACAGAAGGCAGATAAGTAAAAAGACAGAAATTATACTGTAATGAATAGTTTTCACATACATCTCCTTTGTTTATTGCTTGGTATCCATTCATTATACTTGAACTAAATTCATTTAGAAACTCCAAAAGATATCATGGCATGTTTTTTAATCTTTATTATTTCGATATAATAATTTCATTGCGGATTTCAAAACTTTCTAGGAGGACCTTATGCAGATATGGGGTATGCCATTTTCAACCGCCCTGGCACTGTATGTCTTAGGGGGCACTATTATTGCCGCCATCATTTGGACGGTTATCACAGGAACAAAGGAGAATGATCATGAGTAATGTATGGATTCATGTCATTTTTCTATCTTTGTATTTTATTGGGTTAGTAATTATAGGAATTTACACTGGGAAAAAAGCGAAGACTTCTGAAGAATACCATTTAGGTGGACGAGGAATCGGTGCTTTTGTCAGCTCACTTTCTTTTGTTGCTGCTTATTTTAGTTCGGTTGTTATAATTGGTGGTGGTGGATTTGGATACAAATATGGTTTAGCTACCATCTGGGTTGGAGCAATGAACGTTCTT
>CAYRBR010000017.1:0-389 GCA_964422555.1 uncultured Caldisericota bacterium | reverse complement strand
GGGAAAATTTTTTTAGGATTTCAGAAGTTTTCCAATACCTTGTGCTGCAGGATTCTCAACTACGCCTTTTTCAGTAATAATAGCAGCAATATATTTGGCTGGAGTAACGTCAAAAGCAGGGTATTTTATAGATGGGTTGGAGCAATGAACGTTCTTGTTGGTTGTTTTCTGGCATGGATTATTTTAGGTAAAAAAACAAGGCATATAACCGAAAAGTTGAATGCTATTTCTTTGCCTGATTTTTTTAAAAAACGATATAATTCTCCTTTTCTGAAGAGTTTTTCTTCTATTGTAATAGTATTGTTTTTAATCATCTATAACGTAAGTATTCTTAATCACCAGATTGATCAGGCGATCGCCGTTGCGCAGGTGATGATGAAATCCAATGG
>CAYRBR010000016.1:0-22248 GCA_964422555.1 uncultured Caldisericota bacterium | reverse complement strand
ATTTTTGAATAATCCACCAAGCATTATAAAACCACGTGGAAAAAAAATGAAAGTAATCAATACAAATATTTTCATTATTATCCACATGATATTTAAGCTCAATTTCATACATTTCACACAAAGCTTTTACGGCAAAACCAGGGATAATATCTTTTGGTTCATACGATACAATCCCATATTTTAAGAGTCGTGCCTGCAACTCTGGGTACTCTATTTTCAATAATCGACTAAGTTGATCTGCGTTAAAATAAACAACTTCTTCAGAAGTGGTCTCTTTCGATTCCTTTTGTTCTTCCGTTTTAGCTGGTTTTTCATCAGTGACAGAAATTGGAATTCCTTTTTTCTTCTTCTCTTCTTCTTTTTTCTGTTGTTCTTCTGCCATTTGAGATTCAACAATTTCTTTTACTGCATCAGCTGTATCATTTTCGATTGTCGATAAATAACTTTTTACTGCTTCTCCCAAATCTTTTAAAATTACCATTAAATCTTGAGAAGAAACTCCCAACTCTTTTGCTAGTTCGTAAACTCGAACTTTTTTGTCACTCATAAAACTTAATTCTCCTGTCCATCAGACTGATTTTTTTGTAGTACGTCCAGTTTAAAACTTGTTAATCTAGCTGCTAATTTAACATTCAATCCTCGCTGCCCTATAGCCAATGAAAAGTAGGATGGATTGACATATACCGTAGCTAAATGGTTTTCTTCATCCAGGTGTACATCTTCTTTGACAACTTTGGCTGGACTTAATGAATTTGCAATATATGCTTGCAGATCTTCATTCCAACGTATGACATCAATTTTTTCATTGTGTAATCGATTTCCCACTGCATTAATTCTTGATCCTTTTGTTCCAATGCAGGTGCCAACGGGATCTATTTTGGGTTCGGTCGAAAAAACAGATACTTTTGCTCTTGTACCTGCCTCACGTACAATTTTTTTGACTTCAATTAAACCTTGCGCCAATTCGGGTATTTCCAGTTCCATTAAACACTTCAACAAATTTGGGTGTGTTCGGGAAAGCATAATCATGGGTTCTCTTCTAGACCGATACACATAGAATATATAGCAGTGTATTTGACTTCCCACTCTGTATTGTTCGCTTTGTATTTGCTCGTCAAGAGGTAAAATGCCTTCAGCTTTGTTTATTTTCACATACACTCTGGAAGAAGTTACTTTTGATATTTCTCCTATAACCATCGTATGTTCTCGAGCTTTAAACTCATCAAAGATTTCATCCTGGTAATTCTTGTGAATATGTTGCATCACAACTTGTTTAACCACATCTGCTAAAATGCGGTCAAGCTTGTGCAAGTCGAGTTCGATTTCAACCATCTCACCAATTTCTGCATCAGGTTGGATCTTTTTTGCCTGGGCAACGGATATTTCAAAGTTCGGGTCTTTGGGTTTGATGACAACTTTTTTGGACTCGAATACTTTTAACAAACGCATATGTGGGTTCATTACAATACGCATGTTATCGATGGATCCAAATGCTTTTTTGTAGGCAGCTAAAATGCCTTGTTCAATTGCCTTATAAATGGCATCTTTTTTCTTAATTTCTCTCTCTTTACAATAAATGTCAATTGCTTGAAAAATTCTTCCAGCTGGCACTTTAATCTCCTAATGTATTACTAATCGGCATTTAACAATGTCACTAAACAAAATAGCATGAGTCGTATCTTCACATTCAAATAAAACCGTTTCGGGTTTTTCCACGCCCCGTAAGTATCCTGTAAGAATGGTTTCGGCTTTTGTTACTATACGGGCTTTCTTCCCGGCAAACAAAACATATTCTCGTAGATCTTTTAATCTTCTTTCTGCACCGGGAGAAGAAACATCAACGATAAAATCGGCTTCTTTGCCCAGTAGCATATTCAAAAAGTCTCTCACAATTTTTGTTACGGATGCACAATCATTAATTGAAACATGTGCATCTCTTTTGAAAATTGCAAAAGACACATACAACGCATCGTTCTTAACACTCAATTTTAAATCCAATGGATAATATCCAGCCTTCTTTACAAAAGACTGGATATTATCCATTAATGTTTTTTTATCCATTAATTACGAGTTTTTGTCTACAAAAGCCTTTAATTGTTCTTTTGGAACAGCTCCTATAACCTTATCTACTGCGGCACCATCTTTAAATATGATTAAAGTTGGAATACTCACAATGGAATATTTGGTGGCAACATCGGGAGCTTCATCTGTATTTACTTTGGCAACGGTGTATTTACCGTCAGCTTCTGCTGCCAACTCTTCCAATACAGGTGCTACCATGCGACATGGACCACACCAAGGAGCCCAAAAATCTACCAGTACAGGTATCTTGGCTTCTAACACGTTCTGTTGAAAGTCTTCCATAGTTTTAATTTCTATATAATTACCCACATTAAACTCCTTGTTAGTTTTGTATCAAGTGTATCATTTCAAGCCATTTTTACAAGTAAAAAAAGGTCGCTTATCAAAAGCGACCTTTTTTTTAAAACTCATTATTTTAAAACAGTATTTACATCTATGGATAGGTTAAAGATGCCTCCCATAATTTGGCATTCCACCCTACTTTCATTCCCATAGCTTCGGCTACAAAACGCAATGGTATTACCGTTCGTCCATTTTTCAATTCAGGTTCTGCTGGCATCGATTTTGTTTCTTTGTGTCCATCCGGGTGAGTAATAATTGCGTTTTTGTTGTCAATCCACAAATCAATGTGAATCCCACGGAAATCGTATGATACTTTCTTGGTGGCACCTTCCCACCCAACCGTTGCACCAAAACTTTCAGCAATCACACGGAAGGGAACCATCGTGTGCATGTTGTATTTTAAGTAAGGGGCAACATCCAAAGTTAATGGGGTTGAGTTCAGATAACCTGTTTCAATTCCAATTCGTAAACGCAATGTGCATCGTACAATAAATGACACGGTAACAGTATTGGCATTTCCAACGGCATCTTCAACAGTTGCCTTAATAATATTGTCACCTGCCAGTACTTCCATTCCTACTACTCTTTCAAAGTTACCCATTTGATCCACATCTATCTTCACATCTGTTCCAGGCTTGGTCATAGATTGAATAGTAACTTCGTTAATTCCAATTTCGGTACTACCTTTTACATGAATATTTGCAAAAAGAGTATTTCCATTGCTTGTGGTTCCGAAGTACACTTTCTCAATTGTCTGATAAAGTTGTGGAGAAGATAACATTAGAATAGGAGGATTTACCTTCAAGATGATTCGATACATTGCATACGTTATATTACCAGCTTCATCCACTGCTTTAATGTAAATTCGGTTTTCGCCATTTTTCAAAGAAAGCAAAGTGGAATATGCATTGTCAATTAATGCAATTGGTTGCTGATTGAGTGTAACTTGTACCGGAGAAGCATCCTGCACACGTATAGACAAGGCAAACTGCTGCTCTTTTGTATAAATTACTTCACTTTCCAGGTTGGTTGTAATGACAGGTCCTTCTCCATCGTAGGCAAACGATACTTCATATACATCCGACTCGGTACCCATTTCAGTGACCAATCGATAATACAATATGTGTTCTCCAGGTTCATCTAGCACAATTGGATTGTTGTATTTCTTTTCAATCTGGTTATCAATCTTGTAATAGAAAGTACCAATTACATTCGAGGTAAGTATAGCAGTGGGGGCTGTAACATACCAATTTCCCATTCCATCAGGAGTATCGGGTGTCAAAAGACAACTTAGCTCTAGGTTAGGTTCTACTGTAAATGGTTCTGACATAATCTGGGCAGGTTCTTTTTCAGTCCAAACACTTACTCGATAATCATATCCTGGAACGGTTGGATTAATAATTCCTGCCTGACTATAGAACATAATCGATACGGTATCGTTGTTGCCAATGTTTGTATTCACCGGAATCGTTACCACTTTTTTCTTCATTTCCAGAATACCGGATAAACGAATGTTATTCATAGATACAAAACTTCCCTGTAATGTTTCGGGTAACACAAACGGATGCATAGAGATATAAATATTCTCTCCCTTTTGTAAAGCACCGTATGGCCCCACATTGAAGGATACAGTCACCTGTGTTTGTGCTGCAATACTAGCGGGTTTAAGTTCTACTTTAACATTCTGTAAAGTGGATCGATCTACAATCTGGAATGGTTCTGATTCAACAGTTGATTGCTCCGCAGAAGTATACAAACGACACTGGTACATACCAGGAAATTCGGGGTTACGAATACCTGCCTCTTTGGTTATGATAATCTCTACCACCGACTCAGCACCAATGGCACGATTAACTGGAATGATTACCGATTTACCAGATACCGTAGGATTCTTGTCAGGAATCATTCCATTAACCATTACATTGGTTCTAGCAATTTTGGTAGGAACAGAGAAATTGTAATCAAACAAGACAACAATTGTATCTCCTGCTTCTAATGCTCCGGATGCTCCGGTTGTTAATTTGATCTCATAAGACGCTATTTCTCCAGTAATCACAGGATTTGGTATTACTACCACTTCACTTAACGAAGATACTCCAATATGATACGCTTCTGATAAGGATGGGGTGGTTTGCTTTGATGTATATACGGTTAAATGGTAATCGTTTTCCACACCAGGGTTGGTGATGCCACGGATAGTAATGTCTACTTTTTGTCCACCGTTAATAGCGGTAGGAGGAACAATTCGTATAAATTTCTTTGCTCCATCAATATAAGGAGTTGTGAATAATGCATTCCCATTTACAATGACATCTTGTGCAGAGAGATAGTTTGGTAAGATGGTCTGAGAGGGAAACTGTATTGTAATCGTATCGGATATTGGTTCTAATGCCCCATCTAATCCAGATGTAAACCCTATATTGTATTCGGCTACTGCTCCTACAGTAGATGGATTCACTGATACGGTAGGCATACTGACAGAACCAGGGGATGCAACCATTTCCATTTGTGTGACAGTTCCAAATAAGGGATGCGATACGGTAATGTTAAAAGATCCTTCTCGTGAATCCATACAATAGAATTCAACAGTATCACTGTTTGCTGTAACCTGAACAGAGGTAATGGGAATCCACTCTTCTGTAGTTGATTTCGTTGAAAAACTAACCGACTGAGAATCAGCTCGTAACTGCAATAGAACAGTTTGGTTGGTTGTGAAAGAATTTCCAAATATATCGGTTAATCGAACCATAATAGGATCAGAGGGTTTATTCACTCGAAGCAAACGAGGAGGAGTTTTAAACATAAGTTTTTTCTTAATTCCTCGAATCGACAATGTCATAATCGCCGCATTGTAGTCTTCAGAAGTAGCCGTAATAGAAATATTACTCTGTTCCAGTTCTGAGACATAGAACGGCATCGACTCTGAGAAATTGTTAGAAACAATAATTTGAATTGTATTGCTGGTTGTCCAGGTAGCTCCATCCAATGAGAATCGAGTTGTTTGTGAAGATGATTTTAATGTAATGGTCTGTGGTACATTCTGCACTATCGGATTTCCATTTTGATCAGTCATTTTCACAACAATGGGACCAATTACCTGGGAAGGTTCAAATGTAGAATTGAAGGACGGTGGATCAAATGCTAAATTATTGACACCATTTTTCACTGTAATTTCAGCCGTCGCTTCTCTGTACAAATCGTTCTGTTTTACCGTTACAGTTAGAGTACACAATCCTTCTTTGTTAGCAAGAAAGTCAATTTCGTTTGGATTGGTAATTTTTTGAATCGTTCCTAAAACTGGTTCTACTGTCCAGGTATAGGTAACTCCTTCAATACGTTCTCCCTGATTATCGTAAGCAACCACCATGAAACGGGTTTTCTTCCCACGAGAAGTAGTAATCTTCTGAGGAGTTAATTGAATCGTATCCAAAGCTCCTACAACTGTAACCATAGCTGATACGGTAACAGGGTTCTGAGAACCGTAAGAGACAGTTACTGAAAGATTTCCCTTTCCAGTATGGTTCGCATAAAACTCAGTTCGTTCATCTGTAAAGCTGCTTATCCAACCAATATCCCCGGATAAATTCCAGCGATATTCAACCCCTCTGCTAATTTTATTTCCGTTTACATCGTACACAAAAGCAGCAAATGTTTGAGTTTTGCCTTCTTCTAAACGTATTTCGTCGGGAGTAATTTCAACACGTCCAATGGTTAAATCAGGGCAAATAAAGACATCTCTATCTCTTCTACCAAGCCCAGGTCCAACCACTTCAACATACATTTTATGAGTTCCCTCACTGGTATTCTGAATATCAGTGGCTTTGGTAAAGGTAACCTTCACAGGGTCATTGATACCAATAGCCACAGGTGAAGTTATAGTTACCGTATATTGAGCAACTGTAGGTTGGGCACGACAAATTGTAGAACCCACCATAATGGTACTGGCATCCAAAGAAGAAGGAATAAATGTACCATTCGGGAAAGTAATCTGTATTTCTGTTACATTGGCTACAATGGCAACCGGTGTATAGAAATCAACTACATACTCTGCATTGGTATAAGGCGTGCAGGGAGATATTCCTATATCAATGTGCAAAGGACTGGTATTCGCATATATTTCATATTCGTTCGAAATTAAAGGAGATGCTTTTGTTCCTTCACGTAAAGTCCATAACTCTAAATTATATTTTGCTGCTACTGTTGGGTTTACAATATTGGCATCTTCGTGAATAATTATTTCAACATTGGAATTACCTTTTATAGCAACCGGGCTATAAATCTGCACAATTCTCTCAGCAGGATTCGTTAATGGATTAATCGAACACCGTATTCCATTCACTCGAATATACCCGGAATCGATTGCAGCCGGCACTGTAGTGTCGGCAGGGAACCGGATATTGATCGTGTCTCCCATGTTTAGTTGCCCGTACGATCCAGTTTTAAATCGTACAGTTACAGTGCTCTTCACATTAATAAATGCAGGTCGAATGGTAACAGTAGGTATTGTATATGATACTGGTGTAATGGTATACTCTGAGGAACCCACATATACTTCTTCCTGGGAAGTTTTCACAAAAATCTGATAATTTCCAGGCGCAGTTGGATTTAACATTCCAGCCTGTTCTGTGAAGTATACATAGAGCTTATCAAGGTTCGCAACATCAATAGGAGTGGTGAAGGTAACAATATTGTGGTCTATTTTTGGATTCAAGACCGCAACTTCATTGCCACTGATAACTCCATCCTGATCTACCAGAATAGTATCGGGAGCAATAAAAGAAGGCAATCTGGTTCCCTGTGGAAGCATCAGAGATACAGTATCTACACCTGCATCCAGAGCTCCTATAGGACCTGTTTTGAAACCAAAATTCATTCCACAGTCTCTTCCTGCTACATAATTCGACAAGGTAACTTGAATAGGAAGATTGTCGTTTATTTCAGTTCCACCAATTCCTTCAATTTTCGAGTAGATATAATAGGTTCCTGATACAGCGGAAGGTTCAGTAGCTGTATAGGTGTAAATTGTAAAAGGTTGTGGAGATACTGCTACTACAGGGTTATCAATATCAGCTGATTTCAAGAATTTAATGGAAACCGGGGCATTGGGATTAATGGGAGTGGGGGTTGGGATTTGTATCATTTTTGATCCGTTAGCATACGGTGCTACAGCATCGGTAATGGTCGAACCCAAAGTAACAGGTGTATTGTTAATAAGAATGTTTCCAGGTGGAATTACATTGGTTGGAACTGGATAGTTCGCATCAAAAATTGTCTTGTATGAAGGTGGAAATACAACTGTGATAAATTGACCCACAGTCATCCCTCCACTTGAACCCGTTAGAAAATTAACTTCGTACACAGCTCCTTTTCCATTTTTTGGGACAATCGGTTGCGGTATCGAATAACCCGATGAATTAGGATCAACTGTAATTTTAACAGCACCGGATACCGTTCCAATAGTAAATATTTCAGATTTAACTGGAGTTGTTTCCTTGGATGTATAGGCAGTTACAGTATAGGAACCTGGTTCGGGTGGATTGGTAATACCACAGCTAGACAAGAATGTTACTTTTACTCCCGATTTTTCTGCAATGGTTGGAAATGTAGAAGGTAAGGTAATTGTTATCTTTCTTCCGTTAACCTGCACGGAAGAAGCATTCATTTCAACAGCAGCAAGTACGTTTAAAATACGTACATTTCCTGCATTAATGAATGTTGGGATGCTAGTTCCTTCGGGATATTCAATGGTAATGGATTCATTTGCTTTCAAACCTTCATCAACATCACCAAGTGTAAAGGTTATTTCCTGCTGAGATACAACCCCTGCACCCGGATCACTTAATGTCATTAAAAGGTTATCGATAGAGGTATACACCATAAAAGGATCCGAAATATATGGATCGGTATCGGTTGACACCTCAATTGTTAAGGTAAAAAACTTAGGTGTCACATCAATGGTTGGTACTTTTACCAATGCCTGCTTTGCAATATAGACAGTAACATTTGCACCCCGTTCAATAGATTGAGGAACAAACAAAGTTACTTGTCTGGTTACAGGGTTAACCGTAGCAGGTGCTGTAGTGGAAACCCCATTTACACGAATATTTCCTGCTGGGATATCTACTGCAGGTAAGCCTGTGCCTTCTGGGAAAGTAATGGTAATGGTATCGTTATTGAAAGTATATAGACCATTCGAAGTTCCTAGCTTGAAATTAATGGTCCAGGCAGCTTCTTCTTCCGATTTGTTTGGATCTACTGTTACACCGGTTGTGGAGTATCCCTGAATTCGGTAGTTTTGAGACGTTACAATCGAAGGTTCAGCAGAGGTAGAAAGTTGCAGCTGATATATACCTTCTGTTTCAGGGTTTTTAATCCCGGCATCCGTTGTGAATATAAAACAAACATACTCGCCAGGATCAACTGTTTCGGGTACAACAAACGACACTTTGTTGCCAGATATTTGTGGATCGAAAGGTGCATTTCGTGTAGCGCCTATGTAGGGTAACGGAGGTTCAACGGCAGGCGTAGGAGTTGCAATTTTTATACTGAATGCTGAAATAGTAGCAGGTAACTGCGTGCCTGTTGGGAAAGTTACATCCACTCGTCCGGAGTTAGCAATTAACTTACCCTGCTCTCCAACTTCAAATGCACAATGATATTCTGCAACTGCTCCGGTTTTATCTGGTTGTACAAAAACAGAGGGAACAAATAAAGAAGTTTGCAGTGAATATGGATTTGATTCCAGTGAAGGTTCAACAACTGTTATCGCATCACTTCTATAGATAGAAATGGAAACAGTTCTGTTTTGAAGTAGTCCATCGGGGTTAATAATGCCAGCTGAGGTTTCAAATACAATTGTAAGCTCAGGTGCATAAGCGGAGGTGGTGTTTATGTTATTGGGTATAATTACATCCATTTCACAAAAACTACCCGTTGGATTCGGAGCTGGAATACCTTCGGTAATAAACGATGGATCAACCTGTGGATGCACTCCATTTACAGTAACCGATTCTTTTGGAATCGGTGCCTGAATACGTGTTGCATAGGTTGGGTCGCCCCCTGCCAGTAAGTTCGCATCCCATTGTATTCGAATACGATCTCCTGCATATAGGCTTTTTGTAGAACCACTCCCTAGTTTAAACTTAATGGTATATTTAGCTCGTTCTCCTGCCCGATTTGGCTCAGGATAAACAGAAGCTCTTGTCATTTCACTTACAATTTCGAACTGTGAGGAAGTTGCAAATTCAATCTGTCGTTGATTGTTAGCAGCAGTATCGTACGTTCTTAATTGAAGCGTGTATTTCCCCGGAGTTCCCGGATTTAAAATTTTAGTATTGACAATTTCAATCTGCTGAAATCCTGGAGCAACATCCGAATCACCAACTTCAAAAGAGAGTTTGTTCCCGTTTCGGATAACAGTCCCTGGTTTAACAATAGGTGGCACTAGAGAAGCAGCAGGTTGTTGCAGAGTAACTACAAAATCAGCTGCATCAAAAGGAGCTCCAGCTGATCTGGTAACCAAATCAAACGCCGTAGGAAAATCGATTTCTATTCGTCCACCTTCCGGTATCACCTCGGTGTTTGTAAACTTTAAAGTATGGTTGGCAGGAGTACCTGCAGTATTCGGACTTGGTTCATTCACAAAGGTGGTAATTCGTGAATACCCAACAACCGTACTTGAAAGCACTAATACGAAACCTAACAAAAGACTAACAATCTTTTTGCTGTTCATATCCTTCCTCCTTCGTAATAGGAGTAAACAATCTTACACTTCATCATTTTACTTCGTTACAATAATGGTTTTTGTTTCTGCTACCCACTCTACTTCAGCACCGAGAGTTTCGGTAACAAAACGTAAAGGTACAAAGGTTCTACCATTTTTAATTTCTGGAGCTACGTCCATAGTAATGGTTTCTTCTTTTTCTCCACGCTTCACGGTAGCTTGTTTGCTACCAATAGCTAACTCAATATGAATTGTATCGAAATCATATACTACAACTTTGCCATCTGGAATCCAACCAACAGTAGCACCAATAGCTTCTCCAATGAATCTCATTGGCAACATGGTACGCCCATCTTTAATGTACGGTGGAGCATCCAGAACATTTTCCTGCTTGTTAATGAAAGCTAAAGAATTTCCAATCTGTAGCTCAATGGTAACTTTGGCCACAATCGCCACAGAGGTAGAGTATTCTTTCTTGGTAATTCGATCTGTAACTGAGAAAACAATTCCGTTTAGTCCTGCAATTACAGGTAGTTTTACACTTCCTTCGAATGTACCATCCTCTTTAATTGGAAGGGTTACAGGATTTTCCATACGATCCATAATAATAATGTTCACTGTATCGGCAGTGGCAGGATTAATTTTACCCTTAATAGAAACGGTCGCCATTAACTGAGTACCATCATCTGTTTTTTCAAGTATAGGAAGAATGGAGGATAAGCTCTGCGGAGATTGAATATTGAATTTGATATCAGATGGCTGTACATATTTTACTCGTATTCGTGGAGTAATGCTTCTGTTCCCGGCATCATCAATTGCGACAATGTCAATTAGGTTATCACCAGGGTTCAAAGAAACCAAAGAAGTAAACCGTTTTTCAGTAATCGTGGCGGGTCTCCCGTTCACCGTTACTGTAAAGGTATTGTTCTCGTACACTTCGCCCTCTACTTTAACCTGTGGATCGTTCAGTATTGCACCATCTTTTGGACTAATAATATGTACTTCAGGAGCCTTGGTATCTACTTTAAAAGACATTTCCTGTTTATTTTCATCAGAAAATCCTTCAGCAACAGAGTACCAATGTAAGGTATGAATACCTTCTGGGGCAGTAATGGCTGTTCCCATATATCGTTGGAAGGTTTCATCATCCCAGCTGTAGAAAATTCTTGCCGTGGCAACATCGTTGTTAAACAGAATATTTGGAGCAATTTTATACCATCCCGACAATCCATTTGGAGAAGATGGATTCACAGTTATCTCTGTGCTTAGAATCATTCCAACGGTATAAGGAGTAGATACTACTGGCATGGGTTCGGCCTTTGTTGCAACTGCAATAGTATACTCACCCGATTCAGATGGATTCTTTATATTGCTAATTGTTACTGTTACATTACTGTCCCCATCAATTGCGATAGGTGATTTAATAATGACAGAAACACCTTCTGAAACTTCTGGAGTGACAGAACAAACAACTCCGTTAACGGTAATATGATGTGCCTGAATAGTTCCCAAATTATAGCGACTATCAAATGTAATTGTAATTGATTCTCCTACTTCAATTCGTCCATATCCACCCGTTCTGAATTGAACTGTGTATGTAACGTTTTCTTCATCGACTAGAGAAGAAGAAAGATCTACTTTTACATCGCCAAGTAAAGAGGTTCCAATCTGGTAAGCTTCTGATTCTGTTTTGTTTGTTTCTTTCGAAGTGAAAATAGTTAGCTTATACATACCATCTCGTGTTGGATTCTTCACTTTTGCACTAGCCTTGATTTCAATCAACACTTCAGAATCATTCTCGATTCGCACAGGCAACGCCATAATCACTTTTCTCTGAGCAAGATCTATCTGAGGTCGAGTCATTAATGGAGTGCTGTTAATCAAAATGGCATTCGCAGCAATAGAAGCGGGAAGTTCTGTGTCGGATGGGAATGTAATAGTGATGGAGTCCTGATTTACATTTAGTGCACCTGCGCCACCCACTCGTAGAGAAATCTTGTATTCAGCTATAGCAGCTGGCTGTATAGGTGAAACAGTAACTTTAATATCACGTAATTCAGAAACCACAATGGTGTAAACATCGGTTGCAGTTTGAATTGTATCAGACGATGTAGTAATTGATATTTTGTAATCATCGCCAGGTGTTGCAGGATTCACAATATCAGCCTCTGCAGAAATTTTGACAATAACAAGTGTATTTGCAGGAATATCTTTTGGTACGGTGATCGTTAATTTACTTCTAACCGATTCTACGTCGGGAGGTAAGAGAACGGATTCTCCATTTACCGTAATTTTACTACTTTGAATGGAATCGGGTAGAATCGTTTTAGCAGGGAAGATAAACTCAATAGTCCCTTTCCCGGCTAGCAGTGAACCTGTTCCTGAATTACGGAAGGAAATGGTGTATTCAGCAGGCATAGAAGTTTGGTTCGGTACTACTTCAACCTTTCCATCAGATATTCTAGTATTGCTAACTTTAACAGAGGGGCTTGCTGGGATTTCTACAAAATTACCGGCCAATCCCTGACTTTTCACTACAAACGTATAAACTTTTGGTAAAGCAGGTACACGAACATTTTCGTATACAATTGTAAACTTTTCGTTTACACCCATCTTCATTATAGGTACGGTAATTATGTTACCGAGTACTTCGGGTGTATTTGCAAACTCAACTGAATCCTGCTTCAAGTGTACATATCCTTCGGCAGTAGTAGATAGGGAAGGACGTGAAAATCCTTGTGGTACTATAAACTGTACCGCTCCACCATCCATCACTGCATCTGCAGTATAGGATAACTCAAATTTCTGACCGGTAGCACCGGAAGAAGCCTGATTTGGATTAATTGTAGCACGTCCACTTCCATCAGCTGCTGAAACTACCAATACTTTTGGTGGATTTTCAACAGAAGCAAGTGTACTTTCCGGATTCTTTTTCCCTTTCACTTCAAATATATATTCACCTGGAGTGGAAGGGGCAGATACTTTACTATAAGAAATAGTAAAGGTCGTTCTGTTTGGCATTTGCATAACAGTAAATGTAATTTTTCTTCCATTCACTGTGGGAGGGTTCGATATAGATACACCCGATCCAGCAACAGCAGTAATAAACCCTTGTCCACCAGGTGTGGTGGTTGGTTCAGGGAATCCGCTGGGTACGGTTATCTCAACCAAACCGTTTTCGACAGAGTCGATAGAAGTTATAGTCATGTTAAAACTAACTTCACCCTGGTTGGCATTTACTCTTTGAGGAGTAATTGTAGCTTGGACAGGCGATTGGTCAGAAGGACCTGGTCCGGGTCCACCTGTTTCTGAAACAGCTATAGATGCTTTTGCTTCAAGCAATTCACCATTATGAGTAGCAGCTACACGAACCATCGAATTTCCCTCAGCAGTTGCTGTGAAGGTGCTCTGTGAACCAGCAATAGGAGATAAACTTCCAGTAGGATCACCTTCCAATGACCAGCTAAAGGACAATGAAAGAGGATTCCCATTCTGATCTTGGGCCTGTGCATTAAAGGTTTGTGTATCTCCAACAGCAAGAGAAACATTTGTCGGATTAATAATAATTCTTCCAGACGTTGATTCAATGGTAACAGAGGCAATTGCATTCAATGTTGTATCACCAAATGTTACTGCACAATTCACCGATCCAGATCCTGCCATAGAGGAAGCAGTAAATACGGCTTCATTCTCATTAATCTCAGACAGCGTACCTGCATTACCAGATACCGTCCAGTAATAAGAAAGGCCAGCAGGAGAAATCATATTCCCATTTTCATCATACGAGATTACTTCCATGGTTTTTCGCTGATTTTTCTGTAAGGTGAGGGAACTAGGTTTCATTTCTACTTTTTGTAATTGGAAATCACCACATATGAAGTACTCTTTGGATTCAACCCAACGATAATCGGGTTCAAATACGCCAGCTTTCATTTTCATGGTATACATACCCGAACCTGGGTTCTGTATACGGGCTTTTTCAAGAAATTCAATGCGAACAGTAGATAAAGCCTGAATAGCTTCAGGTACTTTAATCGATACCTTTTGCTGATCGACAATTACCTGAGGGAAAGCACCTACATTGGCAGGGTGGTTATTTACCATTACAAAATCGCCTTCAATTACAGAAGGTAATCTTGTTCCGAATGGAAATTCAATATCAATTAAATCACCTATAGCCAAGGCATTCACGGTAGTAAACAAAATTGTATATTTAGCACCTGTTAAATCTTGTAGGCAAGGATCCACTGTAACATTGGCAGCTGACAAGCCCAAAATAGAGTAAGGATCAGATCGAATTAAGAGAGGTTCGGAAGAGGTTGAAACTTCCAGTGTATAGGTTCCAGACTGGGTTGGGTTACGAACTCCCGATAATTCAGTGAAGCGAAGTTCAATTGTATCGGTTGCTTCGATATCAGCAGGTACAGTTAATACAATTTCTCTGGTTTCTCTGTTAATAACAGGAGCCATAGTAAATGTACCATCGTAAGTAACACCAAGTATTAAGTTCGTTACTTTCAATCGTATTGAACCCGGTAACATAGTTTGTGGTAAAGTTGTATCGACAGGGAATTTAACTGTTAACGTTCCAATGTCTTTTACCAGATTCCCTGAAGGTCCTGTATCAAAATCAATAATGTATTCTACTTCAGCGTTTGGTGTAGCACCTCTTGCATCAGGAGCTGGTGGAACTAGCGGTTCAACAAATCCACTCTTTGCTAATTGCACCGTAACTCCTCCAACAGAGGAGAATAAGCTAAATGAATGTGATTCTACAGGAGTTGGCTCAACTGAAGTTAACAATGCAAGTCGATACAAGCCAACGACTGGTGGATTCTTAATACCAGCAATTTTGCCAATTCGTACTACTACTTCTGATTCAGCAGCTATATTAACAGGAGTAATAATTTTAATGTATTTCAATTCTCCTGCAGCATTAACAACAGTTGGTATAGAATCGAGTACCACATCGTTTACATAAATAGAGTTAGGTGGGATCGACGTTGTTAGCTCAGGATAAGCGGAAGGATTGGCATCAAAACCGATATTGTAGTCTCCAACATAAGAAGGATCAAAAACAAGTACGATTTCACCAATATCTTCTAACATATTGCCATTAATACCGGTTGTGAAGCGTACTTCGTAGGCTACATTTTTGGCATTAATTGCAGGGGGTTCTGCAACGACTTTTGGTATGCTACTGGTTGAAAGTATGGAATAGTAGTTAGAAATGGCATATATGGGCTGAGAAGAAGTTTTCAGCTTCAGCTGGTACGATCCAGGAGTTTCTGGGTTCGCAATTTGTGCTCCCTTCTCAAACTTCACGCATACATGTTCCCCCGCAGGAATATCTACGGGTACTCTAAACGAAACCGTGTTCCCATCAATGTTAATAGGAGGTACCGAAGAAAAAGTAGGATTACATATAACCCCAAAGCCGATTTTGATGTCGGCAGGATTTAAATAAGTAGGGACTACAGTTCCTTCTGGAAATTCAACAGTAATGGAGCTAGTATTTGCATATAGTTGAGAAGCAGGAACAATTCCCAGATCAAAATCTACCAAATACTCTGCAAACGAACCGGTTGTTTTTGGATTTGGATGGGTAGCAGGTACTTCTAAATTACGCACTGCATCCCCAATAGTATATTCCATCGACTCAATAGCAATGGGTTCTTTGTTTGTCCATATAATGCACTTGTAGTTATCGGGAGTAGCTGGATTAACAAGTCCTGCACTAAGCAAGAATTCAACCTTTACTTCGCCTCCAGCTTCCAATGAAATAGGTGTTTGTATTTCTATCCATCGGTACTGTGTCCATCCTGGTGCATTATCTACGTTAATTGGTAAAGCAATTCCATTGTTTACAATGGAAAAAACTTTACAGTACTCTCCGTTAATTTTGATCGCAGAAGGAGCTACATTTGCTAACGGTGTTAGATAATCATTTCCGTCAAATCCGACAAAAATACTATCACTATTAGCAGTTAAAGCCCCGTCGCTACCCAATGTAAACGTGAAAGTGTATTCTGCATTCTGATCGATTACAGGAGGTACAGGAAGCACGTCAGCGGGGGTAACGGTTGATCGTATGATATAGTTTCTTGAGATTCCATAATTTGGCTGGGTACTTGTTTTTACTAACAAGTTGTACATACCAGGTTCAGCTGGATTCTCAATATTTGCATCTTTACAGAATAAAACATACACATCTGATCCTGCAGGTATTCCAATTGGTACAGCAAAGGATACTTCTTGACCAATTACTGTAACTGGCTGATTAAGTGCAGTACCAAAGAGAGGTGGACAGGTAATTGCATCCGGATCTCCCCCCAATCCCCAGAAAGGTACGGTAGAGATAAACACCGAACCAGGAGAAATGGCAGAAGGAATAGTAGTTCCAACTGGGAATACAATATTCACACGGTCTAAATTCTGAGTTAAAGCAGGTTTTGTAGCAGAGGTTACAAAATGTACCATATATTGTGCATGTAAGTTCACACCATTCGATTTTGGAATAACCGATCGCATGTCTAATGGAGGATTAATTCCTGGGAATGCTACAGAATCTACAATGTTGTATAATTCAGATTTGATAGCAATATCTTCCTGTGAAGTATGTGCATATCCAAATTTAATTCCTTCTGTACCCGGGTTCGTTAAGGAGCAAGATTCAAGGAAAATAATTTCAATTTCTGCTCCTGCTCGTAAATCAACCGGAGTAGTTATTTCGAATTGGATATAAGGAGCTCCGTATACTGGATCAATCGTATAAGGAGTTTCCAACATGGTGAAATTACCATTTACAGTAATAGTACTGGGTTGCAATGAACCAGCACCCACAGGATTGCTTAATGGCAAACTAATAAATATCTGATCATCATTTGCTGTAAGCCCGTTTTTCCCAACCTTCATAGTTACGAGGTATACAACTCTTTCACCATTTATATTATTGGGCATAGGAGTAACCGTAAAATCGGTCACGGAACTACCAATAGCATAATAATCTGATTCTGCATAGTATGGCTGAGTAGAAGTCATAGCCTGTAACTTATACAACCCAGATTTAGTAGGGTTCTTCACGTTGGCATTCTTCTTGAATCGAATAACTACATCCGATCCATCCGGTACAGTAGCGGGAACCGTGATTATAACTTTAGTGCTAGATACCTCGGGTGGAACATTTAGGTTCATTTCCGGACCCGCACCAATTTGAATGGTAACACCCGTTGTTGGAATATCTCTTCCAACAGTTGTACCGCTTGGGAATGCAAGAGTAATAGTACCCTGGTTTGCATTCAAGCCTAAATCTAAATGTAAATCCACAGTATACTCAGCTATCATGCTTATAGAAGGTGGGTTTACTTCAACCGGAGCATTGAACGTAATCGTATCATCGATCTGGTAATATTCAGATTCAACAGGAATTGGTTCCTGATTTGTCCAGATAACACCCTTGTAATTACCATTTACAGGGTTCATTAGACCAGCCGATGGAAGAATTACTATAGTAACCGTAGTACTGTTTCGTAAATCTTCTGGTACTTTTACGACAATTTCTTTCCAACCGTCGAGAGGTGGATAAAGAGGGTTAATGGGATCTTTAATTTCAGTGGCAACCTGAGTATACTTGTTGTTTACCATTACCGAAGAAGTAGGCAAGATAACAGGAGTGGCGACTGGTAATTCAACTTTCTGTATAATATGAATTTCATCTGAATTACGAGTTAATCCACCATCTGAACCAAGTCTAAACTTATAAGTATACTGAACGTCTACTGCATTTTTAGAGCTTGGGGAAGGGGTAATTTCAAAATCAGTAACAGAAGTACCAATAGCGTAGTTGGGGGAAACTCGGTAATAAGGTTGAGAGGTTGTTTTTACCTGTAATGTATAAATTCCCGCTGTGGATGGGTTTTGTACCTTTGCAGACTTTTTAAAGGTAATAATTAAAGTTGGGTCGGCACCTGGAGCAGTTGGGTCATACGTTTCAGGTACTTTCAAAGTAACAGTAGAACTAGATACTTCGGGAGGTAAATTCAAGTCAAGTGTTGTACCATCGTTTTCAATCGAGATGCTTCCTTTGTTCATGGAAGTATTCAAACGAGTTTCACGAGGGAAGGCAATGGTAATGGAATCAATATCTTTTGTAAGTTTTTTACCAATATCGATACTAATTACATACTCAGCTTCTTCGCTAGTGGCCGGAGGATCAACATCTACCGAATTGACAATCACTGCATTCTTAATGATGTACAGATCAGATTGCATTTCAATAGGTTCTTTGTTGGTTCTGATACTAGCACGATAATTACCCTCAGGTGGGTTCTGAAGCCCAGCAGAAGAGGTAAACACAACAGTTACTGTAGAGCTGGCTCGTAAATCTTCAGGAGGAGATAATTCGAGTTCGTATACTCCTCCACCCAAATCTGATACAACTGGATTTACCACGCACATTTTGTTGTTAATGGTTACGGCTGCAGCAGAAGGAGCAGGTAATGCCCCCAAGGGGAAGGTAATAAATATACGATCATCTGAATTCTTAGTTAAAGCACCGTTCTTCCCAATTTTAAACTTAAATTGGTACTGAACATTTGTGCTATCGGCCGTATCAGGTGTAATTACCACCTCAATATCCGTTACAGAAGAACCAATATTGTATGGAGGTGAAAGTCGATATGCTATTTGTTTGGAGGTGTTCACTTGTAATCGGTAAACACCAGGATTAGTCGGGTTTTTCAGTTTAGCAGATTTTTTTACAATAATATGGAAGTTACTACCCGCTGGGATATCATTTGGAACATGGAATGTTAGTACATTCGTTCGAACAGTAGGAGTTAATATAACATCAGTTCCATCTACTGAAATATCACCCGGGGTAATAGTAGTTGGTAAACGTTGTCCAGTTGGAAAAGCAATCGAAATTGTATCCATGTTTTTAGTTAATGCATCCCCAATGGTTACTTCAATATCATATTCAGCTTCTTCATTGGCTGCTGTTGGATCAACCGTAACATCATGCACATCAATTGCATCGTATATTTCGTATGATTCCGATTCTGATCGTAAAGTTTCAGAAGACGTCCACACAGTTGCTTTATAAGTACCAGCTGCTGGGTTTATTAAACCAGCGGAATCTTTAAAGGTTATTTTTACTGTTGAACTGGCTCGTATTTCCTTGGGTGGATGTACTGTTAGCTCGTACGTACTTCCTCCAACTAAATCTACATTTGTTGGGGTGGTTGTAAAATCACCCGTTCCAAAAAAGACCGAGCCATTCGATATAGTAGTACCATCAAAGGCAATAGGATTGCCAAGATCAAGTTCTATATGTATAGTGCCACTATCTTTATATAATGCACCACTCTGTCCTAACTTAAACTCTACAATATATTGTACATTCTCTGACCCATCAGTTTGCGGAGATGGGGTTACCTTTACACTGGAAACACCGGTTCCAATGGAAAAGGTAGGAGATTGTCTATAATAGGGTTGAGCAGAACTCATTGCCTGTATAGAATAGGTGCCTGCAGTAGTAGGAGTTTTAATGTTCAGGTCTTTGGACATAGTAATTATAATGGGGCTATTGGCCGGAATATCAATAGGTACTGTAAAAACAACCGTGGATCCCGTAAAAGTTGGGGTTATCTTTAAGGCTGTTTCTATCCAGGTAAGTCCACCATCGGTAGAATGTTCAAAAGTAAAAGCTGTTAAAGGTGGATTACGTACCCCTGTCATGCTCATTGGCATAGCAAAAGTGATGGTTCCAACACCAACTGACAACGGTATATCGTTAATAATTCCCATAACATATGCAGCTGCTGTACTGGTTGTAGGGGGTTCAATCAATATTCCCTGTACACCAGGTTCAACTGCATCCAGATCGAAAAATGAAACAGCATCGTTTACGGCAATTGTTTGAGAGGATATTTGTGTTGTTTCCTGGCTGGAATTTACTTTGATTTTGTAATCATCAGCTACCGGATTTAACATTCCAACCTGGTTGGTAAGAATAATAGTAACTGTTTGATTCGCATTTATATCTGATAAGGTGTTAGGAACAGTGAAGGTAATTGACTCAAGAATCTGGTTCGGAGCTACTCCACTTATAACAGCTGTTGCAGAACTTTTTAAAGGCTTGCTGTTAATTTGAATGTAGGTAGCAGGAATAAACCATCCTCCTACGCCATCATCAAAACAGCCATCTGGTTTGGGAAAATCATAATCATTCCCGGTAAAATCCAGAGTTATGGTATCAGAACCAGCGGTTAATTTACCAGCATTCCCCGTTTTCCACTTAATGGTCCAGGTAACAAACTCTTTAAAGTTTCTAGCACCTGCTACATCGTAGTTTGGATCTACAGAGGGACTGATTGTAACCTCAGATCGATATCCAATATAATAATTATTGGAATACTCGTCATAGTTTTCAATCGCGGTTGTTCCGTTAGGTCCTTCAAATGTACCCACCTGTAGTTTGTATTTACCACTCTGTGAAGATGGATTTTTGACACCTGCATTGATTGAAAATACTACCGTAATAGTAGCACCTGCAGTGTACGCAGTAGGTGTTTTTATGGATGCAATCGTTCCCGATGAAGAAACATCTTCGGTTGGATTCACACCACCTACTGTTACATCTGCCTTGTCAATTGTAGTATTAACAAACGATGTACCTGAGGGAAACTTAACTTTTATGACATCTCCGATATCAATATCGAAATCAATATCAAATGCAATTGAATATTCAGATTTTTCCCCCGTACCTACATCACTTGGGTTGGCTGCTGCTGGATTTGTAACAGTTACCGTAATGTTTGACATAGCAAAGGTTGGGATATACATAGCAAACTGAGAAATAACTAAGGCAAAAGCAACAATAAAAGCTATTCCTTTTCTCATATGCGTTCCTCCTTTTGTGCAGGACACATTTCAATTTGTAGGAAATACGGTTCCAAAAGGAAATGGTTCATATTACACCATAAAACCATAAACGGTATGGTCTAATTCACTATAATATTTCGAAATAATTGAAAATTCATCCATCTTGATTTCTCCCGCAATTCTTGAAAGTCGGGTTAAATCTGTTTTTCTTGGATGGAGTGCCGTATCATAGGCTTTTCTTTGGTTTTCGTCTTCACAAATGAAATGGATATGAGTTCCACTTTTTCGCTCATAATATTTGATATCACATTTGGTTCGCAAATTCTGAAACACGCTGTTCTCAAACAAACAGTCTTCTGCAGCATGGGCAAAATGTCGAACTAAACCCACATCACAAACATAAATTTTGTTTGATTTTCGTATTTCCATTTTGGAACCCAAGTTAAATGGTTTTAAAAGTTTAATAAAATACGAGCCCTCTAAAAACTCCAGGTAAGAGTAAGTAGTGGCCCGTGATATGCCTAACTCTTGCGAAATGTTCTGCACATCAATACGTTCACCCGCCCGGTTCATAAGTAATAGCATTAAGTCGCGTATAACAGCACTTTTACGGTAATTACTCATTTGTACTACTTCTAAGTTAAAATAAGAGCGGAAAATATCGTCTAAAGCAGCGTTTTTTTCGGTTACACTTTGTTTTAGGACTACTTCTGGAAAACCACCAAACATAATATACTCATCATATAGTGTGGATAGTTTTTCAAAAATGGGGCGTGATATACTACTTTTTTGAGAAGGTGGATTCAGACCTTTACCGCTAAATTTAATAAATTCTCGGAAGGTAAGAGGAAATAGCTCAAACACGATTTTTCGACCTGCCAGAGATTCCTCAAATCTTCTTCGTGTGTAATAATTCGTAGAGCCTGTCAGGAAGAATTTTGTATTGAAATGATCAATAAAATACTTCACAATCTTCGGTATATTCTTAAACAGCTGAATCTCGTCTAAAAATATATACGAAGGCTCACTGAAATTTATACCGAGAATCCCCAAAGAAGCTTGTATTTTATCAAAATTCTCTTCCTCGAAATATTTTCGATTCAACGGATTTTCAAGGTCTAGTAAAAGTTTATTTTCTGATTCCGTCTTCTCGTATAAATACTGTAAAAGAGTAGTCTTCCCGGTCCTCCTCATACCTGTGATAATTACTGCTTCTT